>QHYM01000472.1 GCA_003223295.1 Acidobacteriota bacterium | reverse complement strand
CACGTGGCCGTCTTCCGCAATCCCCAGTTCGATGACGGTGGCTGGGAGAATTTGCCGACCCAACCGGAGCGCGAATGGGCCGGTGCGATCGATAATTCCCTGCTCGAAAAAGAGGTCCAAGTCACGGTCGCCTGGTCTGGTCCAATGGCGACCTACGACATCCGAGGCAAACGCGACCTCGGCACCGTAGCCAAAATCCAAATGACTCTTGATCCCTGGAGTCCCCTGATGCTGACGCGCGCTCCCGAACCCATTCCGAAACTCCGCGTCGAGTCTCCCGCCGAGGCCCAACCAGGCAGATCACTGATTGTAACGCTCGGGAACGAGTCACCATTGCCGGAAGGAGCCTTTCGAATCGTTCGACTGGAATTCGTGACGCCCGAGGGCAAACCCTACGAGCTTTACGCGCGAAATGTGCGGGTCGAATCCACACCTCATCTGGAGCGTTTCCACCTTGCTTACAGTGACCTCAAAGGGCGCTGGAAAATAAACTCTCACGACCTTATGACTGGGCAAGTCGCCCAAACGGAGTTTACGCTCCGCGCTTAATTCGAATGTCTTGATGCGTTGAAAAACTCCCCCCTTTCGCGGCCCCGGTACGCAGCGACAGCGGTTCCGCAACGAAGATTGTTAACCGACCAAACTGTTTGATTCCATTCATCTTTTAGCCGAGGTACGCTCAGAGAGCAAATTCGCATTGTGTTTTTGCTCTTGACTTTTCTTTGTATCTTGTATATGTAATATGTATAAGGTATGAGCGACCGTCTCAACCGTTCCAAACTCTCCGCCGTCGAGCGCAACTTCCGTTCCCGCATTGCGCAGCTCTCCTCCGGTCAATGGTTTCTTCGTGGCACTCTCTCAGAACGTGCGGGTACCTGCGGCAAGGCCAATTGCCGTTGCGCCCGAGGGGAACTGCATAAGTCTTTGTACCTGGTGCAGAGCCAAGCCGGGAAGCTTCGCCAAATCTGTGTCCCCAAAGCCTGGCAGCAACGCGTTCGCCAAGCGGTTAACGACTATCGCTTGATGCAGGAACTGATTGAAGAAGTTTCCGAGCTGGAATGGAAACGGCTTCAGGAAAAGAAACGCTAATCGTTCTTCGCCGCCTGACCGCCTATGCGGAAAAAATCTTTCAACTTTCCAAAGGCATCGTCACCCTGGTTTCTGACCGAAGAGAGAGACCGCGCATTTCCACAACGGCAGTGGTGAAATCGTCGCTGGTGTTGTTTTGGGCCAGGATGGGCAGCAGCAACGCTTGGGAACAGGTCGGTCGGGCCCGCTTCTGGCAGCGTTGGCTCGGAGAGCCGGCCTTCAGCGCAGACACTCTGGGACGCGTCCATGCGCCGTTCTCGACGGTCACGAAAGCCACGCCAGCTACCTGCGTCATTGTTCCGGCTGTTTGCAGCGCACCATTCATGGTGCGGGAGGCGATCGCATCCAGTTTTATCATCGGCAGGTTACCTTGCTGTTGCTGTCCAGGGCACTGCCGGGACGGGAGACGGTGCGCTTGCTCTTGGATCATGAGCCGCAGCGGCCCGGAGAGGATGAAGTGGAAACGGCCCTGCGCTTATTGGCGCGCGTGATTCCCGCCTATCCGCGGGCCTTCGATTTGGTGCTCGCCGACGCGCTTTATGCCAAGGCCCGGTTTTTCAACTTTCTGCTCGCTCGCGGCAAACACGTTCTGGTGGTGCTCAAGGAAGAACGGCGCAATCTGTATCAAGACGTGGCCGGATTATTCGACCATGTGGCGCCTCAGCCGGGTAGCTATCGATCCCGCCAGTGCTCCTGGTGGGATTTTCCAGACTTACTCTCCTGGCCCCAGGTGCAGGCCCCGGTGCGCGTCGTTCGTTCCCTGGAGACCTACACGGTTCGTCGACAACTCGACAAGCAGGACGAACCACAAACGAGTGACTGGATCTGGGCGACCACCCTGCCACCGGCTCAAGTTCCCGTCGATCGCATCGTCCATTTGGGGCACCAGCGATGGGATATCGAGAATTATGGCTTCAACGAGTTGACCAACGAATGGCACTCCGATCATGTGTTCAAGCATGATCCTGACGCCATCGAATGCTTTTTGCTGGTGGCCTTCCTGGCTTACAACATTTTCCATGTCTTCCTGACGCGCAATGTGAAGCCCGCCGCACGTCAAGGTAAGACGCAAATCTTCTGGGCCCGGCTCATCGCTGCGGAACTCTATAGTGAAGTCTCTCCCGCCAGCATGTCGCCCTGAGGTATTCCGCGCCACCTCGTCCGACACTTCTGCTCGTCCTGGAAATCCACATCGTGGCCTCCTGCCTGTGGACTCTTCGAATGGCGCCGCGGGCTCGCTTTCGCCCTCAAAAACCAATGCGAATTACCCTTCCCATCCCGCTCTCGGCCAGAAACGCTTCAACGCTGCTCTGCACCTACTTAATTCCTACCTCAGCCAACACT
>QHYM01000198.1 GCA_003223295.1 Acidobacteriota bacterium | reverse complement strand
GGCGGCCTTGATCAGCTCGGGAAGCTTGTTCTTAGCATCCGCTACGCTCACCTTCATCCTTTGAATGATAGCTATATAAAATAGCCATGTCAAGAAAGCAGTTTCGGCGCGGGCCATTGTTCGTTAGTGGCTCCCCGGGCTAGATTCGAACTAGCAACCCTTCGGTTAACAGCCGAGGAGATCAAAAATCTAAGTGCCCTATCTGGTGTCGCTTACCGAGAATTCGGAGCCATTCTTACCTCTTTAGTTGCACCCAATCCTGCACCCAAAGTGCTGGGCGATGTCGCCTCGATATGTACATTATCGGGTACATTAGGAATAGCACCATAACGACAATTAAAGTCGGCGTGCGTGAGTTCCGCGGACGAATCGCTAGCTTCTTGGAATCAGTACCGCGTTGCTGTCACGCGGCGCGGCGAGACTCTCGGTGTCTACGTTCCCACGCGTCGAAAGCGTCCTAAGACAGCCCATATGTCCGAACTGAAGGAAGCAGCGGACCGTCTTGCCAGTGCACTCGCGGATGTTGACGAGGAAGAACTAGTGGCCGATTTCAAGGAGCTGCGTCTCCGTGGGAAGGGCGCAGCCCGCTGAGATGATCGTCTATAATGGGCTGGCCGCAGGCTGAGCGTAGTCGTCTCTGCTCTGTACTCAAGCGGCGGAATTTCTTGTGACTGAGGTGAGGATGAGGGCACTGAAGGCGATGGGATCAGAGCAGGGTAAATTGCGAATCGGCGATGATTGGAACGCGATCCGTATTATCGCGCTCTCGCAAAGTAGTCCTCTCAAAGCCATCGCCGAGTTGGTCGAGAACAGTATCGATGCGCACGCCAGGTCCATTGTCATCACGCGTGGTCGCGAGCACGGTGAACACTACGTAAAGGTCAAAGACGATGGCGACGGTCTCCCGCGCGATCCGAACGGGCTGCCTGACTTCAAGTACGTCGCGACGCATATCTGCGACTCGATCAAGCGGCGCTTGAAGTCAACCGGCGATGGAAACGGTATACAAGGGGAATTTGGGATTGGTCTTTTGAGCTTCTGGACTGTCGGCGACACGCTGTCGATGACTTCCAAGGGTGCCGATCAGCGCTCCTATCAGATGATAATGCGCAGAGGGGATCCTCGTTACGCCGTGAGCGTGCGACGCGCGCTCTTTGACGAGCAGGGTACGGAACTCAGGATCAGTCCCTTGCTGGATGGCATACGTAGTCTGAGCGGTGAGAAGATCCAGTGGTATCTGGCTTCAGAGTTGCGTGATCGTATTCGCAGCGCGCAGGTTCGCGTAACAGTGATCGATAAGCTTGCGCGCAAACAATATCAAGTCGAGCCGCGTCAGTTCGAAGGCCGCTTGTTGCACCAATTACCTGCAGTTCGCTCATCATTCGGCGAGGCGTATGCCGAATTGTACCTCACGGAACCAGCCGAAGATTGCTGTGTTGCCCTTACGCGAGGCGGCACACGCGTGATCGCGGATATCGGTACGCTCCCCGGGTTGGAGCGCCTACCTTGGAAGTCCCGCTACTTACAGGGTTTGATCGACGTGCCGTACCTTAACCTTACACCCGGAACGCGTTCCGGAATCGTGTACGACGAGCGCTACGCTGCTTTTGTGGAAAGCCTGGTCAACCTCGAGGCTCACCTGAATGACCTCATCGACGCACAGCGGCGCGCCGAAGAAGAACAGGCTAATCGGGAGTCCCTACGTGCCATCCAACGCGCGTTTCGGGAGGCTATGCTCATTTTGCCGCGCGAAGAATACGATTGGTTTGATATCCAGTCCCGCGTCCCGCAGGATTCCGGCGCCAGCGAGCCGCTAGAACGAGGCGTGCAACCCACAGATACGAAAGAAGAGGGCGCAGTGTTGAGTGTTGCGGAACCGCAGGAAGAAACATCCGCGCAGCGTCAATTCTTCGACTATGCGGGACCTTTGCATACAGTAGTGATTTCACCCACAACAAGCACACTCGCAGTGAAGCAAAGTCGGCGCTTCCGCGCGCTGCCTCGGGATCGCTCGCGCCGGCGCGTCGAGGAGGATTTGACCTTTGCCTGGGAGATCATGGAAGGAGGAGGCACGCTGTCGTCCACGTCGGATCAGGAGGTTAGCTTTGAGGCTCCCGATTCGCCCATTCTTGTGCGTCTGTTCATCACTGTCTCACAACGCGATATACGCTGCACTGCAGAGGCGCTGATCACGGTGACCGATAGCCTCGATATCTCGATGAGCCCTTCGGTCGTCAACGCGCGCGGATTGCCGGGTTACACCTTCGAGCGGGCCGCCGGGGAACTGTGGCGCTCGCGATTCGATGCCGGCCGCAACTTGATCGTCGTGAACAGCGGCCACCGCGATTTTGTTTTCGCTACGCGTAGTCGTGTGCTCCAGCTGCGCTATCTCGTGCGGCTCTACGTCAAGGAGTTGGTGCTCAAGAACTTTGCTGGCATGCCGGCCGAACAGATAGCGGACCGCATGATTGAGCTCTCGCTTTATGTCGAGGAGAAACTGAAATTCTCTTGAAGCGCTGCGCGGCAGACGAAGCGTGGGACTTCACCTGGGTCTTGCTGAGACGTACCGTATTTGGCGGATCCGAACCGGCATCCACACGAATCATGAGCCAAAGATTCCTCGATGAGCGTGCTGCGGATAACGAGCCCTCCGCTTGCAACGACATATCCTGCGCAAGGGTCTTCCCGGTGAATCTGCCTCGCTGCAAGGTACGATCCTCACTAAAGCAGGCCGAACAATTTCACCTGATTTGATCCGGGTGCTCGAATCGATAGGCGCGCCGTGGGCGAGAGATACGCCGGAGAAATTCGACAAGAAGAGCAGAGGAGCGTTCCCTTCTTACACCCAATGCACCCTAGTCGACCCCTCACACGCGGTCGAGGGCGTCGAAGTAAGTCAACGCGGTCAAAGGATTTGTTGCCTTTGAGGCCGCACCTGCGCAGATTCAACCCTTCGGCCCACAACCGAATGCTAATCGGCCAGATTTCGCTCTTCGAGAATTGTAAAAAAAGAATTTGGCTCCCCGGGCTAGATTCGAACTAGCAACCCTTCGGTTAACAGCCTTGTGCCTGATTTAATCACAATTGTGCCGGAGCCGAGACAAATCGACGGGAATCAGCAAGTTCGAGCTAAATGGGCGTAGTCAGATTTACCTTCTCTTTGCGGTCTTTATTCACTTTTTGCCGCCATTCATCACAATTCATATGACACTGGTATGACACTTCCTTCGGGCAGAAACGACTTTGTGTTCCCGAAAATGGACTCCCGACGAAACCAGACGGCACCAGAACCCCTCCATTCAGACGGAACCCATCTCATAAATCGGATTCGACTACTTCTGGTAAGCGCGCTACCGGATAGTTTCAGTACCTCGTCCATCCACCCGGAACGAAGCCTAATCGCCGCTTCATCGCTAAACACCCGCCGACTTAGTACTAATGTCGCGATGGCGGGACCGAATTACATCCGGATTGCCAACCAACCGCAATAAGACGCTTCACACGTCAACCGTGAGCTATTCTACTCAGAATCTTTCCTGGTAAATAGACAATAGACACGACATCTTGTCGGCTTTGATTGACCTCTAGCGTTTCATCCACGTAAGATTCGGGCCTGTGATTGGCCAGACGATTTCGCACTACCGCATCCTCGAAAAACTTGGCGGTGGCGGCATGGGTGTCGTGTACAAAGCCGAAGACACTCGCCTTCACCGTTTTGTCGCACTCAAGTTCCTCCCAGACGAAGTGTCCGGCGATCCTCTGGCTCTGGCCCGTTTCCAGCGCGAGGCGCAGGCGGCTTCCGCCTTGAACCACCCCAACATCTGCACGATTCACGACATTGGCGAGGAGAACGGCCGAGCGTTCATCGCCATGGAATATCTCGATGGCGTGACCCTGAAGCACCGGATCGCGAGCCGGCCGTTGGACCTGGAGGTTCTTTTGGCGCTGGCTATTGAGATTGCCGACGCTCTCGATGCCGCGCACAGCAAAGGCATCGTCCACCGCGACATCAAGCCCGCCAACATCTTCGTGACACAGCGCGGCCACGCCAAGATTCTGGACTTCGGCTTGGCGAAGGTTGCGCCTTTCGGCAGTTCGTCGAGCCAGATCGCTGCCCTCGACACACAAACCCGCACCACGGACGCCGACCATCTGACCAGCCCGGGCACGATGGTCGGTACGATCTCCTACATGTCGCCCGAGCAGGTTCGCGCGTTAGAACTCGACGCCCGCACTGATTTGTTCTCCTTTGGCGCGGTGCTGTACGAAATGGCGACTGGAGCTTTGCCCTTCCGCGGCGAGACTTCAGCAATGATCTGCGAGGCGATCGTGAATCGCGCTCCGGCCGCGCCCGTGCGGCTGAATCCAGATCTGTCGGCCGAAATGGAACGGATCATCAACAAGGCTCTGGAGAAAGATCGCGACCTTCGCTATCGCTCCGCCGCCGATATGGAAACCGACCTCAAGCGGCTACGCCGCGATACGGAGTCGGGAAGGACGGCCGTAAGCAATGTCGCGTTTCCGCACCTGGACTCGAAGCGTCCGGCACGCTGGCCGAGATGGATTCCGATTCCAGTGCTTGCCGCATGTGTGGCTGCGGTTGCAGTTTGGGTGCATGGGCCGCTCCCGCCGCCAAGAATCCTGGGATCAAAGCAGATTACGAGCGACGGGATCCCTAAATTGAATTTTGTGACCGACGGAAGCCGCCTCTACATCACCGAGGCGCTTCCTTCCCGCGTCACAGTTGCTCAAGTATCAGTCGGAGGAGGAGAAACTGCGCCCATTGATGTGCCGTCCGAAAATGCCAGGGTCTCGGATGTCTCGCTGGAAAACTCCGAACTGTTAGTTACCTGGGCCTCCCACTTGTGGGCGATGCCGATGCCCGCAGGATCGCCCCGCCGTCTCGCCGACGCGTCCGCACAAGATGCTTCGTGGATGCCCGACGGAAAATTGCTCTTTGCAAAAGGCAACGACCTCTACCTGGCCGAGCACAGCGGCTCCAATCCGCGCAAGCTTCTTACTGCTCCGGACCCTCTCTATGGCATGAGCTCCTCGCCGGATGGAAGTCGCATCCGGTTCACGGTAGTGAAACGGGGAAACAATACTGCTGTCCTCTGGGAAGCCCGCGCCGACGGCAGCAGCATGCATCCCCTATTGCCTGGTTGGAATAACCCTCCCGCCGAGTGCTGCGGCCGGTGGACGCCCGACGGTAAATACTATGTCTTTGAAAGCGTACGGGACGCCGCCAGCAATATCTGGATCATGCCCGAACACACAGATTGGTGGCGGAAGTCTTCTCACGCTCCGGTTCAACTTACCACTGGACCCTTGCAGTTTTTCTCTCCCCTTCCCAGCAAGGACGGCAAGAAATTGTTTGTGATCGGGGTCCAGCCGCGGGCGGAATTGGTCCGCTACGACGCCAAATCCGGGGAACTAATCCCCTATCTCGGCGGCATCTCTGGCGGTGATGTGGACTTCTCCAGCGACGGCCAATGGGTCACCTATGTTAGCTATCCCGAAGGCACGTTATGGCGCAGCAAGTTTGACGGCAGCGACCGTCTTCAACTCACCTACCCTCCGATGCAGACGGCCCTGGCCCACTGGTCCCCCGATGGGAAGCAGATTGCATACGCGGGAGCCACACCGGGCAAGCCGTGGAAAATATATTTGATCCCGGCTGACGGAGGCAGTCCTCAGCCAGTAACTTCCGATGAAGCAATGGAAACCGATCCCACTTGGTCGTCTGACGGAAATACACTCGCTTTCGGGCATCGCGACCCGGCGGATCCCGAGAAGACATACATCGAGATGTTCGACCTGAAGACCCGTCAGGTTTCGCAATTGGCAGGTTCGCAGAAAATCTTTGCTCCTCGCTGGTCGCCTGACGGCCGCTATATCGTGGCAATCGCCATCGGCAACAACAAATTGGTTCTCTACGATCTGAAGAACAAAACGTGGCGCCAACTGGAGCCCAATTTGACGTTTGGCTATATAGCCTGGTCGCATGACAACGCCTACATATATTTCGACACTTTCCTGAGCAAAGACAGCGGATATTTTCGCCTGCGAATCAGCGACTCGAAAATCGAAAAAGTGGCTGACTTGAAGAACGCGCGCCTGTACCGTGGTCAGTTTGGACTCGGCTCATGGACTGGCCTCGGCCCGGGCGATATTCCCCTGTTTCCCCGCAACATCAGCACGCAGGAGATTTACGCGCTTGACCTGCAGCTTCCATGACGCTCATGGTCCTCGCACAAACTATCCATTGACTCAGCAGATTTGCGTGACACCACTCCAATATTCTAACCAGTTCAGGATTGGTACTGAGAAACACGCTTGTATTGAGTGGTCTGGCTAGGAGGCAGGCGCGTCGCCATACCTGCATGCAGTTGGCAAGCATTCGGCTTGCGAACCGAATGGACGTCGACAGAGGCATTTTGCGAGATACTGTTTCTCTGGAGCGCACGTGCGTAGCTTCAAGGAGCGTACGAATTTTCGACCCCTTGGCGGTCTCATTTCTTTGGCCTTTTCCACGGAGCTCCGGGCAACTGTGCAATCATACGCAATACCGTTTCCACAGCCCCGTCCTTGTCCCAGGTGTAACCCGACGCCAGCAGGGGTGTGATGTCCGCGGAAAACTGTGTGGACTTCCTCTTCTCGGAAAGATTGCGCTCAAACAGCGCGCGAGTAACGTGCTTCCCCTCGTTCTTCATGTAGGCCGTGAAGGCTTCGACGATGCGAGCCGGATCGGCGGTAGTCGCGTCGAGTGCCGCCGCCAGGTCGAACAGGTCACGCCCTTTTTTCCGCTGGTAGAGTGCTCGTAGTTTTGTTCCGAGAAGTTCTTCCAGTTCATACGTCACAATCTTTGCGGAACCCTGGAACCAGCGGGAATCCACCCCGAACGAGATGGTCTTTAGTCCGAACACCGTGAAATGCTCGCGGGAATTGATCTCGACTTTCAGACGAAGCCGCAGCGGCGGCGCATCTTCCGAATCGAAGCGGTAATTGAGCGTCACGCGGCCTTCATTCTGTTTCCACTGCGGCTCTCCGAGCCAGGAATCGAGAACACCACGTAACGCCGTGAGCGTTGGTCCGATCGCTCCCGCCCGGACTTGGACCAAATCGATGTCCTCGGAATACCGCGCTGGGGGATTCATGTGCAGCTTGTGCAGCGCCGTTCCGCCGCGGAACGCTAGCGTCGCCGACAAGTCACTCTTCGAAAAGATCTCGACCAAAGCGCGGCTGATGACCAGATCCTGTTCGACCTGGAAATCCTGCACCCACGGTACTTTCGCCCGCCACGAGGTTATGTAGTCGCGTGGGATCACGCTTCGGACTCCACTTCCGCGTTTACGTAGAGGAGCCAGTCTTTTGCACGGCGCGCGCGCGCGTGTCTGGCGCCTGGAACAAGTTGTGTCCAGTCCTTCGCGTTTTCTTGGACATACGCTTTCAACAACGAGGCTGGCTGCTTGGCGTCCAGGAGTTCGAGGAGATATCCTAGGCGCTGAGCCCATGGTAAGGGAGCGGTTTTCGCGGCGACGGCCAGGCGCTTCGGGTCGATCTTTTCGGCGAGCTCCGCAAGAATCGTCGCTACCTGGTCGAATCCCCCAGCATGACGTGGGTACCCAACGAGATCCACCGCGGTTGCCTCGACGGTCGAAACCGAGATGGTCCCGCGCGGTGTATTGAAGCTCTGTATGGGAACGGCTCGCATCTTCTTCCGCGCAATGAACGAGACCCGGACGGACCCGCACTCGATGTGCCGCTGGTTCTTCTCGACCATCACCTGAAATTCCTGGGGCCGGTGGTGAGCCGAGCCGTGGTACTGGGCGGCGGTCAAGAGTCCCGCATAGTATCTGGTTTTTCTCCACTCCATGAGAGCGGGAAGGAATTGATCGGCTGGAAGGCTTCCAAGCCGTTTGTATTCCGGCGGCACGATGATGTAGAACCCGCGTGCAGGACTGGCCACCAAGCCGCGTTTCGCCAAACGATACAGGGACAATTTTGCGGCATCCGCTGACACACCCAGCGCTTTGCGCATCTCGTCGGCTGCGAAGTGGTAGCGACCGTTGGCCGCCAAATCGCTTATGTAATCGCGGGCTTTCGACACTGTTCTCCGATTCTACTCACATAACGTATCACTTTGCGATACGTTATGACAGTGTTGTCGGCTAACTGGATCCCCGCCTTTTGGAATGGAGGCATTAGTCCATCGTTCGGTACGAGGAGAGTAATAGCTTCGTCACACACACATGTGCTGGGCGAAGTCCATGTCTTCGGGGTTGCCGGCGAGTCGCAATACTTGATCGATGTTCTTCTACCCTATCAGTAGACATCAGACATCGCCAAGACTTGCTAAGTGTCAATCACCTAATCTCATTGTCCGGTTATGCGTACCTCCAGCTTTTCGCCAATGACTCGTCCATCGTTCCCGGGCCGTGCTAGTTTAAGGAGGTTTGGTTCGACCTTTTGGAAGCACTAGCCGCGTGGAAAACTTGCTAGCGACAATGAAAGTCCGAGGGGCTGTTCGTTGCGCGCCGCAAGCGCAAGCCCCTAGCTGATTGCTTTTTCAAACGCAGCAAAGAGCTCCTATTTCAGGT
This sequence comes from Acidobacteriota bacterium, assembly GCA_003223295.1. Taxonomy (GTDB): domain Bacteria; phylum Acidobacteriota; class Terriglobia; order Acidiferrales; family UBA7541; genus Acidiferrum. The sequence continues at coordinate 1,630 of QHYM01000198.1, read as the reverse complement.
TGCTAAAACACGTTTACATGACACTATGATTTTCTGGAAGCAAATCGTGAGAATGAGTTTTCAGAAATGCTTGAGTGCAAAGGATTTGGCTCCCCGGGCTAGATTCGAACTAGCAACCCTTCGGTTAACAGCCGAATGCTCTACCGTTGAGCTACCGGGGAACCGCACAACAGCTTTGTTTTCATTCTAGTACAGCCATCGAAATGATGCCAGTTCAGTTGTTGGTTCCAACTTCGGTCCAACGGCGTGATTGGTCGAACTTCTTTGGTGAAATCAAAAAAATCGGATGACTGATTTTCAAAGACTTAGACGTAATGTTCTGCAAGAAATTCACGATCGTTCGGCACCACACCGAATGCTCTTTTCCTATGAAAAAATGGAGCAGAGCGCGGAGATATGGGATTCACTTCTGGTTGCTACACAATGCAAAGGGGGTTGGGCCGGGCCCAATTTAGGAAATTAGAGACTGTAGCTTCTCGTTTGCTACGGAAACGGCTTTTTCCAGCCAAGTGGATTATCTCCGAGTTGCCGTGATCCAGGAGCAATTCGGACGCGGCAACTTCTGCGGTACTGCCACGTTTCGGCCAGTCACTGCATCAGTATGCTCCACTCGGAAACGTTGCCGAAAATGAGCGGGGTTGCTTGAGCCGCGCGTAATAGAGCGTGATCGTCAGTTGGCGGCCGGGCGCTCTATGCGCTCCACGTTGTATACCGGCAAGATGTCCTCTTGCCGCTTCAGTTCGAGACCGAGTTTGCCCAAGACTGTGAAGATTGTGGGGAGGCCGGCGAAGGGGTTCACGGCCGGGGTGGCGTTCGGTGGCGGAGGGGGCAGCCGCATGGGGACCCAGCCTTCCGTGTTTACGGTGAACAGCCCGCTGAGCGCCGTGCGGTTCACGACTGGCAAGTCTGTCCAGTTCCCAATGTAATGGGCAAGATCCTCCATATCTATGGCTTTTGCATTCAGGGGATGCCCCAAGCCGCCAACAAAGTTATGGCAAGCTTCCGGGTCGGTATCGAAGGTGCAGTCCTTGTCGGCGATGGCCGACTTCTGGAGCTTCGGACCTCCGCTGGCTACGGTGAGAGCGTAAACTGACATCGTTTTATTCTCAACCTGCATCACAAGTCCAAAACGATCGGCGATCAATCCCCGGATCATTTGCTGAATTCGGCTTCGCACTTCGCTGTCCTGAAGACTGGGAGGGATGGCGTTGGCGGGCGCTTTCGCTTCGATATCGTACTTCTCACGAGGGGTCCAGTCGGGAAGAGGGGAAAGACGCGGCGAAGGGTTGACCGGCACGTCGTAAGCGTAACTCAAAAGCGTAATCACAGGGACCGCACTCGCAATCAAGTCACCGTTAGGCAGCACTTGCACGCGCGCGTTGCGCGGGTCGGCTGAGCGAGCAGGCCTTATGGTGATCGTTGCAAATGCTTGCGACTGAGCGACGGCAGGCAAAGCCACGAGCAAGTATACGACCGCTTGGCAGAACACGGACATAATCCACCCTCCTTAGCAGGATTAGACGGCTGTAACGCAGAGTTTGTTCCCGGCATGCCGTTCCCTACCGGGTACGGTCCGGCATGCTAGCAGGCATTCGCGATGCCACGCTCAGTTCCAGCCTAACCGCGTGGG
>QHYM01000197.1 GCA_003223295.1 Acidobacteriota bacterium | reverse complement strand
CTCCGCGACGGTGACAACGCCCGCTAGAAGCATTAGCTCATTGCAGTGGTCGGATCGGGGTTCACCCCAACATTTCAGTCCATCTTCGGTCCAATTCAAGGGCGAGATAAATGACGCGCTCCCTCGTAAGCGACACCAGCAGCGGCACTTAGAGTTTTGTACTGCGTATCTTCTAAGCACCAATAGAAATTGATGGTTGCCACTGGGCGCCTGCCCTAGACCTAATCAAGTCCAACGCGGTGGATCAGGCCTCTAAACCTTTGGATCATCACCTATGCGGTCAAAGTTAGGGGTGCCATCGCAGAAACAGTAACTCCTGATAGGAAAACAGTTCGGACCACCTCCTCGCAACCCTGCTGCGGCACACTGGGGTCGATCAGTCCTTCCTCCTCTGAAGGGAACGCTCCGCACTGCAAGCTCCCGTGAAACGTTGCGAAGCCGGACATCACTATTCGAAATGAGTGGGCATCGTGCGCCTTTTTCCGCGGAGCCAGACTCGACGTATTTAATTGCTTCATTAGCTAATTCTTGAGAGATTACAGTGGCATAGACGTAGCTGCTCTGTTACAGTCTGAACCTCAAATATCCGCGCCTTGCCTTCGGGACGCGTGCAAGCTTTCGTGTACGGGCCAATTAACCGCGCAAACCTCGAAGCGCTTCTTCGGAGAGAAACACTACTAGGCAATCAAGAAGAAGCTTTGATTCGAGCGAAATGGGAAGCCACTTTTGGCCCGGTCGGCTTTTCACAAGGAGCTAACGATGGCGAACGCACTAGACTTGACGGGATTGGTTCCAACTGCGGCCGCGAACGCCAGCGTAACAATCAAACTGATTGCCGCGACGACTGTTCTTCAGCGAGCATCGCTAAACGATTCCGACATCTCGGACAGCATCGACGCAACCGGCAAAATTGTGTCGTTTACCGTGCCGGGTGGCAGAAACACCGTGATCCTCGTGTTGTTGCCTCCGCCCACCGGCGAGGAGATGCAAATCGTTGAGGACTGCGGTGGCGGGGCCACGCAGCTGATCCTCTCATTCGGAGCCGGGATACACGCCTCCATCACTTTTGACATCGTCGCCGGCTGAGGAACACAAATGCACAAGCCATTTCGCTTTCTAAGCACCGTAGCCCTCTTCTCTTTGTATCTTGCGTCCCCGGCGTGCGGCCAGAGCCCCCAACAATTTGACTGCGCCAAGGAAAAAGACCCCTTCTTCTCCTACTGCACAGACATCAACAAGTTCCTCAGCACGGTTGCAGCTCACAAGGATGCGGGAGGAAAGATCGACCGCGCCAACCCGGACACGAGAGCCGCCTTGCGCACATTCTTGTTTGTAGACTCTGACCCGACCCGACTAACATCCCTGCTTGCACCTCTTGCCGCAGTTCAAGGTGCCATGGCCTCGCTCCCGTCTTCCCCCGACAACACTTCACCGGTCAGTCTGGCCACTCTTGCGGCTGCAAACCAGGACAGACCGGACCAGCAGACCGGGGCCAGCAGCAACACGAGTGGTACGACCGGTCTCGTTGAGAAGGCCGGAACGGCATCCATTCTCGCATTCGCGCTGGAGTCGGGAGCTCTAACACGGTCGGTCAATGGAAATACAGCGACCTTGAGCGGAAATGCGGACGGGCTGGTGCGAGCGTTAACGGGACAGCAGGTACTTTGCTTTGACTGCAAAGGCGCGATGGGGACGCCTGTGTTGCGAAATATCAATCTCTCGGCGGCGTTTATGATCAATCAGCAAAGCACTTCTACAGTGAGTACAAGCGGGGCGGCAAATTCATCTACGCCGTCGTCCATCAACGCCGTCGTTATCCCTTCCAGTGTGGGGAAACTATCAGGCGTAACAGCTCGGTACCAATTCTGGAATCCGTACGACCCGCATTCCAGCAAGTTCCTGGCCGCCTGGCAGGCGGCTGCCGCGAAGGCAAAGGACCAGCTCAACAAACAGGCCCAAGACCTCCAAAGTAAGTTGCAGCCGCTTCTGGTAAATCGTCCGCTACAGAGCGATGCTGCTTTCCAGGAGACTCTGCAAACCTTCGCTGATAGGTTCTATGACGACGCGGATGCGGGAGACTTGCCAAGGCTAAAGCAAGATTTTCTAGCCTTGTTTAATGCCTCAGTAAACTCAAGGATGAACAACGACGCTCAATTCATTCAAAACGTCGCGAGCGTGAATCTTTCCCTTGCTCAGTACAAGGACCTGTGGAATCAATTGTTGGCCGAAGCAAAAGGCCAGCCCTTGCTCACCTTCGAATACGCTTTCAACCGTCCTCAGAATCAGCCAGAGACCCACGATTTTCGTCTTATTCTTGGGTACACCCCAAAAAACGCCATCGGTCTGCTCTCTGTGAACGCGGCCGCGTCAATTTACGGGAGCACCATACCCGCCGGAGCGAAATACGGGCGGCTTCATGCCGGCCAAGTCTCTGTGGAGTATGACAGGCCATTGACCTTAAAGAGTAATCCAAATCAAGCTACCTTCAGTGTTGCTGCGTATTGGCAGTACCAGCCAGACCCTTCGGTTCTGAACATCACGGCGGATAACCTCGTCCCCGGCACTACCATTCAATTGCCGCAGAATGCGCAGGTGCTTCTGGGAACCCCTGGCTCATTGTGGGTTACCCAAGCAAAGATTACGGTCAATGGGAAGTCGGGAATCAAGATCCCCATCGGCGTGAGCTGGTCCAATAAGACCGATCTACTCGCCGCAAGCAAGGTCGGGGCTCAGGTGGGGATTAGCTATGACTTCTCCTCTTTGAGTAGTCTCTTCGGTGGTCCGAAGTAGTACTACACTGCTCTCACCTCAATCCTTTGGTTGCGGAGTGTCATTCTCCATGATTTTGCGGGCGTAGGCGGGGGCTTTGCCTTCGTCTTCGTGCTTGCAATAGGCGTACACATCAATGCCCTGACTCATCCATGTATCGAAGCGTTTTCTCCACGCGGCGAGTTGCTTCGGAGTGTAATTTTCCATGCGCAGACGCACGTAGGCGAAGTTGGCGGTGATCACGTCTGGGGGGGTTTGCTTTTCGGTCTCGGCGATGCACAGCGCCGTCTCGTGCTTGCGAAGCACCGCATAAGTCTCGTCGGTGTACCACGACGCGTGGCGCACTTCGAAAGCAAATGCGAACGCCTGCGGGCGCAGCGCCAAGAAATCTTCCAGCAACGGCTTGTCAAACTTGAAAGTGGGCGGAAGCTGCACCAGGATTGGGCCGAGATGGTCGCCCTCGTTGAGTACGCTGGCTACTTCCAAAAAACGCTTCAACGTGCTCTCGCAGCCGCGCAGCCTCTGGATGTGCGTAATCTGCTGGTTGGCTTTCAACGCAAAACGAAAACCGTCCGGAACGCTTTTCGCCCAGTTCAGTAGCAAATTTTCGGTTGGCATGCGATAGAAACTGTGATTGATCTCCACCGTCGAAAACTGCGTGCCGTAAAAGCTCAGCATCCCCTTGTCCGGCAGCTTTTCGGGATAGAAATTCCCTTTCCACTGCTTGTACGAGTATCCCGATGTGCCCACGCGAAGCTGGCCATTTGCGGAAATGAAGCACCTCCGAGGCAAAGCATTTAATCACAGCGTACGGCCAAGGGAAAAGGCGCATTCCCGATTCCGACCGTCCTCACTACTTTTTCGAATTTGCCGGCAGGTGGCTGCTCAGCTTCTCAATGGCTCCTTCGATGTTCTGCGGGCTCTTCCAGAAATCTTTCCAAAGGTCGCCCTTCTCCTTCAGCCTTGCAAAGATGGTCTTGATGTTCAAATTCTCAGGGCGCAGATTCGGCCGCAGTTCGCGCGGCAACACCGGCGTGGAAACCGGTGCTTTGGGGAACGCGCGAACGCTGTAGGCAGCGGCCAGTGGGCGGCCCATCGCATTCTGCTGCACGTCAATGAGCACGCGGCCCGCAGGCCTTTTCGCCACGGACCGCTCATTGGTCACGAGAGTCGGATGTTGGGCCGTCACGGTTCGCGCGATGATTTCCCCAAACGTCCGCAACTGCTCATACGTGTAAACGGTTTCGACTGGAATAAAAATGTGGAAGCCGGTCGCGCCGGAAGTTTTCAGAAAACTTACAATCCCCAATTCTTCCAACTTTTCATGCAGTGCTCGCGCGATGGTGACGACCACGGAGAATTCTGTGCCATCGGATGGATCGAGATCGAAAAAGAAATAATCCGGATGCTCGAGATCGTCGAAGCGGCTGGACCACGGATTGTGATCAATGCAGCCAAGCCCCGCCAAGAACAACAACGAAGCGGGGTCGCTCGCTGTCGCATAGCGAATTTGCTTGCCTCGCTCCTCGGAATCCAGCGGCACGGTCTTAAACCATTCCGGCAGTCCTTCGTGCAAGTCCTTTTGAAAAAAAGCCTGCCCCTGAATTCCATCCGGATAGCGCCGCAAAACCAAAGCACGGCCTTTCAAGAACGGCAGAATGTAGTCCGCCATGCGGTAGTAGTAGGCCAGCAGGTCGCGCTTGGTGTAACCGGATTCCGGAAAATACACTTTGTTCAGATTGCTGAACCGCAGCCGCTTCCCTTCCAGCTCGATGGAGATCGTTTCCGCCTTGCCTTTGAAGAGTTCCGCTTCTATCTGCGCTCCTGTGCTGATCACGCGGCCAACTACCTCGGGCGCGCGAACCACGGCAGGTGCGGCGGCGGCAACCTCGGTTTCCCATTTGCAATCCTCTGCCTGCACGTCTTCGCGAAGCCCGAGAAATACCGGATGCCGCAGGTAATGTTCCTGCGTCCACCCGCCAAACTTCACGCGCGCCACCAGCTCCGGCTTGACCCACGATGGCTTCTCGTTGGTGGCCGGCACGCTTTCAAACGGGCTCGTCGAGACAGTCAGCTCTTTCCATTTGTTGCTCAGCTCGGCATGCCTCTTCCCGTCAAAACCGCTGCCCACATGACCGATAAAGCGCAGCTTCTTCCCTTCGTACAAACCCAGCAACAACGAACCAAATGGAATTGCCTCGGTGCGCGCTTCGGTCCAGCCGCCAACAACAGCATCGAGCGTCTGGCTCACTTTCAGCTTCGCCCAATTCGCGCTGCGATCGCCGACATAAACGCTGTCGGCGCGTTTCGCCACAATGCCTTCGAGGCCGTTTTCTTTCGCCAGTTCGAACAGTTCTTTTCCGTGCTCTAACTGATGGTCGGAGTAGCGAAACCGCTCCGACGCGTGCAGCAGGCGGCCCAGCAACTGTTTGCGTTCGAGCAGCGGGGCGTCGCGAAGGTCGTATCCGTCGCAATAAAGAATGTCGAACGCGAAGTAAACGACCGGCGTCTCGCGTATCAGCATTTCGCCGGGGGCGCGCACGTGCATGCGCTCCTGCAAGCGCTGAAAGTCGCCGCGCCCGCGCGCATCGAGCGCCACAATCTCGCCGTCGAGAATCGCCTCGCTCGCGGCAAAAACTTTCGGAAGCGCCGCCAATTCCGGATAGCGCTTGGTGATGTCAATGTTGTTGCGCGAGCGCAACGTCAGCGCCCCATCCCTAATCCACGCCAGGGCGCGGACGCCGTCCCACTTAATCTCGAAGAGCCAGCTCGGATCGGAGAACGCATGCTCGGCGAGCGTCGCCAGCATTGGCTCGATGCGCGACGGCATCGCGCCTTTGCGCGCGCCCTGCAACTCGACGGCGCGGATCTGGCTCGGACTGCGCTTCGGCGGCGCCTGCTCGGCAATCTCCTCGATGCTCCGCCCTGTCAGAACCGAGCCGTCGTGCTCATCAATATTCCACTTCGGATCTTCGGCGGCGTCTTTGTGTTTGATGAGCAGCCACTCGTTGCCTTTTTCGCTGCGCTTCAGCTTGACCAGGACGAAGCTGCCGCGCAGCTTCTCTCCATTCAGGCTGAATTTAATCTCGCCTCGTTGCAGTTGCAGCAACGCGTCGAGGCCCGCCGCCTGGGGCTTACCGGGATCGTCTTCCACGACAAACGTTCCGCGGTCCCAGACCATGACGCTTCCCGCGCCGTAGTTGCCTTCGGGAATCTTGCCCTCGAAGCCGCCATACTCCAGCGGATGATCCTCGGTCATCACTGCAAGCCGTTTGTCGGCATTGCTCTGCGAAGGCCCCTTAGGTACCGCCCAGGACTTCAACGTGCCGTCAATCGCCAGCCGGAAGTCGTAGTGCAGCCGCGTCGCGGAATGCTTTTGCACCACGAACGTGTTTCCGTACTCCGCGGCGGGACGGACTTCCAGCCGCAGCTTCGGCATTGGCTTGGGCAAGCGCGTACCGGCCCGCTGCGGCTTGCCTGCCGGGGCGGGCCCGCCCTTCTTCGTTTCCTCCGGTTCACCCGCAGGCTCCGGCGTGCGGTCAAACTTCCGCTTTCGCCGGTATTCTTCGAGCTTCGCCATGGG
>QHYM01000471.1 GCA_003223295.1 Acidobacteriota bacterium | reverse complement strand
CGTTGATGGCCCGCCGCTATACGGAGTTATATCACGAGTTGGTGCCGTTGGAGAAGAGCTTTGGGACGGGTGTTTGATAACCCTTTATAAACATTTCTTGTCGGAAGCTTATGCATAACCTTTTAGGACGAATTCGATCAAATTTGCGGCCCCGCATGAGGCTTTTGCTGAATGCGCTCTCGCAGCGCTATATTTGGTCGGATATTACTGCTATGGCACGTGAGCATTGCAATTATAACGATGTGGCTGGAGACGTTGACCCTTTGAGTTTTGCGCATGCTGTATTTGGAACTAACGAACCGCTTACTCCTGCGCCGCCGGACTTTTCCAAAAAATTGGGATCAGTAAGGTCATTTATGCCTCCGGGTGCCCCTGATTCCTTTCCGTCTGAACCCAGCGTGGGACGCTTTCTAAGTCAGCTTGTTTTCTATCGAAAACCTGCTGTAGTTGTCGAGCTCGGTTGCTTCGTTGGGTGGGCATCTGCCCACCTGGCCATGGCTCTTCAAGCCAATGGCCACGGGAAACTATATTGTGTGGATTGTGACCAAAAATATCTGGACGCCACCGTGACAAACCTAAAACGACTGGGCCTCGACGGAGTGGCTAATACGTTACTTGGAAAATCCACGGAGGCAACGCTTGTTGCAAGCCTGCCGAACAAAATTGATATTCTCTTTATTGATACTTCCCATATGTATCGGGATACGCTTGACGAAATATTATTGTATTCCTCTCGAATAGGAGAGGCGGGTTGTCTGGTTTTGCATGACTCCATCAGGTTTCCGGGCGTCCGCCGTGCCGTAGCGGAGATGTCAGGCAAGTTCCGCATTTTAACATTTGGCACGGAAAGTGGCAATGGAGTCTCTGTGCTCCTAAATTCAAAGAAAGGTTCAACCCCATACCCGACACCGCAAATTCGTGGTTTCGAATACTGGAGGGTGAAACCCCGGTAGTTGCTTACGCGGCTGGAGGCTTAACCGACGTGGTGGCGGATCGTGAAACAGGACTGCTCGAGCCGGAGATTGGAAGCGTATAAGGACTGGCATACTGTAATCGATGTGGCAACATCCCGCTGAACGTCAGGCAATGGGCCTGGCCGCGCGGCGACGTGTGATCGCGCACTTCACCGACGAGTTGATGGCGCGGCGCTACTCTGAGCTTTACGAACAATTAATGGCAGATTACGAGACGTAACTGCCGGGACTGGGAAATCATCCTTGAAAACAGTCCTATGGGGTACAAGCAGCTTCTGATGAATCCTGTTGTTATCGCCCTGGCCAGCAACGAGCGCTATTTCCCGGGGCTTTATTGCGCAGTGGCAAGCGCATTACGCCATATGGCCGCGGGAACCCGGGTGGACGTGCGCGTGCTCGACGGTGGCATTTCCAAGTCATCCAGGAATACGCTATCTCGATTAGCTGAGAGCTTTGGCCAATCAGTCCGCTTGGGATTTGTGCCGGTGGATGACTCCGTGTTTCGCAGCGCGATGCTCGGGCCCGTATTGGTGTTCCGCGATCTTTCGGAGCTTTTTGACCGCCCGTTATCGTCTGGCAAAATTCTCGCCGCTGTCCGCGATTCCGAGACTCTGTCACTTGGTGACGACTCCAGGATCGTGGCGGACGCGATGAAACTTCCTGCGCAAGGTGCTTACTTCAATTCCGGGGTAATGCTAATGGATCTGGATGAACTCAGGAAACAGAACTTTCTGGAGCGCTCCCTCGAATTTTTGGAAACGTGGAGCGGACGCTATCGGTTCCACGACCAGTCGGCCATCAACTTTGTTCTTTACGGCCGGATTGACGCCTTGGCCGAGTATTGGAATCGAGCGTCCTGGCAGTTTGACGAGCAAGACGAGAACGATCTGGGTTGTGTTCTTCATTATACGCGGTCGGCGCCGTGGCTGCGCGAAACACCCGGCCCTGCCCAGGCGTTGTTTGAGCAATTCGCATGGCGTGCAGGTTTGGCCGTCAATCAGAGGACCACCGGGTTAAAGCACACTCGACATCAGTGGCTTTGGCGAAACGCACTGGCGCCGTTACGTGCGGCGTCGTTCTTTGTGGCATCGATTCTTTACAGGATTTCCGGACGTCGGAAAAAGGCAGCAGATTATCAAACGGCGGCACGGTATTGGTTTAATTATTTACGTAACGCCCCAATCCGACGGCGGGTTTATCGCCGGCGCATCGCCGAAATTCAGAACATGAAATTCGAGATTTGAGAATGCCCGTGCGGCGCAACCAGCGATGAGAAACCCTTGGCTGGGTAGAGAAAAGCAGTTTAACATAGAGCGAATCTGGTGCCAGCGCCGAAGTTTTTGAACCCAGAGAAGTCAATCAAGTTCGACGACGCAACGCGTGTCCCGCCACCAAGAGGCAAAAGGCAAGGCGCGCCGTGTGGCGGAAATAACAGCTAAAAGGCTTGTGATTTCGTTAATTGCGCAACCCGTTCCAAAATCGGTGCAAAAGGAGATCGACGATTTTTATCGTTCGTCCTTTAAGGAGGATTGCGAAGGGAAAAAAGCCTATCATGGCGGTTCTCCGCGAAAGCCGGAATGTGAATTATTGACGAAACTTGTTCTGCACATCGCGCCCCAAGACACACTCGATTGGGGGCTGGGTGATGGTGCCGCATGCATGGCGATAGTGCTCGCGCGGCGAGAACTTGGTTTTTCTACCCGGCATGTATCGCTCGACCCATTTCAATATCTGATCGCGAAAAACGTCGGCCTGATTCAACTCCAGTCGCGAGGACTGACCGGAGAGGTTGATTTTCGGGAAGATCGATCTGAAGAATTTCTCACCGATGCAATCCGAAATGGCCGGAA
>QHYM01000470.1 GCA_003223295.1 Acidobacteriota bacterium | reverse complement strand
CTTAAAGCTCTTATGTAGGCCGAAGTCCATATTGACCAGCCTCGGCCCGTGGAAGATATTCCTGCCCACCATTCCATAGCGCGCGAACAACGATCCTGACGATGGATAGCCAGGCATCGCAAACATTGAGTTCGGCGTGCCGGGTGAGCCGACGCCGGTGGGGTCGCAAGTGAGATCCCCTACGGCGCAAGCACCGGCAACTCCAAAGTTGGCATTGCAAGTGGAAATATCGGCGTTTCCGGGAACCCACGGCGCGCCGCATCCTATGACGTTGTTGTCCTTAAAGATGCCATCGGCCGGGCTCCTGCCGCTGTAAACGGAGTTTAAATTACCCCCGATGAAAACCGGATGGTCATTCTCCACAAAGTCGAGGTTGTAATCGCCGCCAAGATTAAGGGGGATTGCGCCACCTGCATCGAATATTGTGTTACCAGCGGCGTCTGTTGCGGGGTAGGTTGCACGCCCATCGAAAACATCGATGGGGTGGCCTGAATAGAACTGGAGGAAACTGCCAAGCGACCAGCCGCCCAGAGCATGACCGACAAAGCCCTTCTCCGCCTTAAAGAAGGGTAGATCATAGCTGACACTGAACTTATAGGCATGCCGGCGATCTTCCGCACCCCTGCCATAGGACAGATGCGGCAGGGCATTGGAGATGTAGTAATAAGGCGCGGTAAGGCTGCCGATATTGGAGCAGCCTGCAAACAGCTCGGAGTTAACGTCCAGAAGTTTAGAATAGGTATACCCGGTCTGGAACTGAAGGCCATGGCCCATGCGCTTCGTAGCTTCAACTATAAGGGAATTATAGTTGGAACTGACGCTGTTCGAGCGGTAATTGAAGCCAGAATAGAGGCCGTTGGGCCGGATCGGATTCAGCGCACTATTATAGCCGATTCCATCTACCCGATTATAATTCTCAAGCATGGGCAAGTGCCGGCCGAGGGCTCCCTGGTATTTGGCGCTAAGGAGTAAGTTGCCAAAGAACTCGCGCTCCACACCGAGGTAAAAGTTCTGTCCGGAAGAGTCGTGCATATTCACGTCCATGGTGCGGACGGAAACGCGCTTCCGACTCGTACAACCCGGTGGTACACCTGGGGCGTACGGAATGGGACCGCACGGACCGGCGGGATTGTACCCGGGGCCAATGCTCGCGGGATTCGAGGGAAAGATGGCATCACTTCTTCCATCAAAGTCGAGCAGTGCATAAAACGGCGGGTTCCAGGCGCCGTTGGACCAGATATTGTCGAAGATGCGGTCATAGAAGATGCCGTAACCGCCGCGGATGGCCATCTTGCCTTTGCCAAAGGGATCCCAGGCAAAGCCGATGCGCGGGCCAAAGTCATGGTTTTGCGTTTTCCACATGCGGTTGACCGGGCCCACCCTTGCCGCCGAGATGCAGGCCGGATCAAGGATGCTGCAATTCAGATTTGTAAATTGCGCGATATTCCCGTGAACCTCGCTCGGCGCGCCAAACCGCTCCCAGCGAAGCCCGAGATTCAGGGTCAGGCGGCTGGTAGCTTTCCAGTCATCCTGAGCGAACACGGCATAATCATGACTGGTGTAGTGGCGGTAAGCGTCGGCCTTATTGGGAGCGGGAATGCGCGGGTCAACGGATGTTTCCTCAAACCAAGGGTAATCGTTGGTGAAGTTTGAGTGGTTTCTACTGCCTATGAGAGTGATCGTCCCGTCATATTGTCCCGTCAAACTCGCCGAACTCGTATTGGCCAGGGAGACCCAGATCCCAGTTCCGGTAAAGAATGCCGTAGTTTGCGCTTCCACCGATCTTGAAAGCGTGGCGTCCCACCATCAAAGTCAAATTATCTTGCAACGCCCAGCGGTCTTGGACGAAACTGACCACCTGACCGCCTTCAAACGGGCCCATCTGAAAACTCAAAAAGCCCTCTGCCCGCATGTCGATGAAGGCGTTGGGCGCGGTTTGGTTGGCCGGATCACCCTCGATTTGCGGGTTGTAGAACCGGTTATGGGACAGATTCACTTCGTTGGCCACGCGGGAATTGAAGGTGTGTGTTTCTACGAGAGCCAGATTGTGCTGATTCTGTGTGCTCGTGAAGGGGATGTTGGCATTATTCGCCAACAGGCCGCCGCCGCCGAATTTGTCCAGGAACGTATTCCTGGTAATGTTCGCCACGAAACTGAGGCGGTCCGAATTACTGAAGTTCTGGTCCACGCGGCCATAGTAGGCACTTGTCGTGGTAGTTTGCGGGTCAGAGAAGGTAAGGCACCCGACGGAAAAGCCCGCGCCTGTGCTGCCGCTTAGACTACCCGGGCAAGGCGTGTCAGAGGTCGGAGGGGCGTAAGCGTTGAGGATTGCCTGAGCCGGCGGGCCGCCGCTAGCTTTCACGGAATTCAGTGCGGCAGTGGTGGGTTCGAATTGATCAGCCGCGGTTACCCCTTGAAGTAGTTTGAAACGGTCGATGGCAACAAAGAAGAAGGTCTTATCCTTGCGGATAGGGCCGCCCGCTGCGCCGCCAAACTGGTTCTTGATATATTTGGGCCTTGTGCCTTGGTTGCCGGCGTCTCGGTTATAGAAAAAGTCGTTGGCGTTCAATGTGGCATTGCGGTTTTGCTCGTAGAGCACGCCATGAAATCTATTGGTTCCTGACTTCTGGTTGGCGGTAACGAGGGCCCCCGCGCCACGACCGTATTGAGCACCCATACTGTTGGTAAGGATGGAGAAATCCTGGAGGTCGGCGACATATCCAGGCCAGGGCTCACCGAGGGCGCCATAAATGGAAGCACGTCGAAAATGTCACGGTCAACGAGCGCGGCGTGCTGGATCGTGGAACTGTCCACCTGGTAGGCGAGATCGGAAGTCGCGGTCTGGACAAGAGGTGCCTGCTCCGTCACTTCAATCACCTGCTGGGCCTTGGCCAATTCCAGTTGCCGATTCAAAGCTATCGTCTGGCTGGCTTCGACCACGACTCCCGAAACCCTGACCGTGGCAAAGTTGCCGGCCTTGATCTCGACCATATACGTTCCGGGAGGCACGAGCGAGAAACGGTACGAGCCATCGTTTCCTGTCGTCGTGGTCTGAGAGATATTCGTGCCGACGTTGGTGATCGTCACTGTCGCATTCGGCACTACGGCTCCTGTGGGATCGGTAATCGTGCCGGTGATGACGCCCTGCACGGTCTGTGACCAAACCGCTCCACCACTCGCAAGAACAAGCAAAGCGGCAATCAACATCGCAAAAGTGCGCAGTCTCATACTCTCTCCCCTGTCCAAAGCCTTCTCGGCTGAAGCCTCAGAGACAAATTTAGATTTTAGTTTTTGCAAAAAACCCCAGGTCACTACCACCACCCTGAACCGCCAAAAAGCCGGGCAAACACCGATATTATGCGCAATTCAATTACTAATCAGGTGCAAAGTCAAGCGCAAACCTGAGTTCGGCGTAAGAAGAAATTTACATAAATACCGAGGGCGAACCTAAAAGCCCTGCACCTAATTCTAAAACGTCCATGACTTTAGTCATGGTTGATAACAGGAATAGGCCATGTGACGTACCAAGCGTGCCAGTGTGACGAGCCGCGAAAACCTGCAGAAGAATGGCAAGTTTCAGAATCTCCCTGCCGTGTACAATGTATCTTCGAAAAAAAAAACCTGTTCGTCTTTGGAAGAGGGAGGACGAAGAACCGGGCTCCGGCACGTACCTCGGCAAAAAAATGCCATGCTGACGCGCAGATCTCTCCTGAGGGCAACTCTGCTATCTGGGGGCGCTTTGTTTGTTGATTTGGCCGGAATCTCGCGGGCGAGCGGACTCCGTCCTCAGCGAAAAGATCCCTTTGCGAGCGGCAACCGGCTGGGAACGCTGGACTTCCTCAACGAGGGTTCAGTACCGTTCGATGGTGTACAGGGCTCCGAGCTGGACGGGCGGCTGTATTCTGACCTCTCCGCCCTGGAGCCCTATAATCCCACGACTCCCACCGAGACTTTCTACATTCGCACCCGTGCGTCGGAGCTGCTTCCCGACATGACCGCTTGGCAAGTTAATCTAGGTGGCCTTGTCGAGAAGCCGATAAATCTGGGGATCGAAAGCCTCCAGAAAACAGCTAGGCCCATGGGGACGCATTTGATGGAATGCGCGGGCAACGTCCGCCTGGCGCGGTTTGGTCTGCTCAGTACCGGAAATTGGACGGGAGTCGCGGTT
>QHYM01000196.1 GCA_003223295.1 Acidobacteriota bacterium | reverse complement strand
TTCCACAACGAGACACCGCATGGGCCGCATAGAGCACCGGCCGAAGTGGCCGCGACCAATGCATGGCATACAAGGGAGCCGTGCTTCCTCCGAGCCGGGTCCATATTTGTTGAGTAGTGTGATTTGCCGTATCGGTCATCGCCAAGTCTTGTTTCCCAGAAAGAAAGAAGTCGATTAGTTTCAGGCCTGCCATCGTGGAGCGGCTGTCCGGGTTGACAACCAAGGAAGTTCCGAGAGCAATCTCGATTGGCTTGCCTTGCAAAGACATGCGACGCCGCAAGATTCCTAGGAAGCCCACAACTCTTCCATGCCCATCTTGATAGACCAAGGAAGGCAGAGCCTTATCCGAGAATGGACTGTGAAAGAAGAGTTCCCGGAAATAACTCTCCATTGACGGGGGCGGCGAACCGCTTTCGGCCTGCAAGAACCTCCAGGTCAGCGCCACCACTTGAGGAATGTCTTCTTGGACGAATGCTCGTACCGAGCTCATTTGTTCGCACTCTTCGCCCGACCGGGAACAGGCGAACTAATCTTGGCCGCAAAAAACAGTCGCATCAGATGAGGTTCTGCACAATTCGGTCGTTGGGATTCATGCAAGCGCGCACAGCGCTTCCTTTCGGACATTCCTGGTGCTTTCGCAGAATGGCTTTATCTTTTCGTAGAGAACGGAAAAGTTGACTGGATGCGGATGCCAAACGGTATAGGTTTCCTTTGCCATCAGCGCGCGCGAAAGTAATTCATATTGGTACGCAGGCGATTCCTCAAGGAAGGCATTCTTCACTGCAGGAAATGCAAATTTGAAGGCCAGATAGTGTTCTATGAACCTGTTCTGTTCATATTGCGCCATGTGCGCAATCCGGCGCGCCATCTCGATCGGCGGAGTCGGCCGCACTTCCACGCATGAATCATCGTGACTGATCAACAGGAACACCTTCTCGGGCTTTGCAATCAACGAGTCGACTCGGCTGCCAAAGATTGCTTGTGGACTAACCTTAGGGAGGACCCGACGCTGAACCGCTGAGATTGCTCTCTGCAGCACACTCGCGGGAAACGCGCCGTTGATTTTCTCGCCAAGGATCCCCTGCATTCTGGCAAGGTGACGAAGACCTTCGAATGCCCAGCGCCTCTGGCGTTTGATCGCTCGACGAACATCAGGCACGGTTTCCAGGTGCGAGGGCGAGAGTTCAATCTTCCTCGGCAGACCGCACATCATTTGTCCATCTCCACTGAGGAGGACCCATTCCTCTCCGATAAACTCCGCTCCTTTGGAAGCAAATCCCAAAAGTGCCGTGGTCTTGCCGCTTCCAGCCCACCCGGCCATCAGGATGCCTGTGCCATGATGTACAAAAGCTGACGCATGCACGGCCACAAAACCCTTCGCCAGGGCCGTCAAACTCAAGATTGGCATCAGCAGGGGCACTGACCCCCGGCCACGCTCGCAATCAATTTCACAAGGCTTCCCCACCAGGTCAAAGGGAATCCTGGCCATCGCGCCGTTGGCACGCTCATCAAGAACGAAGAATGCTTCGTCGGTGCATCCCTCTTGCTTAAGCCCCAAATGTCGTAAACGAGGTGGCGGCAGATGCTGCACAAAGCGGAGCGTAACGTCCGGTTCGCGCAGCAACAGCCTTTGGAGAGGTCCAAGTTGTTTCGTAACAGCTGCCACGTCGGCGGATGTCGGATCAACGAGCCGAATTCCCAGCACGCCATGGATGTCAAACTCCGTTCTCCGTTTATCCTTGGAAGGTTCGGTAGTCGGCCCAATCATTTGGATATCTCTGACACCGCTGCTCATTCTTTGACCGGCTTGCTACGAAGTGCTCCTCAACAGCCTATTAGAGCCTTTTGTAAAGGCTTTCAGGAATGGAAAAGGTGTGGTTGTTGAGTACCGCGCCCAAGATCTTCACATTGGCGGCGGCCAGATTTTCTTTAACCGCCCGCGCCGTCTCTCGGCGTGTAAGGCGTGACTCCAAGATTAGAATAACTCCGTCGGCGATCTGGCCGAGGAGCAGGGCATCAAGGGGTTGCCCGACAGGTGGACCGTTAACCAAGACATAGGAAAACTCTGCGCGGAGTTCAGTCATGCGGGAACGCAGGCGCTCGGATTTCCACGGAGCTTGCGCCTCCCCGCGGCGGGAGCCACCGGTGAGTACCGAGAGGTTGCTTCCCGAAAGAGGGTGAACGAAATCTTGGATGGGTCCGGATTCGAGGACAGCATCCGCAAGTCCCCGCAAGTTGTCCACGCCGAAGTATTCATGCAGGGAGGGGGAGTGGAGATCTCCCTCGACAACGCACACTGACGCGTCTGTTTGGCTCGCGAGGTTTTGTCCTGCGCGAGCGCAAATCCCGACCGCTTCATCCATTTGCCCAACCTGGTGGAAAACCACCAAGCGTGGCGCTTCGTAAGCTGGCAGAAGAAACACCCGCTGGACCAATTCGGCCTCTTCTTTAGTACCAACCGGGGGAACTCGTGTGGCCGGCGGCCGAGGCTCCGGACTTTCTTGAAAAATGTTTTTTGGCCCCAATAATTCTGTTGTCTCTTTGGCCCGTAGGAGTACTTCAATATTCTTGCTCATACGCCATTCCTCCAATCAACTTGCGAGCCACTCGATCTGCTGTCTCTATTCGTGTGCATAAGAATTCTGCCAACGGATGTTGCCTAGATACCTTCGTGACAACCGTCGCTTCCGTCTGGACGGCGATCCCATTGAGTCATGCTGTTCAACAAGTTCTTGCGTTCGTCCCGAAGCGCAGAGTCATCCGCGGGCTAGCGGAGTTCGCAACGAAGCTCACTTTGTTCATGGTCCGCGAGCCAAGTGTCTCCATATCGAGGTCAACTAGAACC
The DNA here is from genome assembly GCA_003223295.1 of Acidobacteriota bacterium. Classification (GTDB taxonomy): domain Bacteria; phylum Acidobacteriota; class Terriglobia; order Acidiferrales; family UBA7541; genus Acidiferrum. The sequence goes on along the minus strand of QHYM01000196.1, from coordinate 6,133 downwards.
TCGTGCAGGACCGACCCATCGATAATCGTTTGGCCATTCGCGAACGCTAAGGTTAACGCCTGGAAACAAAGGTTATTGATATTCCGTGGTATCCCTCCGCTCCATGAATGGATGATTGCCAGCGCTTCGGGCGCGAACAATGGGTTGCCCCGGTAGCCGGCAACGCGGAGCCGATGACCTATGTAATCAGCGGTCTGACTTACGCTAAATTCCGTCAATCGGCTCAAAATCGAAATTCGCTGTCGAAGCTGAACCATGTTTCCGCTCGCCAATCTATCTGCCAATTGCGGTTGGCCAGCAAGGAGGATCTGCATCAGTTTCGTACCTGGGACCTCGAAGTTGGAAAGCATGCGTACCGTTTCCAGGACAGAATCGTCAAGGTTCTGCGCTTCGTCAATCACGACCACAACGCGCCTGCCGGCGCGGAGTTCGCGGATCAGGGCGTCATTCAACTTGCGGTGCATGCGCCCCAGGTTATCGTCCTGATCATTGATGCCCAGATCGGTCATGAGTGAGCGAAGAAACTCGCGCGGGTCACAATGTGACTGGAACAAAAAGGCCGTGCGGGCGGAGTCTCGCAGCCTCTCCAAGAGGTGAAAGAGCAGGGTGGTTTTCCCCATTCCCGGCTTTGCAATCAGGGCCATGAACCCACGCTGCGTCTGGATCCCATACAACAGGGAAGCCAGCGCTTCCAGATGTGAGGGCCCGAAGAAAAGAAAACGGGGATCGGGAGTAACCCCGAATGGTTGTTCGCGTAGGCCGAAATGATTGAAGAACATAAGCTCTACCTATGACCGTTTCTTGGAAGGGTGGCCAGTAACGGAATGTCCAGGTATTCCTTAACCTCGGAAACCGTTCGGAACGACGGGTCGAGATACTCGCCGACGAAACCCGCTCCCAAGCTCACCAGCGCGGCTATTACAACCGCTAGAATCAGCTTCATTTCCAGCGGAAGCCCGGTCGGAACCAACGGAACTGCTGCTGCCTCCGCAACAGCCACATTAACAATCTTGCTCTGGTCCAGCGCGTCAGCGATGCGCGCTTCCTCGCGCTTTTTGCGGAACAGCAGATAGCTGTCCTCGTCCGCTTTAGCCGTCCTCAACAGTTCCTGCTGAACTACGGATTGCTGGTCCAGTTTCAGGGCCCTGTCCTGAAGAGTCCTGACTGCACCGGACAACACCGAAGAGCGCGCCTCCAAGCCCACCAAGTCGGCCTCGGCTTTGGCCATTTCCGTCCTGACCCATTCATGAGTCGGATTCTGATCGGTCGTTTCTTCGTGAACTGCCCCGGCTTTGGCATCAGCTATTGCGGCGACAGCCTGAGTAATTTGCTTCTCCACCTCGTGCACCAGCGGATAGCTCGGTTCGTAGACCTCCAGCAATTCCGTGCGCTTGATTTCCAGGTTTAGCAGGGTAGTTTTCAGGTTGGCCATGAGCTGGGGATTATCCGCGGTGCGGATCTGGGTGGTGACGCGAGAGGGAATAGACGTCTCTTTTTCTTGCAGAGCTCGGACTCGCTGTTTTGTCTCCGCTACAGCCGCCCGCGTTTGCTGAAGTGAGACGTCGAAGTCGCTGAGCTTCTGCAAAGTAACTTGCTTCTCGAAGTCCGCGGAAACGATTCGTGATTGCTGATTCATTTTGACCAAGCGCGACTGCGCATCGGCCAGGTCGTTTTTGTACTGATCCGCTTGCTGCTGGAAGAACTCAGAGGTGCCCTGCGGATGGTGAATCGCCGCGTGCTTCAATAGGTAGAGATTTCCCAGCTCCGTAAGCACCTGCTCCGCGGTCTGCGGGGAACGCGCTTCATACGTCACCTTGATCAGATTTGAGTTGTTCATTGGGATCACATGCAGGTCCTTCTCCAGCGCGAGGACCGCTTTAAAAATTCGCTGATCCTTGTCAGGTGCTAATCCAAAGGCTCCCAGCACGCGCAATTTGATTCCGCCCAGAGACCATGGATTCTTGATTTCATGAAGCCCGCAATCAACAACCGTTTGTTTCAGAGAGTCGCGACTTTGGAACAACTCCACTTCCGACGAAATCTCGTCTGGAGTCAGGTTGCGGTCTGCTTCGACTACATTGCCCTGAGGGGACACGACAGGGTCGACACGTTCACGCTCCACGAGGATTTTCATCTGCGCTTCATAAGCGGCGGGCAAGATGGCAATTGCAAGAACGGCGCCCGATAAGAGTCCCGCGAAGCAGAGCAACATCAGTCGCTTGCGGCGGAATACTACGCCCAGTAAGTCCCGCAGCGAAAAAGAGGGCGTTGGGACAGTGTTGCCATTGCCATTGCCATTGCCGCTGCCGTTGTGCTTCCCAGATTTCACTTCGTCCATGTTCAACCTCCTTGGACGATTTAAAGTGCGAAATACGTTCCCAGAGTTGCCACCGGAATAAAGCGTTTCACCTTCGAATATGTGTTCTTGGGAACGTAGAACATGTCACCAGGCCGGAGATGCGCATCTTCACCCAAGTTGCCGCTGTTGAGCATTTTCTTTAGGTCGAATTGCCGTGTTTCCACCCAATCGTTCGAGACACGGCGAAAAAGCCAGACTTGCGAGTGTTTAGAGCTTTCCGTGAAGCCGCCCGCGATTGCTACCGCCTCCGTCAAGGTCGTGTCTCCCCGCAATTCAAACTTCCCTGGATGCCCGACTTCTCCACCCGCGATAAAGTAAGGTTTTTCAAACTCTGTTAGCCGGACCGTGAGGATAGGGTTGTGCAATGTTTTCGAGTAGGCTGCCCGAATCGACTCAGTGACGTCGGGAACTGTTTGTCCTTCAACGCGAAGATCGCCGACGCCGAGCAAAGTTATGAAGCCATCCGGTTGGACAGTGACTGTTTGATTGAACTCTGGGGTCAAAGCAAAGTTCAGCTGCAGCACGTCGTCTTTAACCAACTGGTATCGCGGGTTCCGATGATGTAGTTCGGGGTGCTCCGCTGCTTCTTGGGCGGTTGTTCCGAGTTTCAACGCAGCGGTGAGTCCGTCGGGTGTGCCAGTCGCCTGCTTTCCTTGTGCCGCATGCGTGTTCGTAACCGTCACAAGAAAGATCCCAGCTCCGAAACAACATAGAATTCTGTTACGCATGGATGTTTCTCCTCCCTTCCCCTTATGCGAATCTTGATGACGCTGCCGCAAGCAGCGGTTTGTTCTCTAATGGCAGGCTTGCGTGCCGGAGTCCGTGAAGGTTTGGCCCGCAACGGGGATGAACTGCCAATCGTAACTTGTGGCGTGTAGAGTGAATTGGATGACGCCGTGAGTCGTGCTGTTCCGGACTTCGCTGTTGGCCGCGATGGTGGTGCCAAAGGACATTAGAGATTCGCCTCCTGTGCCAACGACGAATTCGCGAATGCCATTGACCGCGTCCAAATTGCCGTTGGGGTCTTGCGGGGCGAACCGTTCGTAGTTGTGGGCATGACCGTTAATCACTAAGTCCGCGCCCCCATTGTAGAGAATCTGCCAGAACGGCTGTACGGCCGGAGTTGCGTTTGCACTTGTGGAAGTGTAGAGCGGAGTATGCCAGAGAGCTGCTGTGCACGCAGTCGGGTTGGCGGCCAGATCTGCTTGAAGCCATTGCCCCTCGGGCGAGGTCGCTGTGCAACCTCCAGGTAAAGTTGGCGCCAGCGTGCAGACACTATTAAGGACCACCACGTGCCATGCGCCGTAGTTGAAACTGTAGTACCCCTTCGTAGGATCGCCCGCTGCGCGGTGGCGTCCACAGGTGGCATCGAAGCACCTGTTAGACTCAGTTTCCAGTCCATCCACGTAGGCTAAGTCGCCGATCGCAAACACGCTACCCGGAATGGAATCGAGCAAGGCTGCCGTTGCCTGTGGATAAAAGAGGTTGTCCGGCCCGCACCGGGCAATATCACCTGCTCCAGCAAACACCACATCCTGCGTCTGCGCTCTGACACTCCCTGTAGGCAACCCAAGTACAAGGAGTAGAGCGCAGCATAGAACGGCAATGGTTTTCTTCACGCCTAGCCTCCATTCCTTCTCATCAAATGGAACTGTTATCACTGACCTGTTCCTCTGAGACTCGCCGTTTGCGGACTGTTGAGCGCATTGTCTGAGACGTTGAGCAAAGCTGTCCGCGTACCGGTTGCGGCAGGCAAGAACGTGACGTTTATATTGCAATGGGCCCCGGGCGCCAGCGAATTAGGGCAGTTGTTGCTCGCAAAGTCCGTGGGGTTCGTCCCGGTAATGGCGATGCTGCTGATGGTGAGCGTCGCGTTGCCCGTGTTCTTCAGCTGAATGGTTTTTGCTTTACTGGTTGTCCCCACTTTTTGCTTGCCAAAGGATAGGCTGGTGGGATTTAAGGTCGCCATGGGACCCACGCCTGTACCGGTGAGGCTCACTTGCTGCGGACTTCCACCAGCATTGTCGGTGATACTTAAACTCGCCGAGCGGTTACCACTCGCCGTGGGAGTGAACGTAACCGTGAATGTGCAGCTGGCTCCGACTGCTACCGATGTCCCGCAGTTATCGGTTTGTCCGAAGTCGCCAGGATTGGTGCCGGAGACGGCGATGTTGCTGATGACCAAAATGGCTTGACCTGTGTTCTGGAGAGTGGTCGTCAGAAGGGCACTGGTTGATCCGATCGGCTCATTGCCAAAGGAAAGCTTGTTAGGTGTGAGAGTTACATTGGTGGACCCGGACGCTCCACTACCCGTTAAGCTAGCCGTCTGAGGGCTGTTGAACGCATTATCGGAAACACTCAGGGTTGCCGCGCGAGTTCCAAATGCCGAAGGCGAAAAGCTCATGTTTATGTTGCATTGAGCGCCGGGAGCCAGCGAACTGGGGCAGTTGTTGGTTTGAGAAAAGTCGGAGGCGTTTGTTCCAGTGATTGCGATGCTGCTAATGGTGAGCGTCGCGTTCCCTGTGTTCTTGAGCTGTATGCCCTTGGCGCCGCTGGTTGTGCCGACATTCTGACTGCCAAAAGAAAGGCTGGGTGGCGGAGCGATTTCCACTCGCGACGGGAGTAAACGTGATGCTGAACGTGCAACTGGCTCCCATTGCCACCGAGGTTCCGCAGTCATTGCTTTGGGCGAAGTCGCCAGGATCAGGGCCACCAATGGCGATTCCAGTGACAGACAGCGGGGAACTGCCCGTATTTGTCAGAGTGACGTTTTCAGGTGGGCTGGTTACATCTAACGGCTGGCTTCCAAACGACAGGTTTGAGGTGGAGAAGCTTACAACCGGCGCCCCCGCAAGCGTGGCCGTGCCCGTAAGGCTCACTGTTTGCGGCCCGCTACTGGAGTTGTCAGTGACAGTGAAAGTGCCTGTGCGCGTGCCGCGCGCCGTAGGAGCGAATGTTACGCTGATCGTGCACGTTGAGCCCGCGGCCACGCCCATCCTGCAATTATTAGCTTCTGCAAAATCCCCGCTTGCTGAAATGCCGGCGATGTGCAAAGGAGCAGTACCGTTGCTGAAGAGGGTTACGGTCTGCGGCGTACTGCTAGTGCCGACACTTTGATTGCCGAAGGTTAGGCTTGTTGGAGAAAGCGAGGCCGCAGGTTGGAGGGAGATCTTCGCGACGAAGGCATCGCCGAAGCTGCCGCCAAAAGTGGCCTGAAAAGCGTTCGTTATAGGAAAGTCAGTCGAAGCTGCTTGCCCTGTGACTTGAATGTTTGCAGAGGGATCAAGCGCGAGGGCGGCGATATCATCACCGTGCGAACCTCCAAGATAGGTTGAAAAAATCAAGCTTGAGCCTGCGGCGTTCAGCTCGGTAACGAAAGCTGTGCCGAAAAAGCAGTTTGAAGGAGCGCACACGCTTTGTATGGGACTCAATAAAGGAAACGTTAGCGAGAAGGTCTGTCCGGCGACGAAAATATTCCCTGTATCCACCGCAATGCTTTTCCCGTAGTTCAGTGATGTGCCTTGAAGGTAGGTTGAGAAAGTCAGCGAAGAGAAATCCGGCGTAATCTTGGTTACAAATGCTGCCGATTGCCTGCTCGCCAGAGAGGTCTGGTAAGCTCCGGGTGTAGTAGGAAAATCAGTTGAATAAGTAAAGCCGGTCACGTACACGTTGCCGTCAGAATCGACGGTGATACCTGTACCGTGGTCATCGCCACTGCCTCCCAAGTAGGTAGAGTGCAGAAGCGCACGACCGTTGGGTGCCAACTCGACCACG
>QHYM01000195.1 GCA_003223295.1 Acidobacteriota bacterium | reverse complement strand
AGCGTCTCGGCCTCGAGATGAGCCTTTACCAGATTCTACAGATTTTGAGTCTGACGCTTTTTGAGAAAGTGCCGATTTTACAAGCACTTGAGACCTTGGACTCCCGAGAGAATCTAGTCGTCGATCCGAACCAATTGATTCTCTTCAACTTATAACCGGACAGCAGTGGCATTCAGTTTAGCTTCCTCCTCATCCCACGCAGTCCCGTCCACTTGGGCAAGAGCCACCCCAGATGCGCACCAGGCCGAAGCGTCACCTAGAAGAGGCGAGGGAGCTTTTTCCCATTATGAAATAAGGTGTTCACCTGATTGTAACAATCGGCCCCGCGAAGTATCCAAAAGAGGCCTTTTTTATTTATATCGATCCGTGAACCCAGGTGGAGCTCGGCTTTGGGCAATGAGAGTCTAGAGACTACCAAGGGGGGAAGTATCTATTGTTCGCACCCGGTCCTAATGGGGCGTGTGACCATCGTGATTGGCGGTGCTGAAATGTTAGCAACTGGGAAGTCAAATTCATCCCGGCCATTCCCCGACAAACTGCGAAATGCTTCTGTGCGATTCGGCGGTGTTTCTGCGAATCGCTCTCCTCATACAGCTGATAAGAACTCAGGGAATGGTCACGTTTCAGGTAACGGCCACGGAGATCCACTTGCCGCGGGATTTCTTATTCTGGATGCGTCCCTCCGGCCCATCTATGCGAGCGAAGAAGCCCTAGCTATCCTCGCTTACCCAGAAGTTCCATCCAAGAACAAGGGCTTTGACAATTTTCTGCAAGGCAGAATCCGATCGCTTGTCCCCAGTAATGGCCATCATAACGGTTTCTCTCCTTCCAAATTTCAGAATGAAGTCGCTTCGGGAAAGAGGCTCTACCAACTTCGGGCGTTCTCGATGAAATCGAGCCTCGCAATTGAGCGAGGACCTGCGATCGCGCTCTTACTGGAAAGAAATCCCCGAGGGGAGCTAGAACTCGAGAGTGTTGCTCGGAAATTCCGGCTAACCCGGCGCGAACGGGAGACAGTTGATCTTCTACTCCAGGGCCTTAGTACCAAGCAAATCGCCAGCCAGATGGACATCAGCCCAAACACAGCGAAGGCTTTCTTAAGGTCAGTGATGATCAAGGTCGGAGCGGAGAATAGAACCGGCATTATCGGGAGGATTCTTCAGGCTTCGAAAGCTTTGCGCGGGGAAACTTCTCTCTAGATTCATACGTGATTCAGCACGACTTCATTCTGTTTTAGTTGATTCGTGTGCAAGGTTAGACGGGCCACTATGCGAGCAGGGTCGCAGAAAAAGCGGATTCAACCGCGCTATTCAACGAGTGGGCGGTTTCGCGGCAGTCAGTTGCCATTGCATGAAAGCCATCGGAAGTCGGAGGTCTTTGAAGGGAAAGTGGAAAATATTTCCGACGGCGGTTTTTGCGTGATCGCGAGTCGTGCTCCAGAAAGGTCTGCGCTTCTTCAAGGCCGGCTTTTGTTTCCTCGCATGCCCGCACAGATCCCCACGCTCGTGCAGGTTCGTTGGGCAGAAAAAGTTCCATCCAGCCGGCACTACCGAATCGGTTTGCAGTACGTCATTTGAGCAGGCTATCGCTTCGATTTCCTCTTAGGTTTTTCTCCTAGCCCCACGGGTTACTTCGATCCGCTAATTGACGCAGCCTTTCTAAATTAATACCGTGTGAATGCGACGTGAATGACGGCATCGAAGTCGCAAGATGTTGAAATTTATCAGTATTTGCGATCTCCGCCCCAGCCGAGGCCGTGGTGGAGATTTTGTTTTTTCTGGAGGCTGGATGCGGGTACTCGTGACTGGCGGGGCGGGCTACATCGGAAGCCACACTGCCAAAGTTTTGGCCCGCTCGGGGTTCGAGCCAATCGTCCTCGACAACCTCTCAACTGGTCACCGGTGGGCCGTGAAATGGGGCCCGCTGGTCGAAGGAGACCTCGGTGATTCCATGCTGATTCGCGAAGTAATCAAAACCTACAGGGTGCAAGCCGTTGTCCACTTTGCCGGTTTCGCTTACGTCGGCGAGTCCATGCACCGCCCGCGGCAGTATTTTCGCAACAATGTAACCTACACGCTCCGGCTTCTCGACGCCATGACGGACATGTGCGTAAAGCACATTGTTTTTTCTTCCAGCTGCGCGACCTACGGCATTCCCGCAAGCGTTCCCATTCGCGAGGAACACGTCCAAGCCCCGATTAATCCCTATGGTGAGTCGAAGAGAATGGTCGAGCGCATCCTTGCTTGGTACCGTCAGGCTTACGGCTTGCGCTGGACGGCGCTGCGTTATTTCAACGCTGCCGGTGCCGACCCGGACGGTGAGCTTGGAGAGGACCACTCACCGGAAACTCATCTGATTCCACTTGCCATTCAGGCGGCGCTCGGGGAGAAACCGGCGCTCAAGATATACGGGACGGATTACCCCACCCCGGACCGGACGGCCATCCGCGACTATACACATGTAATGGATCTGGCTGAGGCGCACGTTGCAGCCCTCCGAAATATGCTCAAGAGCCGCGAGAGTGCTGCCGTCAATCTTGGCACGGGAAATGGCCACTCCGTTCGTGAGGTTATTGCTGCTGTTGAACGAACAAGTGGTTGTCATGTTCCCGTTCGGAACGCGGAGCGCCGTGCCGGCGATCCCCCGTGTCTCGTGGCAGATGGCAGAAAAGCCAAGGAACTTCTCCGATGGGAGCCGCGACACTCTTCATTGGATGAAATCATTGAAACCGCCTGGCAATGGCACGCCCGTAGATCCCACGTTCCACCCCATGTGCGCCCATCCGAAGCAAGTCTGGCGGCGCACGGAGGTACAGGTTCACTTGCAGCTGCAGATTGACTATCGACAAGTTGGTTTTTTCCCTGCTGCCTTGAGTCCGTCGCCCCAATCGCCAGCGACTGCGGACGTGCACTCGAGTCTTCGCGACAAGGGCGAGTGTCAGCCTTTTGCGTGGAGTGTCTGCGAAGGTGGGTCTGTTGCCTTGCATATCGCGTTGCGCGTGTTTCTTGCCTTTGTGATGTTCCCGCTCTTCCTTCTTGCCGAGGAGAGCGGAATCATAACCGGCAAAGTTGTGGAATCTGGCGGCGGAACGTTGACCGGGGCGACGGTGACTCTCCTCAATCAAGAGACGAATACGAAACAGGAGGTCGTGACGGCCGAAGATGGCAGATTCAGCTTCACGGATCTGAAACCGGGAACGTACCTCCTTCAGATTATCGCGAGCGGATTCGAGCCATTCAAGGCAAACATCCGGGTGGGGACGGAAAAGCTGAATCCCTTGAGGGTCAAGCTAAAGCTGGAAACCGTGGAAGACGAAGTCATTGTGAGACCGGATGCGAGTGATGATCGACTGTCTCCTGAAAGTAATGCTCCGTCGATGAAAGTGGACGAGACCTTTTTCAGTGGCCTCCCACTCGATGTCGATTACCTGCTTCCGTTCATCAACACGTTTACATCGGCGGCAGCGCAGGGCCAGGAAGGAACCTCCGTCGTTGTCGATGGTGTCGACGGAGGAGAACTCGACATGCCGAGCAGCGCGATACGATCCGTAAAAGTCAACCGCAACCCGTATTCTGCAGAGTTTCAACATCCCGGCGCTGCACGAGTGGAAATTGCGACAAAGCATGGGCATGGGCACCGGTACCGTGGCAGCGTGGCGTTTCTTGCAAGGAATTCCGTCTTCGACGCGCGCAACGCCTTTGCCGATACACGGCCCGGTCTCAACCGCCGGTACGTGGAAGGGAGTTTAGGGGGGCCGCTATTAGGTGAGCATAGCTACTTTATGATTAGTGGGGACCGTTTGATGAACGATGAGAGCGCCGTTGTGAATGCCTTGAATACGGTCGACCTGGCAGGTCCCGCCAACATTAATGTGCCTACCCCGCAACGGCGAGACAATTTGTTCGCGCGGACGCAATGGTCGCTGACGGAGATGCAAACACTCTCCTTGAACTACATCTTTACCGATCACTCGAGCAAAAACAACGGAGTAGGAGCGTTAAGTCTGCCAGAGCAAGGGACCACTGCAGATCGGGACACACATCGCCTGCAGTTGATCGAAAGCGCAGCCTTCTCGCCGCAACTCCGCAACGAGATGATTCTTGTTTTTAAAGACCAGACGTCACGATCCGGGAGTCAGGTGAGCGGGCCAGAAATCCTGGTAAGCGGCGCGTTTGTCGGTGGACCATCCCAAGTTTTTTATCGCAAAGGAAGGCGCGCATTTGACGTCCAGGATACTGCAACCTACATCCGGGGAAGGCACATCTTCCTTTTCGGCGCCACGGTCAGGAATGAGTGGTCGAACATCTTCGAAGCAACAAATTTTGGCGGAACATTTCGGTTTAGCAGTCTTGATCAGTACAGGAATGTCGTCGAGAACCACGTGGCGACCCCGGATCTGTTTCAAGCAAATCAAGGCGAACCGAAGGTTTCCTACCTCGTGCAACAGATTAGTGGATTTGCGCAGGACACAACGCGAGTGTTGCCAAACCTTAGCCTTACATTTGGACTGCGATACGACTGGCAAAACACGCTTGACAACCGCAGAGATCTTGCGCCACGGCTCGCGCTGGCATTCGCGCCCGGCAAACGGAAGAGGACGGTGTTACGTGCCGGCGCCGGGATCTTCTATGACAATTTGCCCCGGTCAGCCACAGAGGATTCGTTGCTCCTGGACGGGGTGCGCGTCCGCCAGATCGACATTTCCTATCCGTCTTATCCGGACCCATTCTTGGGCGGCCAGGTGACAACTCCGGCGCCTAGCGTTATGCGCGTAGCGCCCGAGGCCCGCTCTCCCTATTTGATACAAACGAGCGCCGGGGTCGAGGAAGAGGTATGGAAAGGGGCCTGGCTTTCATTGGAATATTCGTTCTTGCATGGCGTACACCTCTTCCGCATCCTCGATGTCAATGCCCCGTTGCCATCAGGGAGCGGTCTGCGCCCGGATCCAAACTTCTCGAATGTCGAGGAAGTCGTATCGACGGCATTCCTACGCGGACACGCACTGAGCCTGAGCTTCCGCGGAGGGCTGGGAAAGCGCTTTAAGGGCTACGGGCAATATGTCTTCTCCAAAGACACCAACGATGTATCGAGTAACGGGCCGGGCACGTTTTTGTTCCCGGCGGACAATTTTGATTTGCAACCAGAGGTAGGGCCAGCTGACTTTGATCGTAGGCATCGCCTGAACTTCGCAGGAATTGCACAACTACCCTTCGGGTTCCGCGTCGGATCGATTCTTTCGGTGGCCAGCGGGGCTCCTTACAACATCACCACAGGGTCAGATCCCAACGGCGACACCATCACGCGGCCCCCCGGAGTGACCCGAAACATAGGCCGCGGACCAGGAACTGTGCAACTCGACTTACGAGTCACGAAGGTCTTCAGCCTCCAGCGCATTTCTGCCGGCGAGCGTCGTCGTTCGACACGGAGCTGGGAATTCAGCGTGGACGGGTTCAACGCAATCAATCATACGAACGTAACCAGCATCATCGGAGTAGTGAGTTCCCCGCTCTTTGGCAAAGGCAACTCGGCAGGCGCGGCAAGGACTATCCAGTTTTCCACGAAGTACAGTTTTTGAATTTGGAGGATGGGGATTTCGGGGACATTCGGACGTGGGCAGCGGATTTCATGCGCATTCTCAATCTTGATCGCGGGCGGTGAAGATGTCTGTGAGAATAGTTCCGATCAGCGTTCCTGAGCCGGAGATTGTTTTAGAGCTTGGCTCCGCTCCCGAAACGGCTTCTGTCGATTCGAACGTCATCTTAGCCGGCAAATTTCTTTGGGTCGGCCAGGAGAAGCTCTATGTTCGTGGCGTAACCTACGGAACATTTCGGCCTGGCATGGACGGCAGCGCGTTTCCTTCACCGAAGGTGGTTGAGCAGGATTTCTCTCAAATGTCTGCGAACGGCGTGAACGCTGTCCGAACCTACACGTGCCCACCGCACTGGCTCCTTGAAATTGCCCTGAAGTGTAACCTGCGCGTCTTGGTTGGGATGCAAGGGGAACGCCACTACACTTTCCTACATGACAAAAAAATGGTTCGAGAGATCAGAAAGCAGGTCAGAGGCGCAGCACGGGGGTGCGCTGGTCATCCAGCAGTTTTAGGCTATCTTGTTGCTAATGAGATCCCTGCATCAATCGTGCGCTGGCACGGAGCGCGTGCTGTAGAGAAATTCGTAAAACAGTTACACGACGAAGTCAAGGAACAGGATCCTGAAGCTCTCGTTTCTTACGCAAATTATCCATCGACCGAATATTTGGATTTGTCATTTCTTGATTTGGTTTGCTTCAACGTTTTCCTCGAGTCGCAAGACAAATATGAGGCCTATCTCGCGCGGCTGCAGAACCTCGCAGGCAATCGTCCTCTGCTGGTAACGGAAATCGGACTCGACAGCCACAGGAATGGAGACAAGGCGCAGGCTGCCTGCCTGGACTGGCAGATACGAAAGACCTTCGCCGCAGGCTGCGCGGGGGCATTTGTCTATGCTTGGACCGACGAATGGTACAGAGGTGGCGAGGACGTCAACGACTGGGATTTTGGTTTGACGAGTCGCACAAGACAGCCGAAGCAGGCTCTTAGCGTTGTTCGAAAAGTGTTCGAGGAAGTTCCGTTCGCTTCCGAAGAAACATGGCCGAAAATATCTGTCG
>QHYM01000194.1 GCA_003223295.1 Acidobacteriota bacterium | reverse complement strand
TATGTAGAGGAAAAAGACGAACTCAGGTCCCGTTGGCTATGGATTGCAGTATTAGTGGCGCTTCCCTTTCACGTCGCACTGCTCGGGATAATCATCGCAATTGACCGCGTAGCGCCCTACCTAGCTCCCAATCCGATTGTGTTTGTGTTCATCGTTTGGGCGGCGGCGTGGATTGAGACGCGATTGATGGACCAGATTGCAGACGACTATCGACCGTGGGGCGCACCTTCCCAATCAGCCAATTGACACGACTAAAGTCCCGGTAAACAGCGTAAACGTCCATCAGGAGGTTTACGCTGTGAAGGTAGTCTTGCTGGGAGGTGGTACAGATGGATACGAGTCTCGATGCCGTCCTGTTCTATTGACGTCGCTGCAAGTCTCGTCGAAGGCCTCGTAGGTCAACGAGCCCCAAAGGTAGATACCAACGAGATTGCCACTTAGGATCGCAGGGAAGTCCGTGGCCATCAGCTGAAGAAGTTCGGAAGATCGGGCGGGATATTTGTCGGCAGGTTCATTTCTTGCGCCAGAATATCAGCTGTTCCAAGCCTAGCCGAAATGTTTGGGGTGCTAAGTCCCGTGTAAAGGTCGTATCTTGTGGATGTGAAATCGGCCCGAAACCACTTCTCCGCGAGCGCCACTTACCAGCACTTGACCTGTCGCAAGGCGTAAGTGAACATCTTCGCCGGAGAAATGTATGCTCGAATTTGACTTCACTTTTCCCCACTCATACGAAGTAGAGCAGGTCCGCGAGTGGCCGGGATCGGGCAGTTTTGGTGTCCCGGTAATTTACTTCCCGCCACCTAAAGCCAGGACCGAGCACGACGGACTATGGTTGATGGTAAAGGCGAAAAGTGGCAAGACCTGGATAGGCGTTTTTTCATTTGGCTACACGTCACCGCCCGCCTTTTCTCGCGTCATCAGTTCACCCAACCCGGAAAGCGTATGCGTCGTTTCTCACGGAAGTGCGTACATCGTGAACGCTGAAAAACCTGACGTTTGGGAGCAAGTACCCATCCTTCCTGTTCTGGAAATCCGCCCGCTACCCGAACACAAACTCTTGGTCTTTTCCGATTTCACCGGACTGGGTGCGTGTGGGAGCAATGGACTGGCTTGGCGAAGCCCACGAGTTTGTTGGGATGAATTGAAGATAACGAAAGTCACCAGCGAAACAATCGAGGGAACTGGGTATGACCCTACAAATTCTTTGAACCAAGAAATGCAATTCGCTGTGGATCTGAGAACTGGTCGTTCCCTGCTTCCGTCGCCTGTTTCTATCGACGGAAAACCTGTTTGGTAAAACTAGAGCCCGATTAACAGCATACTCGTCAATGGGAATCAGGTCTAAACGAGCCAGAAGTCCGGTTCGAGGAAGTAACCAGTGATCTCCTCGAACCCCGTTTCTCGCCAGTGACAGGCACTTTTCCGAGTACCCCCACGCAGGACTTAGCCACGTACTCTGACATCAACAGGCGAAGATGTGGCGGAGTCTGCTGGTGCCTTCACGCGCGCAGTCATCCATCAGAGTGCACTAGCTCCGCCCACAAGCCCGGCGATTATTTGAGCTTCGCTAAGAGCTTTTTGAACCGCGGGTCGTCGCGCAAGGTATCGTAGGCCGGGTCGTGCTCGACCCAGTCACGCTTTCCCCAGCCTTTGGCAAACACGCGCTCCAGAATTTCCAGCGCTTCTTCTTTCTTGCCACTCTTCGCGCGCAAGCAAGCGGCGTTAATCAAGGCGCCCATGTCGTCCGGATAGAGTTCGAGCGATCGTTGCGACCATTCCATGGCACGCGCTTTCTGACCGTCGTGGAAGAGCGCACCCGCGCCAAGCGAGAGCGCCCGTCCATCGAGCGGATTCAGAACGAGGGCGCTTTCGGCTCGATGGATGCCCTCTTTCGCGGCTGCGCTTGCTTCTGCTTTTCGTCCGAGCATGCGTAACGATTGCGAGAGGAGCATGGGGCTTTGAAAATCTTCGTGGCGACTTTTCGCGGCCATGCGGAAGAGCTCCGCAGAACGTTTTATGTCGCCGCGCGCAAAGCTGGATCGCGCGAAATAGTAGTAGGTGTCGAAAAAATTCGGATTGAGGCGCATAGCATCCTCGAATTCATGCGCCGCTTCCTCGTACCTCTGATAGAGCGAGAGTGCGCAGCCGCGCGCCACGTGCGCATCGGCGAGGCCGGGGGCCAGTTGCAGCGCCTTTTGACTGGCGCGCTCCGCCTGGACCAGGTCGTCTTCTTTTGCGCCATACCATTCGTAAAGAGTGGCATGCACCATCGCCAATCCGGCGAAGGCTGGACCGTAGCCGGCGTCCAGCTCGATGGCGTGCTCAAACATTTCTCCGCTTTTCTGCAAGTCTGGCTTCGTTAACCGGGGAAGGTGCTGCCGTCCGCGCAGGTAGTACTCGTATGCCGCTGCGCCAGTGTGAGGCCGCAGCAACGCCTGCTTTTCATGTTGACTGATTTTCCCGCGTAGAGACTTGGCGACGCTTTCAGCGATCTCGTCCTGAATCGCAAAGACGTCGTCGAGCGTACGATCGAAGCGCCGAGACCAGCGGTGAAAGCCGGTGGCCACTTCGATGAGCTGGACGGTGACGCGCAGGCGATCGCCGGCTTTTCGAACGCTGCCTTCGAGCAATGTTCCAACACCGAGCTGTTGGCCGATCGCGCGAACGTCCGCCCCGGCGTTGCGAAATTGAAACGAAGCGGTCCGAGCCGCTACCCGCAGGCCATCAATGTAGCTGAGTGCGTTAGCTCCTCGGCGAGACCTTCGCAGAGGTAGTCCTGGTCGCGAGCGGGACTCATGTCCGCGGAGGGAAGGACGGCGATGGCGGAGATGTCATGTGTTGGCAACGGTGAATCGGCAACGCCTTCAGCCGGCGGCGCGGAGAGCTGGGCGACGAAACGATATCCGACGCGTGGCACTGTTTCGATGTATTGCCGTCCGGTGGCCTTTTCTCCCAGCGCCTTGCGCACCGTGGATATGTTGCGGTCCAGGTTGTTTTCTTCCACCGTGGTCTCCGGCCAGACCGTGTTCATCAAATCGCGTTTAGAGACCAGCGTTCCGTGCCGCTCCACCAGAACGCGCAACGTGTCAAAGGCCTTACCAGTCAGCGGGATAGGGCGGCCCTCTCGCACCAAACGGTGCTCCTTCACTTCCAACCGGAAGGGGCCGAACTCATAAACGGCGTTTGTACGCTCTGAGATCACGGTGTCAGAAAAACCCCAGAAAAAAATCAGCCTCGCCAAAGGACGCAGGCACCCATTCCGAGAGTAAATAGGCAGCGTCGGGGGCCGTTCCTGGGCGCTTTGAGATTGTAACCCACAGGCTACTCGAAGGAGGAACCATGCTCGGTCGAATCACGGCGTTTTCTTATGGCGTCGCTTGCTATCTAGCGTTTCTTGCAACTTTTCTGTATGCCATTGGCTTTCTCGGGAATTTTGGGGTTCCGAAGTCCATCGATTCCGGACCGCTGGTCCCGTCCACCCAGGCGTTGGCGATCAATTTCGCATTGCTGGGATTATTCGCTCTTCAGCACAGTTTAATGGCGCGGCCATGGTTTAAAGCTGCGTGGACTCGGATCGTTCCCAAGTCCGTCGAGCGCAGCACATACGTGCTGCTATCCAGCGTCGCTTTGCTCCTGCTGTTCTGGAAATGGCAGCCCATGGGGGGGTGATCTGGAACATGAGCAGCGCCCCCGGACGATTGGCACTGGAGGCTCTGTATGCGTGCGGCTACCTGACCGTGCTCATCTCGACGTTTCTCATCAATCATTTCGACCTATTCGGGTTGCGCCAAGTCTGGCTGCAACTGCTGGGTCGCACTTACACAGAGATCGGGTTCCGCACGCCGGGGCCGTACCGCTACATGAGGCATCCGTTGTATGTGGGATGGCTGCTGGTGTTCTGGTCAGCCTCGGTGATGACGCTTGCACATCTGGTGTTCGCCATCGCAACCACGTTGTACATTTTAGTAGCGATTCAATTAGAAGAACGAGACCTCGTTCGATTCCACGGAGAATACGCCGAGTATCGCCGCCGGGTGCCGATGCTCGTGCCCACCGGTTCCTCGAAGCGCTGGGAAAGCACCGAAGTGCGCGAGACGACCGCGAAGCAGGCGGGATAGCTTAGGAATAGTCCTCTACTCAAGACATGATTCTCACGGTTTGCTGTGAAAGCCGTTAGCAGTAGCAGCAAGGAACATAAACTCAATCCACAAAAGGAGGCAGTTGCAATGAGTACCCTACAAGTTCGCAGGAAAGTCAGGAAATTTGCAGAGAGATTCCGGTATTTCGTGATGAGCGCTCTCGTCCTCATGAGCGTGTGGCCATCGTTCGCATTGGCGCAGGATAGCCACTCACACACAATGCCGGCACAACAGGAATTGACGGCGGAGCAGAAGAGCCAGCAAAGCACCCTCATCAAGATCGTTCGGGAATCGACCGAACGCTTCAAGGATGTGGGGGAGGCTGAGAGAGAAGGGTATGTTCTTAGTTTCGGCTGCGTGAGCGGACCCGACCAGGGGGCCATGGGGCTCCATTTCATTAATATGGACCTGGTGGGCAAGGGCGTCATTGACGCCGCCAAGCCCCAAATCATTCTCTACGAGCCAACCGCGGACGGACGCCTCAAACTCACCGGCGCCGACTTCCTGGTGGATGCGCAACAGTGGGATGGCGATAAGACACATAAACCGGGACCGCCAGAGTTGATGGGACAGCTTTTCCACTATTTCGAGAGTCCCAATCGTTTTGGGCTGAAGGCGTTCTACACACTGCACGTATGGGCGTGGAAGGATAACCCTAACGGCGCTTTCATAAACTGGCACCCCGCTGTTTCCTGCAAGTTATTCAATGGCCCAGCCTCCTAGGTCGAGGCGGATACCCCGGCCACACATGCCAGCCCCTTCGATCCGCTTTGCCGAACCGAAGCGCTGAGCTGCACTGGAGTCGAAGGAAGGAAATGCATGATGCTGGCCCGGCAAATAGGCGCTCATCTATGCGGAGCAAAAACAGGTAGTCTGCCCTAAGTCTGATAAACGCTCTTGTGTTTACCGATTGACCCGATCTGAGAAGCTTCGGCGCGCAGCGAATCCGCCGATTCTGGACGCAATCGCCATCGCCACTTCTCTCCATCGGTAAACACTAGCCGACTTCCCGGGACTTATCCGTGCGATGCCCAACTGGATTACTTCCGAATCGACAATCCAGGAACTATCCTTGATTGCACGATGGTGCTCATGCGGGGATCACGATATACATGATCAGACTGTAGGCATCGTACCGCCATCAATGATGTAGTCTGCACCATGAATCGAAGCTGCACGATCGGATGCTAGGAATGCCACCAGTTCGGCGACTTCCTCCGGCTGGCCGGGTCGGCCAATGGGAATCCCTCCGATCATATTCATGATTTGCTGTCGAGCAGCGTCCTCACTGATACCGCTGCTCTGGCTGATTTGCACAATCATGCCGTGTGCTCCCGAAGTCTCGATGAATCCAGGCGAGATCATGTTGACGCGGACGCCCTTCGGGCCAACTTCGTTTGCCAGGCCCTTATTGTAGGTATTGAGAGCACCTTTCGCCGCAGCGTAAGCAAGCGTCGCGTCATAGAGCGGCAGACGGTGCTGGATGGACGAGATGTGAAGAATGACACCTGATTTGCGTTCGATCATACCGGGCAGAAAATGCTCGGTCGAGCCGAACGGATGCCAACAAGTTGACGTTGAGCGCCTTCTGCCAGTCGTCATCAGAGAGGGCTTTATATCCGCCGTTCGGAGCATCTGACCCTCCGACATTGTTGACTAGTATGTCGAGTCCACTCCATTCCTGCTGAATGCGACTGATTACATCTTGCACGCCTGCAGCCGTACCGATATCCGTTTGCACGAATAGAGCAACTGCCTGCCCCTCCGGCAGCGGCGAGCGTGCAGTCGTTGCGACGGAAGCGCCGCTCAGAGTAAAACGGCGCACCATCGCTTGTCCCATGCCCTTTGTGCCGCCGGTTACCAGAACCCGCTTGCCCTTAAATTCATCTCCTGAAACTGGGAAAGGGTATGTCATCGTCATGATCGAATCTCCAGTGAAGAAATCTTGTCATTGGAAAGTTTGAAGATGTGGTCCAGTTCAATAGGACTCCCGGGAAACTGACCAGTGAGCCGGGCACGCACAGTCACCTTGTCTCCATGCATCTGAGCGTTGACGGCCTGCAGGACGTATCGATATTTCGCGTCCGCCGCTTGCTTCCATTGGCGGATCGAGTCGCGACCGTGATAATCCTGCCCCTCGTCGCGGACAGTGCCATCTTCGGTGAAGCAACGGGAAAGCGCATCAGCGTCCTTCGCCTCTTCGGCGGCCAGGTATTCAGCGACTGGTTCGGGCACATCAAGAGCCATGCTGTTCTCCTCCATACAATTGCACAGCCAGAAGTTTCGCACCATACTGGCGAAATAGGAAGTACGCACGAAAAAGTGTGTTAGAAGAAATATGTATGCCGAAACGCTACA
>QHYM01000193.1 GCA_003223295.1 Acidobacteriota bacterium | reverse complement strand
TTCTTGAGGAACTCGCGACGAGTCAGCAGCAGCAATGGAATCTCCGAAGTCTTTGACGCTCGCTTGTTCCATCGATCTACATATCCCTCAAGCGTTTTGCGCTCCCGCTTTGACAGATCATCCGCATAAAAGAGTCCCTCTTCCTGCAACTCATCATCGACAAAGAATCGGTAGCTTCCAAATGTCAGTCGCTGGGTGGAATCTGTGCGCGTCTCTGTATCCACCACAAACATCGCGCGAGGTGCGCGCCAGATTTTGTCCGTGCGATTCTTGGGTTCGGTGTGTTCGAGCAATGGAAAGACTCGAATCGCTATCGGTAGAGGAGCGGGCTCTGATTTCACTTTATCGACTAACGTTTAGGTTTGCGTTTCGGGGCGAAGGGCTCCATCTCGGTTCCGACCCACCAGTTTGGGCCAAGGCGTCTTAAGAGGAATTTATCAAGGGCCTCAAAGACTTCAGCGACAGGAAGTAGCAGTGAAGCAACGAGATACGAATACGTTTCACAATATCCACGCAAGGAAGCTGCAGCAGACCTAAGCGGGCTGCCAGCAGGATTAGTGAAAGTCTCGTCAGGCCATTCATCCTGACCTGGGCTCAAGATGGCGCGATGATCGTTCACCGGAATCGGTACGGTGGCTGGATTGTTTGCTCTACCGGCTGGATGGTGGTTGTCAAATTCAGACTTTCCATCTTTCTCGCGCTGGCACGCGGCGCAAATTACTGGATGAGAGCCAGGAATGAGCGCTAACGGTCGTTCCTCTCCGCATTTGCACTTGCGGCCTTCTCCGATTCGTCTGAGAGCTCTTGTCTCTCGTTCGAATGCTGCTATCGGATCGCGCGATGGTTTCCTCTTCATCGCGCACCACCCGCATACATCGACTCGAACCTCAACACTCCGGCAGAAGCCAGCCTCTCCAACTCCTTCAAGTCTGTTAGCAACGGATAGCGCTTGCGGCGTGCATCGACAATCCGCTTTTTTGCAAACTTCAAAAGCGCCGAGTCATCTCCCGTTTGAATAAACTTTTGAACCGCAGCCCAATGACCGCCGACGAGACTGGCTTGCCGCGAATCGCGCGTCGCAATTTCTTTTCTGCCTTCGGTAATCAAGACATTGACAACCCGCAGCAGTTGGTCAATTTTCTTAGCGACGTATCGTCCGTTCTTTTGTTTTCTTAACGCGGATCGACCGAGGTTGATAATAGTCTCGGGAGCGAGACCAAATTCTTTTGCTGCCTTGGGAAGCGTTACGCCCTCTCTCATTTTGGAAACGACATGCCCAACTGAGTCCCAAATCTCCTGATTCTTTGGAGAAAGTGAAAAATACTGTCTCGCCGTGTTTGGCTTCTTGAATGGAAGCCCCTTCGCTTTTCTCTGCCGTTTGGAACGTCCTTGATGCTTTTTCTTCATAAGCTCCCTCGCACAATTTCTGCGTCGCGAGCTGAGCTTAACCCCTATATTCACGGGAATAAGTCGGTTTAATAGAGTCGTAAGTCTTTATTTATCAATTTGATAAAGGTTTTACCGCAAAATACAGCGCAATTATACGGAAATTCCCGTAGAATTCTGATCTGCTTCCGGCGGAAGTTCCGTGAAACCACAGAAATCCAAATCGCCCAACAAGCCCAAGAAAAAGGGCTCGAACGAAGCTAAAAAAGCACTTGACGCATTTTCGAGCACTACGACAAATTCGAGGAAAAACAATCGCGGGCGAAAACGATCACTGCCGTATGAAACCGTAACGGGTCGAGCTTCTTATTCGGTCTGTTTCCGGGACGGAGTCTATCTCATATCCAAACCCTTTGAGAAGAAGCTGACCGTGACAGACCTCCGCAAGTGGACGATTACCGCGTAATCAGGACCTGTCATGCTCGCCGGAATTGCGCGTCTGGTTCTTTGTGCTATCTTCATCACTCCGATGAGCTTTATCAAAAACGAGTTTGCACCCGTCACATTCAGGTTTGGTTTCGTCGAAGCATCATTTGCTTCACTCTGTGACGCTTTCGAGCAATGGCACAAGGAAATAAATGCTAAGTTTGCTGTGAAGACAGAGTTCAGAAACATCGTCGCGCCCCTTGAGACTGCGCTTTTGAGCCTGCAGCCGTTGACGACTCCATTAGACGGCTACTTGCTTGTCGAAACGAAATCGAACTGGACCGCAATTTTCGCAAACGGGCTGCGGGTTAACGACGTTTTCAGCCCTGTTAGCTACCTTCCGCTCCGGTTGAACTGCCGGGGCCTAGAGGTCGGGTATGCGCCCGACCGCAGCAAGTCGGTCCGCAAAGACTTACTCCGCGTGTGGGGGCACGCGCTCTTCGCTCTATATGGGCCCAGCAACACTGACTGGCTGAACAGAATTCGCCATCTATCGGTATCGAACGATGTGAGCGGTTGGAGTTTCTCTGAAAGCGGCGACGTCCAACCATATGAGGAAGTAGAAGCGTACAAGAAAAGGCAGATTCAAGAGCGGCTCACATTTGAGATGCTGGAGCGATACTGTAGAGCGCTCGGGGTCGAAGCGAATCGACTGGATTTTTATGGACAGCAAAGCTGCGCCGTGAAGACTACGGGCCAGAAGCATCGTGGCGACTTTTCAATGTCTATCGCCGAAGCGAATTCACATCTTGATTTGTGATTTGGACGAAGTCTGGTTCTTTTACAGAAGTCAAAGTCGGTAATGTCGGGTTACTGGTAACTTGAAACTTATCTTACCGATTAGTGCTATCAGGAGCCAAGCATGGACTAGGACAATTCTCGGTTGGAGGATCCTTTTTGTTATTTACCGTCTCCCTTAACAACGCTGGCTCGCCATTTTGGGACCACAGGAAAAGTGCGTAGCGTTTTGCCGAAATGGCATAACAGTGAAGCTGGCGCTGCTTTCCAGTTTTGGGATCGTAGTTGTCATCTTCTATCTTGAGAACCGAACTAGGAATAACGTCACGCCGGTAAGGGTTGAGTGCTTCAAATTTTCTTACAATCTGATGCACCTGCTCCCAGCTGAGGGCGTTTGTCGAGAAAGTACTTTGGGACAGGACTTAGCAGCTGAATCCTGAGTGTCTTACTTCAGAACCTATTTATCGGTGTTAATTCTTTTCAACGTGGGTGGTAGAAATCGGTACCCATTTGCCTTTATTGCAGCTGAGTTTTCCGCTCGCAGAATCAACTAACGAGTTTTCGGAGTACGAACCACCCTCTTCGCAGGAGCAGAGATTGTTTTGAGCGGAAGACCTTGGTGTGCAAACCGTTGGCGCAGGAGGTGGCTGTGAAAGACGAACGATGGTCTTACTGCGTTCCCGAACCGTCTTACTTGTATGAATCCATTGCCCAGTATACGACGGTGCATTGGTTTTGCTTGCCTCTACAGGATTCAAGACCCGCGCACACATTTGCTCCGGGCCGTCTCCTTCCTGTATAACCGTTCCCTCGGGATATTGGACCCCTGCAAAAACACAACTCGGTACACTCTCAGAGGTCATTTGTTTGTTTGCCTGTTGATTGCCACTGGCGGACTGGCCATTGGCATGCGCCGAGAGTGTTAGCCCAATGGCCAAAGGAATAATCGTCATGATTGTGATCAGAGTCACAACAACCGGCTTGGGAGTCTTGGCAACTCGAGCGCTTGCAGAGAGTGACATGATTGCCTCCATTCGGTTCTTGAGATTCGAGCCGGAAACTGCGGAAACGCCAGCAACACTGTTATTCAGGTGAAAGCGGCAGACCTTTAGAATGCCTGCCACGTAATCTTCTGGTGCAACACCAGAACGGACTACCATTTCATCGCAAGCACGCTCTCGCTCGTTATACAAACGCCGTTCAATCCACCAAAGGATCGGATAAAACCAGAATATGGAGACCATCGCGTGTGCGAACGCACTCGTCCAGTTATCTGCTCGTTTCGCGTGCGCCAGTTCGTGCAGAATGACAGCTTCTAACTCGGATTCAGATAACTTCGCAGAAAGCCCGCGCGGGATTGTGACGACGGGCCTCCAAAATCCTTTCAGTGCAGGTTCCTCGTCAGAATGCGCGAATCGTAAATTTACATCTCGTCGCAGCCCAATACGCTCTTTCAACTGCAAAAGAGAGTTCTCGTCAAAGTGATCGGTGGAATCCAGTGCATCCAATGGCGCGAACAGTTTAGGCAGCCAAACAAGTAGCATCATGACGCTTCCTGCAAACCAGATAACGATCAACGGATGGAAAGCACTGCTACGTGCCGATGTTCCTTGCATCACTGTCGCCTGATGGTTCAAAAAGTTGGACAGGCCTAGCGGAACGTTAACTGTCAACCTAGAAAGAGGAAGTAAACTATGAAGTTTTGATCCCAACGCGGAGAAGAACGCTACTGGCAGGGCAAATTTGATGACTGCAATGAACCACAGCGAATGACGTGTCGCAGCACTTCGTTCCCGCATTGCAAGAGCAAAAACACCCACGAGAAGTGTGAAGGCCGTGGATTCCAGGAGGTGGCGGCCCAGAGCGAATGTCATGACTTCCTCTCCCTTCTTGACAGGTCCCTTTCGATTGCGCGTATGTCCGCGAGTGTGAGTTTGCCCGTTTCGACCAAGTGCGACATAACGGATGTTGGGGAACCTCCGAACATCTCCAACAAGTCAGTAATCAGACGTTTGTGAACAGCTGTCCGCGTTAGCACCGCTTCAAAAATGTGAGCGTTGCCGATCTTCTTGAGTCGTCTAAGTGCGCCTTTTTCCTCAAGCCGATAAATCATCGTCTGGACGGTCGTGTAAGCAGGGCGATGTTCTTCGGGCAGTGCTTCTTGGACTTCCCGGACCGACGAGGGTCCTAACTCCCAAAATCGTTCTAGGAGTTGAAACTCAAACCGGCTGATCCGTTTAACTCGCATCCCCTACCTTTGTGGTCCTACATACTACATGCGTAGTAGATTTGCAACAGAAATCCTTCGCAATCTTGTTGAACTTAGTTCACCGGGCTTGCGGCTGTCGGACAAGTGAAACGCGCAGCCTCCCCGGCCAAAGGGGGGTGGTCCCTTTTTTCCGGCTGTATCCGCTATCCCGTCAACGCGAACTAGGGATAGGGGATAGGAAAGAGCGAAACTGCCCTCTCATGCCTTTTTGCGGGTCGAGTTCGTGCAAAACGACCCGCTACCAATGATTCAGTCCGCGTTTTAGGTCCAGAATCGACGACGGGCGTGTTGGCGGCCAAAACGTGGCGAGAAAAATAAGTTGTCGTCGCTCCAAGTTTTAGAGCGAATTCAGCGTTCGACCTTCGCTTTACTCCAAATATCTTTGTCGGTTCCGAAAATTCTGACCATTTTCATTCCGGAAATTCTGAGCCGTCCGGCAATAGCCGGAAGGGCTAAGACTCTCTCTGTGCCCCCGGTCGGTGAACCGGCAGGGCCGAGGGAGGGGGATGTTAGGAATGTTAAAGCGTCACGAAGTCGAAATCCTACTGAAGGCCGGTCACTCCAAGGCCGAAGTGGCCCGTCTGGCGAGAGTCCAGGTGGAGGGGGATGCCTTCTCGCTGCTTCACGAGTCCAACCAGTCAGCGTTAACTTAATTCGGTTAAGCAATAAAATATAGTCCGATTTAACTTGACAATAGAAGTTAAGTAGCCTACGGTGGCTACGTACCGATAGAGGCAGACGGCAATCTGAGGGACGTGAGTCATCTGAAATTGCCCTGGCTTAAGACAGAAAAAAGCTTTACGAGGTGGTTAAATTGAGAACACTAAATCGCTGGGAAGCATCCCGCGGGAATACGACGCTGCAAGAGCAGGTCAACCGCGTGTTTGGAGATTTGCTGGAGCGCGCGGGGGACGAATCGAACCTGACCCCCTGGGCGCCAGCCGTCGACATCTTCGAGACCGAGCACGAACTGGTAGTGAGGGCGGACCTGCCAGGTGTGAATCCGCAGGATCTGGACATCCGCGTCGAGAACAACATCCTCACCATTCGGGGCGAACGCAAGTTCGATAGCAATAAGGGGAACGAGGAAAACTATCTACGCGTCGAACGCGCGTATGGCCCGTTCAGCCGGAGCTTCTCGCTGGCGAACTCCGTGAAATCGGACGCCATCAAAGCCGATTATCAGAATGGCGTACTGACGCTAAGCATCCCGAAGCGCGAGGAAGCCAAGCCGAAGCAGATCAAGGTGAATGTAGGAACGCAGGCGCAGGCCATGGCGGCCGCGGCCGGGGCCCGCTGAAGAGACCCCGCAGCGCGTAGACGAAGGAGCGAGGGGCTGGCGAGAATCGCTAGCCCCTTTCTCGTCAGATTTGGAAAGGTTAGGTACCAATCCGACAGAGTTTCGTTGGCGCACTGGCAGGAAGGAAATCAACATGGCATTGAAGATGACGAACCGCGAAGTGGATGGCGCGTCGGTGGTCGCGCTGGACGGTCGCGTCGTACTCGGCGCTGAAGGCGATGCCCTGCGTGAGGAATTGCAGAAGTTGGTCGCCGAAGGAAAGAAGAAAATCGTCCTGAATATGAACAATATTGAGTATATCGACAGCGCGGGGCTGGGAACATTGGTCGCCGCTCATTTGAACGCGAAATCCAAGGGCGCTGCTCTCAAGCTCTGCCACCTGGGCAGCAAGCTCCAGGAAGTCCTGCAAATCACCAGGCCGTCGAAGGGATTCTGCGTCTGCAACACGGAAGCAGTCACCGTCGCCAGCTTCTCTGTCTAAAAACAGCCAAAAAACGTGTGGCTTTGCGAGGTGGAGGCCGACTCAAAGCATTGGTGATTTGTCCGTGTTTGAGGATGGGCCAGCGCCGTGCGAGTTGCTTCCGGAACCCTCTTGAGGCCTGTTCCTGATGCGGTAAGTGCAGATCACAATCTCACGTCTTCGCTTCTGGAAAGGCTGCTTGTGATTTCAAGGGTTCCTTTCAATTGCTTTCTGCCACTCTCTTGACGTGGACGGCCTTCCTGGCAGCGTCGATCTCGACATCGGCTCTGACCCTTTGCCCCTCAAGACCACTCAGACTGGAAGGGTTGTCTATGATCCAGACGCTGCGGTCTGATTCTTTGACCAGAACCAGGGGTTGGGGCCTCCACTCCGGGTGGCCGATTACGGCGCCCCCGCGAATACACTTGCGAATGCAATCGGCATGGCCCGGTTCGCTATGTTTCGGCATGAGGACGAGCGAGAAGAGGCGAGGAGATGCTCGCAAACGCAACTACAAAAAGTGCTGGGGCCCACCGATATCGCGTCATGAAATGGCACCGCCGAATGGCAAATATTCTGATCAATCGGAAGAATGCGTTGAAAGGGGTTCGGGCTTTGCTACTCCGAGTTGTAGTCTCATTTTCAAAACGTTTCCCTTGGCATCTTGCACATTTAGAGTCAGCGGGGGCTCGACTTCACTTTCGATGGGCGGCGTCAACGCAGTTGGCTCGTCTTCTAATTGCCAACCGGCTGCTTCAGAG
Source organism: Acidobacteriota bacterium (assembly GCA_003223295.1). Taxonomy (GTDB): domain Bacteria; phylum Acidobacteriota; class Terriglobia; order Acidiferrales; family UBA7541; genus Acidiferrum. The sequence goes on along the minus strand of QHYM01000193.1, from coordinate 3,509 downwards.
CGACTGCCGCGAATTGCCCGCAGGCATCTAGCCTTGTTATCAACTACTCTGATTGCGATGGGAGCTGTCATCTTGTATCTTTCGAGCATCTGCCATAGCCGATCAAGTCCCTCGTACACCTTCAATTCGCATTCAGCCGTGTCGGTCCATTCAGAGAGAACGATCGTAAAATCATCGATTTTTTGCGTCATTTCAACAGTCCTCGCTGCCGGCTTAGAATCCTCTGAATCCAAGATCTGCCGGCGAGGAATACTTAGGCGTCGTTAACACTCATTTTCGTCCCGAATTCTGCACCGACGCTCGATCTTCCGCTCGAAAATGGAGCGGGTCTCTGAGGCTTTGCAACTCCCGATAATAATAGAGTGAAGTAGGGCGTTTTCCATTGAACTTCAGCTTTTTTAGAAATTCCATTTCTTCCTTTGTGGCTGTCCCGCTGAGGGAACTATCATCAAGGAATTCTTTGAACCCCGGCTCTACTTCTGGTTGATCAGGTCCCAGTTCAACAAACTCATATCTCCTAGGATCCCCTGAGGCTACTCTCCGATTCAACACAATCTCCATACCAAAGCTCGTCAGGTCGACGTCCCAGGATTCGATCAGTGGATCCAGGAAAGAAACACAGTTTTGAGGCGACAAACTGAAGATATCCGTGTCCAGGAACTCAAGGAGGGTAACCCGCAACTGTTCATAGCTTTGGCCGGTGAGCCGAGCCATCAAATGGAGCCAGTTTTCACTGTTCAATTCCTGTTTAGCGACATTCTTGATCACGTCCAAAAGCTTCTGTGTGACGAAGCGTTCGAGTTCACCGAAGGGCTGCAGCTCAAAAATTGCACGTACCTGGTTTTCTTTGTCGGGTACGCATTTACGAAGAATCAATGCTCGAATTTCTCTAAACAAAGGTGCGGGCGGGTCTCCCAAATTTCTCTTCAATTCTTCCCGACGCTGGTGGTCGGCCAGTTTCGAAAGCCTATCGCTCGGAAGCTTCAAAAACTTCGCCATTTTCTCATAAATATCTGTTCGGTCAGGGGCGGGAGGCAATTTCTTGCGAGCCAGCAGTTGGGAAATATAGGACTCCGTCACTTCGGCGGCGGTCGCTAGATCTTTCTGCTCAAGCCCCAATTCATCCAATCGCCGTTTAATCACCAGGCAAACGTCCACACTGCCCTCCACTTGGCTTAACTCTACAGATTAACCATAGAAAATAATCTCAGATTCTACTTGACACGTCAAGTGAATTAACCTATTATGGTTAAGAATCTGATTCAGCCATCCGGCAGTCTAAAGCAAAATGAGTTATCTGAAATTGCCTTGGCCAGGGCAACCAAGGAGGTTGCAATAATTGGACACAGAGAACCATCGGGAGAAGAGATCGCTCGCCGGGCAACGCGGCGGCGAGCACGGAAAAGATGTCGAAGACTGGGTTAGAGCCGAAAAAGAGTTGAGCGACGAACCTGTCGCGGGACTAGCGAAAACCAAGGCCGCTCAGGCCGTGCGTACCGCGTCTAATTGATGCCCCGCTTATGAGTAATATCTGGTTTCGCAAGTGCCACGCGCGAGACAACAGATCCCACTGCTTGACGGCCCGGTTTTTCCTAGCGCGCAAGACTGGAGAGATTCTTTTGTTCGGAGGGGGCGGGCAAGTTCGCCCCTTCACTTGTCCCGGGAAGGGGAAACTCGACGGAGAAACGAGGTTGCCAATGGTCAGGAAAATCATCCAGTGGGTTCCCATTGACGGAACTCGATGGAGAAATGAGTTTGTCAATCGTCACGAAAATGATGGAGTGGGTACTCATTACGGCGCTGCTCATCGTGGCGTCATGCCAACGCAAAGGGCGATTGGGTTAGGACCTAGCAAAGGTATTTGTTCACAATATGCGAGGCTAAACCCGGAGGATGCTCGCTCCCACCACTCATCTATTTGTTGGTGAATACGCGTGTGGCTGTCAAAAACTCGGTTCTCAGAAATCCACAGAAATTAGATCACATCAGGATGCCCTGCAAACGATTCCTCCGGCCGCTTAACTTTAATTGATTAACTACTGAAAATATTCTCAGATTCTACTTGACAGATAAAGTGAATTAACCTATTGTGGTTAACGAACTGAGGGGTCTTCAGAATGTCTGAACCAATGGTGGTTATCTGAATCCCCTTGGCATCGAGAACCAAGGAGAGTGTCATGTTTGCCCGCAGTGAAACAAGAGCCACCGTCTTGGGTGGCAACCAGCCAGGAACCCTGCGCAGGGCAGTGAAGCGTGTTCTGGCGAAACAAGAAAAACAGTTTAACTCGCTAGAGATTACGAGAGTCGTTTCGAAACGGTTTCTGGGCATTCCTTTTGTGAGTGTTGCCGCTCATACGCGACATATCCAACAAAGCATTTGCCTGGTCCCGGCAAAGGATTTTGTCTTGGGAGAGCCTGTCCCCGGCGCCCCACAAACCAGGGCGAGTAACGACGGGAAACAGCGCCACGCAGAAGCGAATACAAAGCAATACACGGCTCTAATTTCAAGTTCTTAGGAATTCGCGGGAGATATGAAAATGAAAACGTTGCGCAGCTCGATTCTTTGTCTCTTTGTCCTGCTCCTCCTGGCGCCATTGCTTCGTGCACAGGATCTTTCCAAGTATCGGCACTTCACCCTGGGAATGAGCTTGACCAAATTGCTGGAGCGCACTGACCAAAAGATGAGTGATGTAAAGACGATTCATGGCCGTCCAGCACTAATTCAGGAGCTGACTTGGTGGCCGCCGAATGTCCCCGGGGCTTCCCTACGGTCGGACAGCGTCGAACAGATTCTCTTCTCCTTCTGCAATGGCGAGCTCTACAAGATTTCGGTGACATACGATCGACCTTCCACGGAAGGACTCACCGAGGAGGACATGGTGAAGTCCATTTCGGCGAAGTACGGTCCGGCCACAATTGTGGCGCCGGAGATCGGCTCAGCGACGAACGCGCGATATGAAACGAAGCAGAAGCCCGTCGTGTCTTGGGAGGATGCGCAATATTCCGTCAATCTTGTCCGTTCTTCTTTCAGCGATGTTTTGGGGCTGTTGTTGTCTTCGAAGCGGGCCAATGCACAAGCCGACCTCGCCATTGCAGAAGCCGTGAAACTTGACGAGCAAGAGGGCCCCAAACGGGAAGCCGAGCGCCAGAAAAAAGTAATGGACGACCTGGAAGTGGCGCGGCAGAAGAACCAGAAAAGTTTTCGGCCGTAGGGTCGGGCGTAGTCACAACGGGCTGAGTACTCAAGTTTTGGAATAGATCGAACGGAGGTCGAAGGAAATGACTGTGAATATTACTCCTCTGCATGACCGCGTCCTCGTACGCAGGTTAGAAGAGAAAGAAACTGCGAAAGGCGGGATCATTATCCCTGATACGGCGAAAGAAAAACCTCATGAGGGCGAAGTAATGGCCATCGGAGCCGGCAAGATTGAAAAAGGCCATCGCATCGCACTCGATGTGAAGGTGGGTGACCGGATCTTGTTCGGCAAATACACGGGCAACGACGTCAA
>QHYM01000192.1 GCA_003223295.1 Acidobacteriota bacterium | reverse complement strand
TTTGATCCTCCGTGAGGAGGAAATCCTGGTGAAAGTCAGCGGAATCGCCAAAGCGGCATCCGGCAAGAAGTAGGTTTTACCCGAACCGAAGATTTCGGACGGGCAGAAGTGTTCAATCACCCGGGAGGGTGACGTCTAATGGCAAAACAAATTGTAACCGGTGAGAATTCACGACAGGCGATTTTGCGCGGCGTCAACATTCTGGCAGACGCGGT
>QHYM01000191.1 GCA_003223295.1 Acidobacteriota bacterium | reverse complement strand
CGCAGCGGCGCCGATAAACCGCGGAATCAACGAGCACAGAGACACAGCCGCAGTGTTCCCGACAAATCTCCGGCGGGAAATTTTCGAGAGCATCGCATCTCCTCGTTGGGAGTTAATTCGGCCCGACGTGCTTGCTACTTTGCGTGCAAAAGAGAAATCCGTGACGACGCTCATCGCAGCGCCGGTTAGGCGCCTTTCCGGTTCACTTTCCAATAGACGGTGTACCGCTCGTTATACAGTTGATAGAAAGGAGCCAGATCGATCGTTTCTTTCTGCCCTGTGGTTTGGAAAGCCAGTGTTTGCCCTTTCATTTGTTCCAGCCAATCGGGGACGTCTACAGAACCGGTAAGCGGAGGCACCGGAATCGCTCGTGCCTCGTCCGGTCCCAGTGGCCCATAAATGTGGTCTTGCATGAGCCCCTTCGATCCCAACCTTCCTGCAAGAACCAGGGGCCCATACATTGCTGCCTGCATGGTGGGCTCATCCGGAAGCGGAGCGAGATGGAGGCTCATGGGCATGGTCAATTCAATTTTGTCGCCATCATTCCAAGCGCGATCGAGCGTGAGATAAGAACTTGGCTTGGCCGTCACATCCTGCTTTTTTCCATTGATCGAAACGGTCACGCCGTGTGTCGCCCAATAGGGCACGCGCACGTGTACCGGCATTTTCACAGGCGCGGATGTTTTGATCATGAGCGTCGTACCCTCTTCCTCCGGGAAACGCGTCTCCTGCGTCAACGAAACTTTCTTCTCTGGCCAGGTCAGATCCGAAGCAATAAACAGGTTCACGTATACGCCCTGTGCATCGTGGAAATAGATCGTGTCGCCCAGCTTTGCAAATTCCTCCGCGCCGGTTCCTGTGCAGCACCAGAAGGCGTCCCAACGCCTCCCGAATGTTTTCCAAAGTCCTGGCATCAGCGAGAGGTAATACATCTTCATGCCGTCGGTGTCCTGCGTGCCCAGGCGGCTGTTGAAGAGCGTCCGCTCGTAGTAATCCATCGTCGCAGGCTCGCCCGTCCAACTAAAAAGGTGCCGCGTCAGTTTCATCATGTTGTAGCCGCAGCAGCATTCCTCCGCCGCTTGGCCAAGTTGGTCGGCAAGTTTTCCCGGCTCGCTCTGCCAGCCTTCTCCGTTGCTCGTTCCACCAGTGCAATACGTGCGTTGCGAAACGACTTCGTGCCAAAAATAATCGGCAATGTCGTGGTAGCGCTGGTCCCCGGTGAGCTCATAACCGCGCGCCGCGCCAATCACCTTCGGAATGTTGGTGTTCGCGTGCAGCCCCTTCAGTTCATCTTTACGCTCCGCCAGCGGGTCAAAGAATTTCTTGTGATCGAACCGCCGAGCCAACGCTAGCCCGCCGTGTTCGACCATCTGCATCTTGGCCCACTGCTCGTCGCTTAGCGGCTTCAAATATTTGTCGGTCCACTGGGCCATTTTTTCTGCGCTAGCCAGCGCCTGCTCGTTTCCGCAAAGCGTGTACATGTCGAGATGGCCAGCCAGAATCTTGTGATAGGTATAAAAGGGCGCCCACACGCGCTTGGCGTCGCGCAGACGGTCGTAAAAGCTCGTTGGATAAGCGCTCAGGTAGCCATCCGCATTTAGTTTCTGCTGGCATTTCGCCAGTTCGGCCACCAGCACGTTCCCTTTTTGTTTGATGGCATCGTCGCCCGTCGCCGCGTGCAACAACGCACACGCGGAGAGTACGTGACCGCCCGCAAAATGGCCGCGCAGCTCCCCGCGGGGATGTTCCCATCCCCCCAACGGGTCTGCTGACGAAGGGATTCCCGCCGTCAGGCGAAACGTGTGCAGCAACCGGTCGTTCGGCAACGATTCGACGAAGCTCTGATTGCTCTCCAGTTGGTCGAGGAAAATGCCAGGTCGCAGCCGTACTTGGGGCAAAGGAAACGCTTTAAGTTTCGTGTCGACCGCCTCATGCACTGGTCCGCCCGCTGGACTTCCGAATACGCGTCCAAGCGAAGCAAGGCCGCGACTGGGAATTACAGCGGCCGTCCCCACTGCTGTCGCCGCAGCCGAAATCCACTGCCTGCGATTCCAACGATACATTCCCCTCATGACTGCCCCCCCAGTAAGAGTTTCTCCATCAACACCCTGGCGCATCACCCTTATGCCAGTGCACGTCCCAATTCAGATAGCGTGTCGTGGCTTCGTGCACCGCAGAAGCTGTCGTCGAGAAATTCGCCGCCACATGATGCTCAAAACCGCGCTCGCAGATGAACCGCAACAGTTTCTGCAATCCCGGGATACGCACCACGCCCGCTCCTCCAAAGGTTTCCAGCGGATCGTCTGTAAATTCGCCTTCGCCGACGTAGCCGGACATCTTTCCTTCGCGGTCGTTGGTCGAAAAGCGCGCGAAGCTCATGGGGCCGCTCTTCACCTGGCCCACGCAAGTCCCAAACGTATTTTCCTTGCCAACGGTTCCGGCAATGATCTCTTGGAAGTCCATGCGCACATCGCGGAAGAAATGCTTTGGCAGGTTGCTGCAGTGAAAGCACACGGCTTTGTCCGGATCGTCTGCGTAATTGTTGTTCCAGTCGAGCAGCGCGCTCGGCGTTTGCGAAGCCAGTTGTAACGCGTGCATTCCAATCACGCCTGCCACGTCCACTTCGCAGGCGCTTGATAACCCAGAGTCGCTCATCATGCTCATCACCGTGCACGGCACGACGCCAAAAAACTCTTCGAGCGAGGTCCAGCACTGGATCGCGCTGATGGTTACTTCCGTCTCCTGCATCCAGGTGTGGATCACCGCGCCTAGCTTGGCCATTTTCACCAGCGCGGCTTCCGGAATACCGTTCGTCGAAACATAAGCGCGAATGGCCTTCAGCCTTTCCACGACCGAGGTATCGCTATCCTTCAGGCGCCCTATTCTTCCCATCACTTCGGAGAGGTCGAGCGTTTCGACTGAAATTCCCGCTGACTCCAGAAGTTTTTCGCTGTACCGCACTGTGTTGAACGCCGCCGGCCGTGCCCCGATCGCCCCAATCCGCAATTTCTTCAATCCCTTAACCACGCGGCATACAGATTGAAACCAGTCCAGGTCATTTTGGAATTGTTGCGAATTCGGCGCTTCGGTGTGGAGCGTGGTCAACGAATAAGGGATTCCGTATTGCGCCAGGTTGTTGCAAGCGGACATCTTCCCGCAAAAGCTGTCGCGCCTGTCCCGGATGGTCATTTTAGATGGTGTGTCGGGCGTTGCTTGCATGAGCACCGGCACTCCCAGGTTTGCCATCCGCAGAGTTTCCGCAATCGCGCGCTCATCGCCGAAATTCGGCAACGTTACTACGATGCCGCCGATTTCTTCTCGATGTTTCTTGAATAAGTCCGCGCAGCGCGCCGCTTCTTGCCGCGTTTCTACTGCGCCGTGCTTGGAATCGTTCTCGCCGAGCACAATAGGCTTGATCCCCTTGGCTGTCAGTGCCGCGAGCATCTCTTGGCGGCCCGAGCGCGCCAGATGATCGGGGAAAAAGCCGCGGTTGCCGACAATGACACCGAACACCATCGGTGGGTTGGAAAGTTGCGTCATGGCTTTGCCAGGGGCGATTTCTGCAAACGCTTGCATCGCAGACCTTACAGCGCTTTCTCTGACCTTGTCAAGCGCTCCGCCCCAGCTCCTTTCTTTTCCGTCCTTCTCTATGAATGCCTCTATGCCCTATAGCTTAATGGATTCTTTAGCTACCGTCTGCCTCAAATCTGGATTCGGGCCGGAGCGTGCGTCCCTTGTCCCGTGCACTTCCAGGCGCGCCGGAAGGGCAATTTTCGATAGAATGTGCCTGCCTACACTTGAGGTGCTCTTCATGCGCAAAAGGCGCTCGCTGGCTATGAATCTCGACGCCGTCGCCCAAAAGGCGGGTGTCTCCACGTCCACGGTCTCGCGTGTGCTGAACAATCTCGAGATCGTCAAGACCTCCACGCGTTCCCGCGTTCTGAAAGCCGCCGAAGAACTCAACTACCACCCTAACCTCCACGCCCGCTCTCTAGCTCGCGGGAAGAGCCGCATCCTCGGCATCATCGTTTCAAATATGGAGAATCCCTTTTTCCTGGACATCTACCGCACGCTCGAATCGGACGCTCATGCCCAGGGCCTCGAGGTCGTCGTCGCTAATACCGACTACCGCTCGGAACAGCTCCTCGCCAGCGTGCAGCTTATGATCGGACTTCGCGTGGCCGGACTTGCCGCCATCGTTTCTGAAATGGAAGAGCATTTGATCCAGACGGTTGCCGGCAGCCGCATTCCTGCCGCCTTCTATGATGTGGGAACTCCGCAGAAGAACATTACCAACATACGCGTGGATTACCGCAAAGGAATCAAGAAGACCGTCAGTTATCTCAGCGCTCTCGGCCATCGGCGCATGGCTTTCATTGGTCATCATTCTACCCTCGGACCCATCAGCGAACGCCGCAAAACCTTTCTGGAATCCGTCCACCGTTGCTCTCCCAGTGCGGAAGCCAAGATTTTCGCCGGGCCCGACGGGCTTGATGGTGGCCGCCAGGCAGCTCGTGAACTCCTTGAATCGGGCTTTCGCCCCACGGCCATTCTCTGCGTCAACGATTTCATGGCCGTCGGCGTAATGCGCGAGTTGCGGGAAGAAGGCCTGCAAATTCCACGCGATGTCTCCGTCACTGGGTTCGACAATATCAAGCTTGCGGAATTCTGCTCTCCGCCGCTTACGACGGTCCACATTCCGCGCGAGCAAATCGGACACATCATTTTTGATAACGTTTTTGGCGACGGCCGCGCGGAGCACGACACCGGCCGCGAAATCGTGATTGACCCCGAACTCGTTGTCCGCGATTCCACCGGGATCGCCGCTAAAAGCTAACAACATTTGGATTACATTCCGATTTGTGCCGTGAACCGCCTGAATTGCCCCATACGCAATCAGAAACCGCAGGCGCCAAGGCCTACTTCCAGACGCGCACCAGCACTGCACCGTGACGGGGCACTTGCGCCGTGAACTCACCCTCAAATGAACCCAGGTCCTTGTGCAACCAAAGATCGCGCACATGCACGCTGCCGGTGAAACCTAAATCTTTGAAATTCACTTTCACGGGAAATGCCCCACCACGGCTGAACAAACCGACGGCTACGCTGCCATCCGCCAGTGGCTTTGCCCAAACTTCCAGCGGCCCCTCCGCCGATACGCGATGCCCCTGCGCGCTCTTCGGGTCCTGGTCCACGGCAATGACTTCCTTGTTCAGCAGAATCGCCTGGTCCTCGGGCGTCACTCGCGTCAAATCATTCCCTGCCAGCAACGGAGCGGCTAGCAGGCACCAAAGTGTCATGTGCGTGATGTACTCGTCGTGGCGCATCCCGCCGTTGCCAATCTCTAGCATGTCGGGATCATTCCAGTGCCCCGCCCCGGCGAACGGCTCTAACCCTGCTTGCCCGAAACCAATTGTAGCCATCGAGTCATATCTGTCCTGGATATCTCCCGTCGTCCGCCACAGATTTCCGCCTACGTCTTTGCCCCATCGCCAAACCAGGTCCCAGCCGTATTGGCACAGGCTAAACACTATCGGCCGCCCCGTCTTCTGCAACGCGTCGTGCATTTTCTTGTAAACTTCCCTAATCTGGCTAACCGGATAGACCTGCGACGCGCTGCACCAATCGTATTTCAAATAGTCCACACCCCATTCCGCGTACGCCTTCGCGTCTTGCTCTTCGTGCTGATAGCTTCCCGTAAAGCCCGCGCACGTTTCCGGTCCCGGCGACGAGTAAATCCCGAATTTCAAGCCTTTGCTGTGGACATAATCGGCCAGCGCTTTCATATCCCCGAAATTCTTGTTGGGCTGAATGCGTCCTTGCTCATCTCGCCCGCCCTGCCAGCAGTCATCCACGTTCACGTAAATGTAACCGGCTTCCTTCATCCCGTTACTTGCGATCGCGTTGGCCGCGCCTCGAACGTCGGCGGCCGTGACCTTGCACGCGAAGTGATTCCAACTGTTCCAGCCCATCGGTGGCGTTGGCGCAGGGGAGGTTTGCGCTTGCGCGGACAAAATGGCGACAAAAAGCAGCATGAAGAAGCTAGCAGGGATTCGAATACGCATGGATGATGCTCCTTGGACGTAAGGAAATAACTGGCAGCAAATCTCTACTTGAGCAGACTCCTATTTTTCTGTAGAAAACTTGTAAATCGTCGTCGTGTGATAGCGTTCCCCTGGTTTCAACTCCGTGGAGGGAAACTTCGGCTGATTCGGCGAATCCGGAAAATGCTGCGTCTCCAAGCACAACGCCGAGCGCTTCGTATAGCTAATGCCTCCCTTGCCGTGCGCGGAACCATCCAGAAAATTCCCGGTGTAAAACTGCACGCCCGGCTCGGTGGTCCATACTTCCAGAACCCGGCCCGTTTTGGGTTCTACCACCCGCGCCGCCAGAGAAATCGGATCGCCCGCTTTTCTGCGCAGCACAAAATTGTGGTCGTAACCGCCACCCAGCTTGATCTGTTCATCGTCTGAATCGACGCGGGCGCCAATCGCCGTTGGCTTGCGGAAATCAAACGGCGTTCCGGCCACGTCGCGGAGCTCTCCTGTCGGAATCAGGCCGGAATCCACGGGCGTGAATTTATCCCCTTCGATCATCAAAACGTGGCCGAGAATATCTCCCGAACCCGGGCCCGCGAGATTGAAATAAGAATGGTTCGTCAAATTGACGACAGTTTTCTTGTCGGTCGTCGCGGAGTACTCGATTTTCAGCTCATTCGAATCGGTCAGCGTATAAACCACGCGCACGCTCAAATTGCCCGGGAATCCCTCTTCACCGTCTTTGCTCAAATAACTTAACTCGAGCGCTTGTCCATTCTTCGCGGGAATCTCTTTGGCCCCCCACACAGCTTTGTTGAAGCCCTTGATCCCACCGTGAAGTGTGTTTTCACCATTATTCTTCGCCAGCGTGTACGTTTTGCCGTCAAGAGTGAATTGCGCGTGTCCGATACGATTTCCGTACCGGCCGATGAGGGCCCCAAAATAGCTTTTGTCGCTCACATAGCCGTCAACCGAATCAAAGCCAAGCACCACATCCCCCGGCTTGCCGTTGCGATCCGGCACCTTCAACGAAACAACCACTCCTCCGTAGGTGCTGATGGCCGCTTCGACCCCGTTCTTGTTGGTGAGCACATAAAGGTCCACCGGCTCGCCATCGGGTGACTTCCCGAAAGAAGATTTCTTCGTCGAACCGGATTTTCCCGTCGCGCCCGCTGTCAGCGTGCTCATAAGAATGGCCCCCGTAATTGTAATCCATAGTCTTCGCTTCATTCGAATCCCCCGCTTCTCATTTCGCACGCAACGCGAAATCCTGTGCTCCCTTATTGACTCACGCGCTCTTTGCCTTCTGAATGATTTCCGCCATCACGTCGCGATACTTTTCAAACGTGTCATCCACCACCGTGATCGTGGGAATCTGTTCCTTCCCCGGGTTGAGCGTCTTCGGGTTGAAGTGCCCGAAGCCGGATTCGTGCACGCCGCTGCTCCCGCCCCCGGGCGCGGGCAAGCTGAGGTGCTGAAACGCGCGCACATATTTTTTCATGGCTGGAGGATATCCTCCACCGGAAAAACAATGAAACAGCGGCTTGAAGCTCATCAGCGCATCGTACGGCATTTCCCCGCAAACCACCACGCTGGGGAATTTCTTGCGCGGGCCTTCGACCAGCAACCGCGTCCCTTCGTGGATGTCGGCCTTGGTATTGTTCTCCCAGCTGGCTCTCCGCGCGAAATTTCCGAAAGCCCATGCCGTGCCCCTCGAAAAACAGGCGGAAGAGAGTGAAACGCAAAAGGTTGCGGAGTGTCAAGGAATAAGTGCAAGCGCTTGCACCGCGCTGGCGGCATCGCGCGAGAATTTTGCTTGCCCGCGCAGGTTCCCGGCCAACTCCTTGCGTTGTCCTTCCGCCGGCGCTTCTTTGGACTCCTACGGCGTGTTAGGAGTGCCGCTCGCGATGACGTTTAATAAATTCTCTCAGGTACTCGCCGGCCTCCGTGATGTGCTTCCATAGTGTAAGTCCCGCGTAAAAATGAGGTGTAGACGCGTGTAACGGTCACAATTGATGTTCAGAGTCTTTAAGAAGGACAACATGACCGGGCGACTCGCCGCAGCGTATAGTGCTGAATGGAAACTCCAATTCCATCGTCCCCAGGATTTCACTTCGGAGTCCTTCTCCAAAGATTCCTCATAAAGCTTGAGGATATCTTCGGCACGCTGGAAATCTTCAATTTTCATGTTGGGAATGGCGCAACGCAGCATGTAACACTCCAAGACCGCGCGCGTCTCGAAGAGTTGCATGATCTCGTCCGGCGAAAGAGCAGACACCACTGCGCCGCGGTTCGCATAGATGGTAATCAGTCCCTCGGCGGCCAAATGACTGAGCGCCTCGCGAACAGGGATGCGGCTAATCTGAAATTCATTGGCAATGGCGTCCTGACGAAGCTGCTCGCCCTCGCGCAGTTCACCGCTGAGAATCTTTTCTCTAAGTCTTTCGACCACCGCAGCAGAGAGAGATTGCCTGGGAATGGGTGCGGACTTCTTTTGTGTGGCTGTCTCCATATCTTTCAGTTCGTGTTCATAAATCAATAAAGGACCTGCTCTCTGCACGGGGACACGGCGTCAAAAGTTCCCGGCATTTACGCATTCCAGATACGAGGCAGATGGGCATGGGCACGTTTGCATACAATATACTCGGTACCGACAGTCGCAATCAATTCCTCTGTCCCTGCCACGGAACTTATCCACTCTCTTGTTAGCGATTTCACAAATGGGCTAGAAAATATACCATTTTCCCCCTAAAATGCAAAGAATTTGTGGTATGCAAGCGGTTGCAGAAAGTGCTTGACAGCAGATTGGATATCTTATACAAAATCGCCATCGTTCCGGTCCTCGGCGCGGTCAGGCCTCTCGCTACCATCGATGGGCATTCCGGCCTTGGATCTTTCGGTTTGGGTTGCTGGATTGCGAATCTCCACCCGTGCATTACCGGGAGGATCGCAAAGTTTGGGGTGTTTCATAGGAGGAGTTGGTTATGTTGCGCAGATTCTTCTTCATTTTCGGCCGCTTGGGAATGGGAATAGGTTCGACTGCTATTCTGCTCTGCTGGAACGTTCTGCCCGCCCGGGCCCAGATGGGCTCCGTAGGAACCGTCAATGTGATTGTGCTCGACCCGAGTGGCTCTGCCGTTCAGGGAGCTATGCTACAACTTCAAGACCTGGCCACCAACGAAACTCACTCAGCGGAGACACAGCAAGTAGGGAGCTATAGCTTCGTCACAATACCTCTGGGAACGTACAAGCTGACCGTTAGGAAGACCGGCTTTGAGACCTTAGTCTTGAGCTCCGTCGTGGTTCAGGGCGGCCGTGTAACCGATGTTAAGGTGACGCTCAGAGTAGGAGCAGCCACGGAAACAGTGATCGTAGAAAGCGCTACCCCGCTTGTCGAAGCAACTTCCAATGCCATCGCCACAACGATCGACATGAAGCAAATCAATGAACTCCCCTTGCAAGGGCGCAACATCGCTACGCTCGCTTTCCTGTCGGCAGGATACAGCGGCACCCCCGTCGGCGGAGGAGGAACATGGAACGGCCTTCCGGTCATTGCGCAAGGTAACAGCATTGACGGAGTTATCTCTTCCACCAGCCGCATGAAGTTTAGCGGGAACGTGCAACCGGGGTTGCAAGCCAGGCTCGAAGACTTGGAGGAAATGACCGTCCAGACAAGCCAGGTGGATCTGAATCAGAGCCTGGGAACGTCCGCCATGCAGGTGAGTTTTGTGACAAAGCGAGGCAGCAACGACTACCACGGGCAGGTGTTTGAGGATTTTCGTAATTCGGCTTTGAACGCCAACAGCTGGCGTAACAACGCGATCGGGTTGAAGAAAAACCACTTGATCCTCAATGAATTTGGCGCAAGCCTTGGCGGACACCTCATCAAGGATAGGCTTTTTTTCTTCGGATCCTTCGCCATGGCCAAACAGCCAGGAGGATTTACCGCCGGCACCGGCATTCCTGGGGTCCCGTTAAGACTAGTTCTGTCACCAGCCGCGCAGCAAGGGATCTTTACGTATACGAGCGGACCGCAAAAGGGGCAGACGGTGAACCTGTTTACTCAGGTGGCCCAACCCAATGGACTGCCATCGGCAGTGAACGCGCAGATCGCAACCCAACAGGCATTGATCAACAAGGCGACGAGCAGTGGAGGCGTGGCCCTCGCATCACTGGCCAACGACCCGAATCTTCTGAATCCCAACTGGGCTGTTTCCTCACCGATTACCCGCTATTTTCCAGCCCTGCGCTTGGATTATAACGTTTCGAAGAAGGTCCGAATCGATTTCTCCTGGGAAGAGACGAAGTTCCACCAACCGAACGCAGTTGCACCCATTCTTCCCGGCTCCGATTTTGCGAATCAGGCGGCTCAAAATAGAACCAACAATTACACAACCTCTGTTGGCGTGAATTGGACAATCACGCCGACTTTGGTGAATCAGTTTCGCGGAGGTTACTACTACAATGCAGCTTGGAACGCGTTTGGAGCGCAACCTCTTTGGCTAACGCAGTCGCAGGTGAGCTGGGCCATTCCGAATTTGGCTTCAGGTCAGTCGTTCAACCTTCCGGTATCGAACTATTATCCGCTTGTAAATTTCCAGGACAACGCGACTTGGCTCCATGGGAGACATTCGGCTGCGTTTGGCGTTAATTTCTACCGGGAACAGGATCATTATTGGAACGCGCCGGACGGAATCCCGAACATTACCCTGGGCCTTGTGACCGGGGACCCCGCTTTCAATGCATTTGAAACGTATTTTGCCAACGCCTCCGCCGCGGACCGGACCGAAGCGGAACGGCTGTACGCCACGCTCATCGGAAGAATCCGAAGGGTAAGCCCAATCGGGAGCGGTTTTCCGTACAGTGTAAAGACAGGACAATACGCTACAACACCCGGATCGGCCTACAATCTGGATGAATTGCAGAAAGGCTGGGGGCTCTATGCCCAAGACTCGTTCCGCCTCACCCCCCATTTCACGGTCAACTACGGGCTGCGCTGGGATTTCACGGGCGACGATCACGACCTGACCAGCGCTTATCACGGTGCGACCCAAGCGGGGATGTATGGACCCTCGGGGGTTGGAAACATCTTCAAGCCGGGGACGCTCACAGGTGTCCCCGATCCAACGTATGACGCCAGCAGCCATCAGTACGCTCCCTGGAACGTGAGCCCTCAGCCGACCATCGGTTTGGCATGGAATCCTGCCTATTCGGAAGGGCTCCTGGGTAGGTTGTTCGGCGGAAGCAACACGGTGATTCGCGCCGGGTTTGACATCAAGCGCTTCACCGAACCCTACCAATACTTCTGGAACAACGCCTCGAATCATGGACTAGCATTCTTCCAAACCTTTTCCCTGGTACCGGTCAACGGAGGCGGTACGGGAACGTTCACACCCGGAAGCCTGTCCCTTGGCGATGCACTGCCTCCCTTTTTGAAGTCTCCGTCGGCTTACGCTACCAGCTTGCCCCAGTCTGCTTTCACGTGGAATTACTTCTGGGGAGCCTCGGGGATTGATCCGCACATCCAGCAACCGTACGTGCAAGAATGGAACTTAGGGATCCAAAGGCAAATCGGGCGTAGTAATGTTCTTGAGGTACGGTATATCGGCCACCGAAGCGTTCATCAGTGGATCCAGACGGATCCGAACGAAGTGAATATATTCGAGAGCGGTTTCCTGGACCAGTTCAAGATTGCCCAGCAAAATCTCGCGATCAACAAGGCAAACGGAATAAACTCCTTCGCAAACAGGGGATTTCCTGGAGAGCAACCACTGCCCTTCTTCGATGCCGCATTTGCTTGCCCGCCGCGGGCATCATCATCATGCACGCCCGGTGCGGACTACACCAACGGGTCGTTCATCAACCTACTGAACCGTGGTGCCGCCGGCTCCTTTGCCGCTCAGCTTGGAAACGCTGTCGGAACACCCTATATTTGTAACCTGGTTGGATCGTCACTGTCGCCGTGCGCCGCACAATTTGGCTATACCAACCCAGGACCATATCCGCTCAACATTCTCCAGGCCAATCCCTATGCGGCTGGTTCCATAGGTCAGCCACAAAGCTGGCTGTCGGCGGGTGCTTATGGAAATTACCACGCTCTCCAAGTGGACTTCCGGCAGAAGCAATGGCACGGCATGCAGTTTGACGTGAACTACACTTGGAGTCATACCCTTGGGCTGCAGCCGGACGGCCAGTGGCTGGGTACATCCAATGTATTCACGATGCGCGACACTAGACTAGCGTACGGCCCTACGACATTTGACTTGCGGCATGTCGTCCATGCCAGTGGGACCTACGACCTTCCCTTCGGTCGTGGCAAAGCCCTTCTCAATCGGTCAAGAATTCTCGACAGGGTTGTTGGCGGCTGGACTCTGG
>QHYM01000469.1 GCA_003223295.1 Acidobacteriota bacterium | reverse complement strand
CGATCACGATGCAGCCGGCGAACCAGAGCGTGACCGCAGGCCAGACGGCGATCTTCACGGTGACGGCCGCGGGAACAGCGCCCTTGAGCTATCAGTGGCAGAAGAAAGGGACGGCTATCGCCGGGGCGACCGCCTCTAGCTACACCACGCCCCCCACCACCAGTTCCGACAACGGCTCTCAGTTCACGGTGGTGGTCAGCAACACGGCAGGCAGTGTGACCAGCAACGCCGCTACCCTCACGGTGAATGCCGCGGTATCCGCGATCAATACGGTTTTCATCATTCTCATGGAAAACAACAATTGGTCGTCGATTAAGGGCAATACGACAGCGCCCTACATCAACAATACCTTGCTAGCCATTGGATCGCATGCCGAGCAGTACTTCAATCCGCCAAGAATCCACCCCAGCGAGCCCAATTATCTCTGGCTGGAGGCCGGGACCAATTTCGGGATATTAAACGATAACAATCCTTCGGTAAACCACCAGAGCACGACCATGCATTTGGTGACCTTGCTGAAGAACGCCAACATTTCCTGGAAAGCCTATCAGGAGGATATCAGCGGCACCTCGTGTCCGCTAACTAGCGTCAATCTGTATGCACCTAAGCACAATCCGTTTGTTTTCTTTGACGACGTGACGAACACGAATGACCCCGCTTCCGCTTACTGTATCGCACACGTCAGGCCTTACACGGAGTTAGCCAACGACCTCCAGAACAATACAGTTGCGAGTTACAATTTCATTACGCCGAATCTCTGCAACGACATGCATGATTGCAGCATCGGCACTGGGGATACCTGGCTCTCCAACAATGTACCCACAATTATGAATTCCACCGCTTATCAACAGGGTGGCGTCATCTTTATCACGTGGGATGAGGGAGAGGGAGGCGACGGGCCGATTGGCATGGTTGTCCTCTCTCCGAAGGCGAAGGGCGGGGGCTATCAGAACGCCATCTACTACAACCACGGCTCAACGCTGCGGACGATTCAGGAGATCTTCCACGTAACTCCGTTACTAGGGGATGCTGCGAACCAAACGGATCTCAGCGATCTGTTTGTTTCGTTCCCATGACAAATGCCCTTTGGGTTGCAGCCACCGCCTTGACAATCTACAATTCCTATTGTAGATAACCATAGTATGGCGAAGCCAAACGATTTGGTCCAAGGAACACTCGACCTTTTGATTCTCAAGACGGTCTCGCTCGAACCGAAGCACGGTTGGGCAATTGCCAAGCGCATTCAACAAATCTCGGGTGAGGTGCTTCAGGTCCAGCAAGGATCCCTCTACCCGGCTTTACATCGGTTGGAACAGCGAGCGTGGATCAAGGCCAAATGGAAGGAAACCGAGACGGGAAGGCAAGCCAAATTTTATTCGTTGACCGCCGCGGGACGCGCACAGCTTGAGAAGGAAGCGGAGAATTGGAGTCGCTTGTCCGCAGCAATCAACCTGGTAGTAGAAACGACGTAGGAGTGAGATGTCATGTTGTGGGTTCAGCGATTCTGGCTCAGGTTGCAGACTTTGTTCGGTCGCAATCGAAGTGCTGAACGATTAGATGATGAGATTCAATTTCACCTCGAACACCAAATAGCCGAGAACATCGCCGCCGGCATGAGCTGGGAGGAAGCCCGCCATGCTGCGCTGCGAGCTTTTGGCAACCCCACCTTCCTCAAGGGAGAGACGAGGGACACCTGGGGTTGGATTTGGCTCGAACAAGTGGGTCAGGATCTGCGCCACGGCGCCCGCATGCTGTGCAAGAATCCGGGATTTACTGCTGTGGCTGTACTCACGCTGGCGCTGGGCATTGGCGCTAACACAGCCGTGTTCTCGTTGATCGACGCTTTGCTGCTGCGCAGCCTTGCTGTTCCTGCGCCCAGTGAGCTAGTCCGTATCTCCTTCGGTCCGCCCGGAACCACCGGGGCCGGACTCACGCGACCTCTCTCCGGTCCAATGTTCGACCGACTCCGCGAGCGGCAGAGTGCTTTCACAGACCTCTTCGGCTGGACAAACGCCCCAATGGTTCTGACGGAGAAGGGTGTCACGCGCCCCATCCAGGCAGCGTATGCAACTGGCTCGACGTTTCCCACCTTGAAGCTCAGGCCGCGGCTTGGCCGCTTGCTGGAGTGGCAGGATGACGAACCAAGCACCAGCTCGAATGGGCTAGCGGCCGTCGTTAGCGAAGCCTTCTGGATCGAACATTTTGGCGGGGACGCCAGTGTTCTGGGTCAACCCATCACGGTGAATGGAATCCAGGCAACCATCGTTGGCGTCATGCCTCGCTCGTTCAACGGCATTACCGTGGATTATGCGCCTCAGGTTGTGCTGCCTTCTGCCTTTGATGTAGCTCTCCACGGAGCTTCGTCAGGACGGTTTCGGGCTGACTGGAGCTGGCTTTTCGTTATGGGCCGTCTAAAGCCCGGCGTCACGTTTGCGCAAGCCAAAGCAAATCTGGCCACGATTGCCGGAGATGTCCTGAGGGAATCACTCCCGTCCGATTATCAGAGAGTGGACTATCTGCGTAACGGGATACTTTCCATTACTCCAGGCCGCACCGGCAATTCCCCCTTGGGAGAGATTTATGGCCGGGAACTGTGGACGCTGCAGGCGCTGGTCGGCTTGCTTATAATCATTTGCTGCACCAATTTGGCGAGCCTGCAACTGTCACGCACGCTGAACCGGCAGCACGAACTCGTGGTGCGAAGCGCGCTCGGCGCGGGCCGCCTTCGGCTGGTTCGCCAGCTTGTTGCCGAGAGCGCGATGCTCTCCACCGCAGGTGCGGCTACAGGCGTGGTGCTATCGCAATGGATGAGCGCGCTCCTCGTTCGCTACATCGAACAGTCGGATTTTCCAGTGTTTCTCGACTTGCGACCCAATGCCATGATTTTCGCCGCAACCATCGCGCTTGCCGCTCTCACCGTGATTCTTACTGGAGCCTTGCCGGCTATCGGCTTGACGCGCTTCGATACGGAAGAGATGTTGCGTTCCGGGGCGCGGCGAACTGTTGGCCGCAAAAGTCAGCACGGGAAAGCTTCTCCGCATGGACCCCGGTTTTCGGGTTAAGGGTGTAACGTTATTCGGCGTGGATTTCGATCGGCGTCCCGAAAAAGGAGAAGCGCGGCTCGGCTTGTATCGCAAGATGCTTGATGGGCTCCGCCAAGCCCCCGGTGTGGAAGCCGCCAGCATGGTTGCGGTTCGTCCGCTGGGCGGGGGCGGGATGGATGAAAGCGCAGCCCCGATTGAAGGAAACGGGCCAGAGAACAAACATTTGTTCGAAAATGTCGTGGGCCCAGATTACTTTGCAACGGCAGGGACAAAGGTCCTGGCAGGCCGCGACCGCTTCGGCGCAACTCCGGTATGCATCCTGAATCAGGCCGCCGCGAACTTCTTCTTTCAAGGGCAAAACCCGCTCGGCAAACACATTCGTTCAACAGAACCCAACGCGACGCGACCTATCTGCGAAGTGGTCGGCATAGTGATGGACGCCAAATATCTTTCTCTTCGGCAGTCCGCGCCGCCAACGATTTACTACTCGTATGACCAGCTTCCAGACTTTCGCTGGGCAGGATTCATAACGCGGAGCCAAGACACTTCCGTTGCGGTCGCTGCGTTCAAAGATGTATTGCACCGTTTTGCCGCAGACACGCCACTCTTGCCACCCATCACTATGCAACGACAGTTGGAGGATTCGATCGGTAAAGAGCGGCTGATGGCGGCATTGTCCCTGTTCTTCGGAGGGCTAGCTTTGTTGCTGACCTCCATCGGCCTTTATGGCCTTGAGAGCCAGCGCGTGGCGCAGCGCACAGCAGAGATCGGGCTGCGTATGGCCTTAGGCGCGCAGAGAACCGACATGTTCCGGTTCATCCTTCGCGAAGCCGCACTAGTTTTCGCAATAGGCGTCCCGATTGGCCTGGCTCTGATGTTCGGAGCGTCGCGCTTCGTCAATAGCCTGCTTTACGAAATGTCGCCGCTCGATCCGCGAATTCACGTTGCTGCAATCTTGACCTTGCTTGTCGCGGGATTCCTCGCGTCATACATTCCCGCGCGGCGGGCCACGCGTGTCGATCCCATGGAGGCGCTCAGATATGAGTGATTCACGGCATCTGGAATATTTTTTCAAGCTGGTCGTGCAAACAACTTAGGAGTGAATGTCATGGCGTGGGCTCGGCGAGTTTGGCTCCAGTTGCAAACCTTGTTCCGTCGCGACCAGAACGTTCAGCGATTGAATGACGAGATGCAATTTCATCTTGAGCAGCAGATAGCCGAGAACATCTACGCAGGCATGAGCCGGGAAGAAGCGCGCTACGCCGCCCAGCGGACTTTTGGGAACTCTACTGCACTCAAGGAAGAAA
>QHYM01000316.1 GCA_003223295.1 Acidobacteriota bacterium | reverse complement strand
TTACGTCAAGGTGGAGACAGAGGATCAGCACAAGCATCGTTCGCTCAGCGCCATTCTCGAAATTTTGAAAAATTCTCGGCTGGCGCCGCCGGTGCGTGATCATGCAGCCGCCATCTTCACCAAGTTAGGAGAGGCTGAAGCGCGCGTCCACGACGTGCCGCTCGAAAAGATACATTTTCATGAAGTTGGAGCTGTGGATGCAATCGTGGACATCGTGGGTGCGTGCATTGGCTTCCACTTCCTGGGAATCGAGAAATTCGCCTGCTCACCACTGAATGTGGGCGGAGGAACGGCGAAAATGGCGCATGGCGTCTTGCCCGTGCCAGCGCCTGCTACGGTAAATCTGCTTCAGGGCAAGCCGACGTATTCGAACGGCGTGCAGAAAGAGCTGGTAACTCCCACCGGTGCGGCGATTGTCGCAACACTTTGCGAATCGTTTGGCCCGCAGCCGCCCATGAGCGTCACAGCAATCGGGTATGGCGCGGGCACGGCCGACTTGGAAGGGCAGCCCAATGTCGTTCGAATCATGATTGGCGAAGCTGCCGAGAAGGCAGTCCCCGGCTTCGACGAAGAGATAGCGGTCATCGAGGCGAATCTCGACGACATGAATCCGCAGATCTACGGCTACTTTTTGGATAAAGCCTTGGCGGCGGGGGCGTTTGATGTCTACACGACTCCGGTGCAAATGAAAAAGAATCGCCCGGGCACGCTCCTCACGGTCTTGTGCCGACCGCAGGACACCCAGGCGCTGATGTCGCTGATTTTTACGGAGACCACCACTTTCGGCGCGCGCACGTACCGGGCGCAGCGTCGCGCACTTCCGCGCGAGTTTGTGAGTGTCTCCACGGATTTTGGCGACGTCCGCATCAAGGTGTCCCGCGTGAACGGCCGCATCCTGCACGTCTCACCCGAGTACGAGGACTGCCGCAAGCTGGCGGTCGAGAAGAATGTGCCGCTGCAACGCGTCATCAGCGAAGCCTTGCGCGCGTATGAAATGGCGGGCAAAACAAACTAAACATGTCACCCCGGAAACCCAAATTTTATTTGACCACGCCGATCTACTACACGAACGGCCTGCCGCACATCGGCCACACATATACGACCGTAGTGGCGGACACCATTCGCCGCTACAAGCGCATGCGCGGCTACGAAGTGGTGATGACCACGGGCACGGACGAGCATGGTGTTAACGTCGAGCGCGCCGCTAAAAAAGCCGGCGTGCCGGAGTCCGCCTTCGTTGCCAAGATGGCCGCGGAGTGGCGCGCCCTGTGGGATGAGCTGGGTCTCACCGCGGATGAATTCGTCCGTACCACGGACCTGCCTCACGTTCGAACCGTGCAATGGCTCTTTCGACTCTGCCGCGAAAACGGTTACGTCTACAAGGGTCACTACACCGGCCAATACTGCATTTACGACAATGCCTTCGTGAACGATGCGAAGCCGGGCGACAACTGTCCCGACTGCAGCCGGCCCACGGAAACGGTCACGGAAGAAAACTATTTCTTTAAGCTTTCGGCGTTTCAGAAGCCGCTCCTCGATTTCTACAAAAAGAATCCTGATTTCATCCAGCCGGAATCGCGCCGCAATGAAATCGTCAGTTTCGTGGAAGGCGGGCTGAAGGACCTTAGCATTACGCGTACCACGATCCGCTGGGGCATTCCCGTTCCGGGCGAAGAGCCGCACGTTTTCTACGTGTGGTTCGACGCGCTCACCGCGTATCTCAGCGCAGTGGGCGGACCGGAGTATGAGCAGCGCGGCATGTGGCCGGCGGATTTGCATCTTGTGGGCAAAGACATCATTCGCTTCCACACCGTTTATTGGCCCGCGTTTCTGATGGCCGCCATGCTGCCGGTGCCCAAGCAGGTGTGGGCGCACGGCTGGTTCCTGATGGACGCCACCAAGATGAGCAAGTCCAAGGGCAACGTGGTTTTGCCGCGCCCGATTGCCAACATGCTCGGAATGGACGCGCTGCGGTATTTTCTCTTGCGCGAAGTCGTTTTCGGGCAGGACGGCAATTTCAGCTACGAAGCTCTGGTCACGCGCTATAACAGCGATCTTGCGAACGGCCTGGGAAACTTGTCCAGTCGCACTGCTGCGCTGATCGAAAAGAATTTCGGCGGCAAGATCCCTAAGCCCACTGAACGCAAGTCGCAAGACGAGTTGTTGGCCAAGGACGTTCAAGCTGCGATTGGCGAGGTGCTCGAAAACTACGAGCATCTCAGTTTTGCCCGCGCCCTGGAGACAATCTGGGGAGTGATCGCTTCCGCGGACAAGTACCTCACCACCGAGCAGCCCTGGGCGCTTGGAAATTCCGAGCAAGAACAATCGCGGAAGGCCACGGTTTTGTGGACGACGGCCGAGTTGCTGCGTATCGTGACCGTGTTGGCGCACCCGGTAATGCCGGCCAGTACAGAAAAGATTTGGGCCTTGCTTGGACTGCCCGGTTCGGTTGCGGCAGTTGAGTTGGATGGGCTTCGCTGGGGCCAGTTGGCCACAGGGAAGCAGTTGGGCAAGGCACAGCCGTTGTTCCCGCGGGTGGAAAAAAATGAGGCGATAGAAAGGATCGAAGCGATGGCAAATGAAGAACTGAATCCCACACCGGCTCCACCGCCTGCGAAACCGGCGGCGAGCGCAACTCCTTCGGGAGCGGCTGCGGCGCCGCAAACCGCGCCGGAGAAAATCGGCATCGAGGATTTTGCGAAAGTCGAGATGCGCGTCGGGCAAATCAAAACGGCGGAGCGCATCGTGGGCGCCGACAAGCTGCTCAAGCTCACCGTGGATATCGGGACAGAGATTCGCCAGATTTGCGCGGGTATCGCGCAATACTACGATCCGGAAAAACTCATCGGGCGCAAGGTCGCCGTGGTCGTCAATCTCGCGCCGCGCAAACTTCGCGGAGTGGAATCCAACGGCATGATTATCGCCGCTTCCGTCGGCCCGGAAGGCCGTCCAGTCCTCGCCGGCTTCCCCGACGAAGACGTCGAAATCGGCGCGCGCTTGAAGTAGGCCTGTCCATCGAATGGAACTCATCGACTCGCACGCACACATTGACTTCCCGCAATTTGCGGACGATCGCGAAGCCATGCTCGAACGTGCGCACGCCGCGGGCGTGACGACGCTTCTCGCCATCGGTACCGGCCCGGGGCCGGAGAAACTCGATTCCGCTATTCCGTTTGCCGAACAGCACAATTGGATTTACGCGACCGTGGGCATCCATCCACACGAAGCGAAAGAAGTCACTTCCAAGCATCTCGATGAGCTGGCAAAACTCGCCAAACATCCGAGGGTCATCGCCTGGGGAGAAATCGGGCTCGACGATTTCTACGATCATTCCCCGCGCGAAACGCAGCACAAGGTGTTCCGTGACCAAATGGAGCTAGCCGCACACGCAAAACTCCCCATCATCATCCATTGCCGCGATGCCTGGACCGCTTGCCTAAACCTGCTGGAAGAACATTGGAGGCCCACGGGACTAGGCGGCATTTTGCACTGCTTCACCAGCACGCTCGAAGACGCGCGGCGCGGCTTGGACATGGGTTTCCTGATTTCCTTTGCGGGGAATTCGACATATCCGAAAGCGCAGAACCTTCGCGACGTTGCGAAAGCTTTGCCCCTCGAGAAGATTCTGATTGAGACGGATTCTCCGTATTTGGCGCCGCAGTCCTATCGGGGCAAGCGCAACGAGCCGGCCTACGTTGCGGAAGTAGCGCGCACGCTTGCGAGTGTGAGAGACTTGTCCGCTGACGAAATTGCCGCCTCGACATCGGAGAATTTTCGGCGGCTGTTCCGTCTTCCCCGGCCGCAGTTGTCCACGGCCGCGGAATCCCGAAATTAGATGCCGGCCAGGAGGAAGGCCATCGCACTGCTCACGGCCAAAGAGATTTTCGATCTCGTTCGCGACGACCTCGCTCTGGTGGAAGACGAGCTTGCGCGCCAAAGCGATACCGCCTTCCCAGCGGTGTCGGAAATTGCCGCGTACCTGCTGGGCGGCGGAGGGAAACGCCTCCGGCCAGCGCTTCTACTTCTTTCCGCGAATTATGCCGGGCGCATGGACCGCAGCGCCATTCGTCTCGCCGCGGTCGTTGAGCTGCTGCACAGCGCCACGTTGATTCACGACGACGTGATCGATAGCGCCGGCACGCGCCGCGGGCGTCCTTCCGCGAACGCTCGATGGGGCAATCACCGCAGTGTGCTCACCGGGGACTGGCTGTACATGCAGTCTTTCCAGATGGCGCTCGAGGAGCGCAATTTCCGGATTCTGGATATCCTCATCGACCTGACGCAAAAGATGGTCGAAGGCGAATTGATTCAGCTCGAAAAAATCGGCCGCATCGACGTGACGGAAGAAGATGCCTTGCGGCTCGCTACGTACAAAACGGCGTGCCTGTTCAGCGGCTGCGCGCGGCTAGGCGGGGTGCTTGGCCGCCTTGAAGGCGAGGAAGAACAAGCGCTCGCGGAATATGGCCGGTACGCGGGATTAGCTTTCCAGCTCGTAGATGATCTTCTGGATTTCACGGCGTCCGCCCAGCAATTGGGCAAGCCAGTGCTGAGCGACTTGAAAGAAGGCAAAGTCACGCTGCCTTTGATTTACGCGATGGAAAACGGCCATCGCGAGGCGCGCGAACTCGTCGCACAAGTGCTGGAGGAAAAGGAATTCCATTCCGTGCGTCCGGAAACAATTGTGTCGCTGGTGCAGGATTCGGGCGCGCTCGATCGCGCGCGCTGCCTCGCGCAAGATTACGCGCAGCGGGCTAAGTCCTGCCTCAACGGACATCGAGACTCGGAATACGCGCGCGCGCTGGCCACGCTGCCAGATTTCATCCTCGAGCGCGAAAATTAAGGAGCGTCAGAAAGTTCAAGGTTCAAAGTTCGAGAAAAAACATTCCTGATTTGGTCCAAATGAAGTCCCTTCTTCCATTCAAGCTTGTTTATCATGACCGCTACGACCTGAACCTTGGCGCACACGTATTTCCTTCGCAGAAATTCCGGCTGATTTACGAGATGCTCTTGCGCGAAAGCCTCGCGGCAGAGGCGGATTTTCTGCGACCCAACCCTGCCAGCGATGAAGACATCTTGCGTGTGCACACGGCGGACTGGGTACGCAAATTGAAAACCGGCACACTCACGGCCAGCGACGTCATGCGTCTGGAAGTTCCGTATTCGCCGGAACTGGTGGAAGCCGTTTGGCTGGCGGCGGGCGGAACCATCCTGGCTGCGCAATCGGCGTTGCGCGACGGATTCGGTTCGAATCTCAGCGGCGGATTTCATCATGCCTATCCCGAACATGGCGAGGGGTTTTGCGCCATCCACGACGTGGCCGTGGCCATTCGAAGGCTGCAAGCGGACGGCGCGATCAAGAAAGCCATCGTGGTGGATACCGACGTGCACCACGGCAACGGCACAGCCGCAATTTTTCGAGGCGACCCGACGGTTTTCACACTCTCAATCCATCAGCTCAACAATTATCCCGGACACAAGCCGCCTTCAAGCCTCGACCTCAACATGGACGATCGCGCAGAAGACCATGAGTATCTAGGCGCATTGATTCCTGCAGTTCAACAGGCGCTGGGCAAGTTTCAGCCCGAGATTCTTTTTTACGTGGGCGGCGCCGACCCATACTGCGAAGATCAGCTCGGCGGATTGTCCTTGACGAAAGCCGGGCTCAAGCAGCGCGATCGCAGCGTCTTTGAAGAAGCGCGCCGGCGAGGCATTCCCGTGGCGACGACGCTGGCCGGCGGCTATGCGCACCGCGTAGAGGACACCGTTCGCATTCACGTCAACACGATTCTCGCAGCCAGCGAAATCGCTCTTGCTTTTCCTTCCGCGTCGGCGGCGCGAAGCTGATAGACTCCTCTTCGCAAAATCCCTGATCTGGCAGTTTTTGGAGGTGTGTCCATGGGTTTTTCATATCGCGCCGTTCGTGTGTCGCTGTTAGCAATCGCGCTGTCTTCGTTTGTCAATCCTCCCGCGAGGCCACAGGCTCCCGGGAGCAAGAAACTCAAGATCTACATTTCCGTGGACATGGAAGGCGTGGCGGGCGTGGTAACCGCGGACCAACTGGGGCCGGGAGGGTTCGAATACGAACGCTTCCGCCATTTCATGACCAACGAGACGCTGGCTGCAGTCTCCGCCGCCAATCAATCCGGGGTAACTGAGATTGTGGTGAGTGACTCGCATGGAAATGGCGAAAGCCTTCTAATCGACGAATTTCCCAAGGGCGTTCGAATCGTGCGCTCCTGGCCGCGCCACGGTGGCATGATGGCGGGCCTCGATTCGAGTTTCGATGCCGCGATTTTTATCGGCTATCACGCGTCCACAACGAACATGCGAGGCGTCCGCGCGCATACTTTCTCGAGCGCGCACCTCACGCGCGTCTCGCTGAATGGCAATGCCGTCACCGAAGGAGAATTTAACGCCGCATTTGCCGGCGCACTGGGCGTACCGGTGGTTTTCGCATCTGGCGACGACGCGGCCCTCGAGGAACTGAAGTCCCGGCTAGGGAACATTGAAACGGCGGAAACAAAGAAGAATCTGAGTTTTCATTCCGCGGAGACACTCACCCCGGAGGCATCCTGTGAGCGAATCGGGGCGGGCGTAAAGGCGGCGCTGGCTCGTTTGCACGATTTCAAGCCGTACACAGTCAAAACGCCAGTCACCCTGGAGATTAGTTTCAAGAACTACACGCCCGCGCAGATGCTCAGCTACCTCAAGGTCGTCGAACGCGTGGATTCGCACACCATTCGGTTTCTCGGAAAAGACATGGCGGAAGTATCGGACTTCGTGGACGTGGTGGATGGCTACAGCCCAGATTTAACGCCCTGAACCAGGAGTTGATTCGGGAGTTGAATCAGGAGTCAGGGTGCAGCCGCAGCTTTGTCCAGTGCTCGGCGCACGGCCGCGGAAAGGTCGCGCTCAAAAGTATCCGGCTGGAATCCGTCAGAGCGAAAAGCAATTTTCCCCTCGCGGTCAATGACAATAACCGTGGGAAACGAACTAACTGACAAGAGCCGGTCGAGCCCATCGGCAAAAACCGCTTCGGTTGCCAGCTTATCTTTTTGCAAGTAAGGCGCAACCAGAGTTTCATCTTCATCACAATTCGCCGATAGGAAGAGCGCATCCGGTAAATCACGAAAATCGGCCGCCACATGCGCGTATAGCGGCTCCAGTGCATGACAAGGCCCGCACCAGGTGGCCCAGAAATTCACGACCACTACTTTTCGCCTCGTATCCTTCAAAGGATAAGCGCTTCCGCTCGATGCTCTGCGTAGCGTGAAATCAAAAATTTCCTTAGCGCCCTCATTGCGCCCAGGCTTTTTCAGAGAAGGCCGCGTGACCGCGTCATACGTGCTCAGCAGGTACTCGGCCAACCCATTCTCGGAGCCATGCGCGAGGCGCCAGACGTTACCGATCTTCTTGCGAATGTCTTCTCGGCTGACGTTTCCGTTCTTTCCCTCCGCAAGAGCAAAGGCGCGCGCATACTCCTGGATGGCGAAATTTACGTCCTTTTGAAGTTCCGCGGTTTCCCCTAACCTTTGCGCCGCGCTGGCAGTAGGGAAGATCTCATAGCTGGTCTCAAGGTCCTTTCTTGCAGAATCGTAGTCCTTTAATTTGAAGTAGAGGTCGCCGCGCAAAAGGTGCGTGTTTGCGAGATCGCCCTTTTTCTGCAGTTCCCATTGTTCCACCGACACCCGCGACGAGCGTTCCGAAGAAGAAATGTGTTCGACGAGATCCAGGATCCGCGTGGAGTAGCTGACCGCGCGCCGAAATGCGGCTTCGCCCTCGTGGTGTTCGAGAAGTTCAATGGCGAGCAACAATATGGAAATATCGTTAGGGTTCAAAGCCACCATGCGCTCCGCGTAGTCGGCCGCGCGGACGTTGTCCTTCAATTGGAGACTGGCTTCGACAAGGGCCCGATAGATCCCCGTGCGGTTTGGGTAATCGGGATATTTCTTCAGGAAGCCTTCGAGATTACGCACGAGAGCGGCGCGATCGCTTCCGGCATCGTTGAGGGCGCGTTGCAATTCCTCTTCGGGGCTTGGTTGCCCAGCGGAAGCCTGGTTTTTGGTCCGGCCAGCGCTGGACGCTTGAGAAGCAGCTCGTTGGGGCAGTCGAAACTGCTCACCAAGGCTTGCCCACGGCGGGGAAGCCAGCGCGCAGAGAAGCAGCGCTGCAAAAGCAGGAGAGAGGGGCTGCGAGGGCATGCCGGGATTTTAAGCTCACAATAGGGGAATTGTCGCTATCGACTCGCTTCGCTAAGGGACGAGACAGCCTGCTCGATGGGCGGAGAGTCTACTTTGCGCCGCTAATGCGAATTTCGCCCGAGGCTGTACGCACTTCCACGCGCCCGCCACCGTTGCCCATGCGCGCCCGTAGCGAGTGTTTGCCCTGCTCTTCGATGACGATGGGGATATCCGCGCGAATTTCACCGGAAACTGCTTCCGCCGAAAGATGGAAGTTCGCGGAAGGCGGAACGCTGATTTGCACGCCGCCGGAGGCCGTCCTTAAATTCCAATAGCCTTGCGCACCGGGATTGCCCTGCACGTAGACGCGGCCA
This sequence comes from Acidobacteriota bacterium, assembly GCA_003223295.1. Classification (GTDB taxonomy): domain Bacteria; phylum Acidobacteriota; class Terriglobia; order Acidiferrales; family UBA7541; genus Acidiferrum. The sequence goes on along the minus strand of QHYM01000316.1, from coordinate 15,616 downwards.
GAGGCGGCATGCGCAGTCACGTCACTCGTGGCATCCTGGATCTCGACTTCACCATTGGCCGTATTCCCTTCGACACGACCGCCGGGATGGGAAACGCGAATGACCCCAGCGATTGCTTTGACCCGGACATCTCCTTTGACGTTGGAAACCGTGACATTGCCGGAGGCACTGGAAACCTGAACATCGCTGCCCACGTCACTGGCCGTGACGGAGCCGCTGGCGGTCGAAAGATCGGCGTCCTTGTCGATCTTTTCCACGCGAATCGTGCCCGCAGCGGCGTGGACTTTTACCGGGCCTCGGAGATCGCGGATGTTCTGCGCGCCGGACGCAACGCTGGCATCGACTTCCGTGTCGTGCGGCACTTGAATGGTGTAGGCGATGCTGATATTCCGCAGATGCGAAAAGTCTTTCCCGATTCGAATGGTATCGCCCCTCTGCTCGACTGGCGGATTCGCAATCGTGTCGTCGAGGCGCCTCTGCGGGTTGTCAAACCCAATGCCCGAGGCGCGTACGTCGCCATGCACGTGAACCTTGCCGTCAGAGCTGCCGGTAATGTGCACATCGCCCGAGGCGTTCGAAAGTTCGAGGCGTACAGGGCCGCTGACGTTAAAGTTGCGGTCAAAACTGCCGCTTGCCGCTGGCCCGGAATAGCAGCCCGCAAGGGCAAAGAGGGCGGCGAAGAGCACCAAAGGGCCGCGAAGATTACGAGAGCGCGCCATTCCTCCTCCAAGGTAACCCCGAACAACTACTCGGATGTTCCACTAATCGCTACGCAAAAACAATGAATTATGTTCCGGAAACCGTTTTGCGGAGTGCTTGCCCAGGGCGCGCCAGAGCCTCGTTGAGGGATCCCTGGCGATAGCCCTGCAGGTCCAGGGCAACGTAGGCGAAGCCGGCGGCTTTGAGACGCTCGGCAATCGCTGCGGCCATTTCTTGCGACAGCGCCCGAGGCAGCTCGTCCCGGGAGACTTCGACTCGGGCGAGGTTGTCGTGGATGCGCACGCGAAACTGGCGGAAGCCCAGTTCGCGGAGCGCGGCTTCGCCGCGTTCAATGAGCGCGAGCCGTTCGGGCGTTACTTCCGTGCCGTAGGGGACGCGCGAGGCAAGACAGGCGGAGGCGGGGCGATCCCAGGTCGGCAGGCCAGCCCGGCGAGAGAGCATTCGAATCTCCGACTTGGCCAGGCCCGCATCGAGCAATGGCGCAAGGACTTTGTGTTCGGTGGCAGCGCGATGCCCGGGGCGAAAATCGAGCGTGTCGTCGGCGTTCACGCCGTAAGCTACGGCAGCGAATCCCCGAGAGCGTGCCTGATTGTCCAGCACGGAAAACAGTTCGTCTTTGCAAAAATAGCACCGGTCAGGCTGATTCGAACGGTAGGCGGGATTCTCCATTTCATGCGTCTCGATGAATTCGTGGCGCAGAGCTATCGTATTCACAAATTGCTCAACCATTTCTCTGTCGTGCGCGGAGAAACTCGGGGAGAGAGCCGTAACCGACAACGCGCGTTCGCCCAAGGCGCGGTTTGCAGCCCAGGCCAGATACGCAGAATCGGCGCCCCCGGAAAGCGCGACGATGACCGAGGGAAGTTCCGCAAGTTGAGAAAGTAAACGCCCTTCTTTTTCTTCCGGCGAGAGCGCGGTCTGTTCTCTCCCATGAATTTGAATGAGGCTTTTCATTTCAGTCGAAAGTATATCGCAGAGTGTGCTTTTGCACCCAGGTTCTGCTCAGCCCAGGATTATTTGAAATCCAGAAGCACGTCGACGGTGCGCGCGTTCGAATCGGGTTGCAGCCAATGGCCCACGGTTTCGTAATGGAGCGGCAATTCACCGAAAATCTGCTCCTGATGCAATTGCAATTTGGTCAAAACCTCTTCGTATTTCGTTTTGTCGAAAACTTCGCCTGGAGGAATCGGCCAAGCCGCGTGCAACTTTTTCTCTGCCGCGAGGGAGAGTCCGGTCAGCACCATTTTGCCGAAGCGATATTGCGGTCCTTCGTGAATGCTCAGGGAGTAAGAGACTGTGTGCGCCGATTCGTCAAAAGACGGAACAGGATCGACTTTCGCATCAAGGAAACCATGATGACCAAATTCCTCACGCACGCGATCCCAGCCCGCTTCAATTTGCATTCCGTCCGCGATGTCGCCAGGTTTCAAACCCACGACTCCGTTCAACGTGAACTCGGACACGGTCACATTTCCTGTCCAATGAATTTCCTTCCAGTGATAAATCGGACCTGCGTCGATGGGAACAAACACGGGGACTTGTTCCGGCAATTTCTGATTGGGATTGCCCGTCAATCGAATCTCCGGCGGACCCAACTTCGGATGCAAACATCCTTTGGTGAGGTAAACGGGCCGGATCGCTTCCGTGAGGAACAAATCGATCGTCATTCTTGAATACGGTTTGCCAATAATTTCAGTAAGGTGCTGCTGAACAGTTTTGGAGTTGAGGAGAGAAGCGTCGCTGAACTCCAGTCTTTCGATTCGCAGTGCCGGGCCTTTCACCTTAAACATCTGAACGGTGCCTTCTCCCGTTGGGTTGGCAATGACCTCGTGCTCGAGAGTGACCTGCAAGCCGTGGGAAGCGATCAATTCTTTGACGGCGTCGGCGGCTTGGTCCACGGTGCCGCCACCTTCCGGCAGAGTCCCATCAAAAAAAGGGATTTTCTTGCGAATGGCGTCGGCAAGTTCGGAATCGGCGAACCAGGGGATGTTGTCGAAGTAGGCAGAAATTCGTTTGGATTCCTCAACGTGGTACGTGACAACAACTCCCGTTCGAGTCTCGAAATTGTAGCTGACCTTCGCGAAAAGGCCGGTCTGCACAAGTTTGTCAGCGGCAGCTTGCAGATCCGTGCGGCCGACTTGCGAGCCGACAACGAGGCCCGCGAGCGCAGCGATCTGAGCGTCCGACAGATGTTTTTGCCCCTCAACGCGAACTTCGCGCAGCGACGCGATGGCCGCATCCGAAGTTTGCGCTCGCAATGGCAATGCCGCAGACAGCAAGAGCATCGACAGAGAGGCGAGCATCGTTCGAACACTTTGCCGCATGCATTTATTTTAGCCGAAAACGAGCGGCAATTACTCGACGGTGACGGATTTAGCGAGATTACGCGGCTGATCCACGTCGCAGCCTCGGCGGACCGCGATGTGATACGCGAGCAACTGCAGAGGAATAATTTCGAGCAACGGCACAAGCAATTCGGGAGCGGGAGGGACCTCGATGATGTGGTCGGAGGCTTCACGCGCGAGCTGATCGTTTGTGGTGACGACAGAGATCACGATGCCGTCGCGGGCTTTGACTTCCTTGATGTTGGATACGCTCTTTTCATAGCGGGTCATCGCTTCGCGGTCGGATTCATCGCGCGTGGCGAGCACAACGACGGGAAGATTTTCGTCGATGAGCGCGTTTGGGCCGTGCTTCATTTCGCCGGCAGGGTAGCCTTCGGCGTGGATGTAGGAAATCTCCTTAAGCTTCAGGGCGCCTTCGAGCGCGATGGGGTAATGGATGCCGCGGCCCAAATAAAGAAAATCCGTGTGGCGGAAGAATTGCCGCGCGAGATTCTCGTAAAAGCCGGAAGCATCCGCTTGCAGGACCATCTCCATTTTGTGGGGGATGCGCGTGAATTCCTGCATCAGGTTTCTAGTCGTGGCGTCGCTGAGCTTTCCGCGAACCTGGCCGAGGTAGGACGCGAGCAGAAGCAGCGCGGCCAGTTGCGAAGTGAATGCTTTGGTCGAAGCCACGCCGATCTCCGGGCCGGCGTGCGTGGGAATGGTGCCGCTGGCCTCGCGCGTAATCATGGAACCGATGACGTTGCAAATCGCCAGCGTGGGCGAGCCTTTGAGTTTTGCCTCGCGCTGGGCCGCGAGGGTGTCCGCTGTTTCACCCGACTGGCTGATGCAGACGGTCAAGGTGTTGCCGTCGATGATGGGATCGCGATAGCGGAATTCGCTTCCGTAATCCACTTCCACGGGCAGGCGAGCAAGGCGCTCGATCATGAATTTTCCGGCTAGCCCGGCGTGCCAGCTGGTGCCGCAAGCCACGATGCGCACTTGCTGGAATTCGCGGAACTGCTTTTCGGTGAGCTGCATTTCATCGAGGAAAACTTTGCCGGTGTCCTGGGAAATGCGGCCGAGGAGCGTATCGCGGGCGGCGCGGGGCTGCTCGAAAATCTCCTTCTGCATGAAGTGTTTGTAGCCGCCCTTTTCCGCCATGATGGGGTCCCAGGCGACGTGTTGCGGAGGGCGCTGGACGGAGCGGCCGTCGTGATCCATGACGCGGACGCCTTCTTTGGTCAAAACCGCGATGTCGCCATCGGCGAGGAAAAAGATTTCGCGCGTGTGCTCGAGGAGGGCCGGAATGTCGCTGGCGACAAAATATTCGTGGTCGCCCAGTCCGACGACGGAAGGAGGGCCCAGGCGCGCGGCAACGATTTTTTGCGGATCCTTCGCGGAGAGGAAAACCAGTGCATAAATTCCGCGGAGTTCCTTCAGCGAACGGCGGACCGCTTCCTCAAGTGGAACGCCGCCCTGCGAATTCTTCTCCACGAGATGGGCGACGATTTCGGTGTCCGTTTCCGTAACGAACTTGTGGCCCTCTTTCTGGAGTTTTTCTTTCAGTTCCAGGTAGTTTTCGATGATTCCGTTGTGCACCACGACAATCTGGCCGGTGCAGTCGCGGTGCGGGTGAGCGTTCTCCTCCGTGGGACGCCCGTGCGTGGCCCAGCGAGTGTGTCCGATGCCGTAGGTGCCTTCGATGGGAGACTTGGCAATGGCTTCTTCGAGGTTGCGAAGCTTTCCGGGGGCGCGGCGAATCTCCAGCTTGCCAGTGCCGTTCACGACGGCAATGCCCGCGGAATCGTAGCCCCGGTATTCGAGTTTGCGAAGGCCTTCGATGACCACGGGAACGACTTTCTTGGGACCGATGTATCCGAGAATCCCGCACATAAACCGTCACCTCAGATGGCTCCATCAGCGTAACACGCCCGGCGACGCGGACGGTTGGCTAGCAAGGCGCAGCAGTGTCACGGGGCGCTCGGTTCGTCTTTCTATGGCTAAGTGCGCTACAAGGGCAGTGTTATACTGACGGCATGAAAGCACACGTTTGGGTGATGCCAAAACGCACCGTCCTCGATCCCCAGGGACAAACCATCCAGCATGCTCTTTCCGGCCTGGGTTACGCCGCCGTGAAAGATGTACGCCAGGGAAAATTCTTCGTCTTGAATCTCGATGGCTGGAACCGCGACGAAGCGCAAAAACAGCTCGAGCGCATTTCCAAAGAAGTGCTCACCAACCCGGTCATCGAGGAATACCGTTTCGAGATCGTCGACTGAGCTTGCCCCGCTCTGCTTCCTCGACGCGAGGTCTTCTCAAGTCCGTGCTTTCTAGTGGCGGGTCTTTTAGACCCGTGCCTTTCTCCTTGCGCTTTGCGGGTGACACAGGTAGCGCTTTCTACCTGGGGGTTTTGATTTTTTCTTTTGCCTTAAGGACATGCTCTGGGGCGTAAACACCGCGCTGCTCTAGCACACCAATCAAAATGGGACACGCACGGGAGAGTTCATGGACGCTGCTGGCGCACAGGAACCTCAATTGCGGCTATTCCACCCGCAGCGCCTCCATCGGATCAATCGACGCCGCCCGCCGCGCCGGCACAAAACACGCCAGCGCTGCAGCCATGACCAGCAGCAGCGTCACGCCCGCCAAAATCCACGGATCGCGCGAACTCTCCGTCACCCATTTTGTCGCCAGCTTATCAAACGCAAAACTCAGCAGCAGCCCCGCCGCCACGCCGCCGCCCACATTTACGGCCGTCGCCGCCAGCACAATACGGAACACGTCGCGTGCCCGCGCCCCCAGCGCCATGCGAATCCCAAACTCATTCGTGCGCGTAGCCACTCCATAGGACACAACGCTGTACAGCCCCACCGCCGCCAGCGCCAGCCCCAACACTGAGAAAATTCCAAACAGCGTCGCCACCAACCTCTGCTGCGCATACTCCTCGAGCCGTGTGATCCATCCCTCCAAATCCCGCACCCTCATCACCTGCTGTTCCGGATCGACCTGCGCCACCTGCGTCCGCACATCGCGCAAAATCGAAAGCGGCGCCACTTTCGTCTTCACTAAAATCTGCGTGAACATCATCATGTGCGTCGTGAACGGCACATACACCTGCGGTTTAATCGTATTCCGCAGCCCATCGTCCCGCGCGTCCGCCACCACGCCGATAATTTGCATCCAGCCATCGGCGCCGCCGGGCACCTCCCGCTGATAGGGCGGCTGATCCTTGAAGCCTGGAATCCGCACTTGATGCCCAACCGCGTCGCCATTCGACCAAAATTGCCTCGCCATTGTCTGATTGATGACCATCAGCAGCGCTCCGCGCATGATCTCCGTGTGATCCCACAAACGCCCCCGCGCCAGAGGAATCTTCAGCAGTGAAAAATAGTTGGTGTCCACGAAATTCACGCGCACTTCCGGTTTTTCCGGCGCCGTGCTGCTCATAATTTCGATTCGGTTCGGCCAGCCGTTCTGCGGCGGCGTCGCATTCGTCGAAATCCCCGCCCCCACCACCTGCGGCATCGCCGCAATGCGCGCGCGAATCTGCTCGAAATATTCCGCGCGGTCTTTCCACTCCACGTGGGTGTTCTCGTGAATCGGAATCGGAACGGACATCGCGTTGTGCGGGTCGTATCCCAAGTCCGTCTTCACCAGCTTCACAAATCCCTTGCCCGCCGCCCCCGCCGCGCTCAGCATCAGCAAGGTCAACGCCACCTGCGCCCCGACCATCGCTCCATGACTCCGCCGCGCCCGCACGCTCCCGGCCACGCGACGCGAGCTGCTCTGCATCAGCCGCGCCAGCTCCGGCCGTGAAAGCTGCAGCGCCGGCCACAACCCAAACACAATCGCCGTCACAAACGCCAAGCCGATACTAAACAGCAGCACCGGCACATTCATCTTGATCACCGACTCCGCCGGAAACGAAAACTCCGGCAGATTCGCGGCGATCAGCCCGAGTCCCTTCCACGCCAGCAGCACGCCCAGCGCTGCGCCCGCCGTAGCGATCCCCAGCGACTCCGTCAACAGTTGCCGGATCATCCGCCCGCGGCTAGCGCCAATCGCGGAGCGCACCGCCAACTCGTGCTCCCGCTCCGTCCCGCGCGCCAGCAACAAAATCGACACGTTCGCGCAGCCAATCAGCAATAGCGAGGCCACCGCGCCCAGCAGCAAGTACAACGTCGGGCCCAGCGGCCGCGCGTACACCTCCACAATGCTGCGCAGCTTCACCTTGAAGCTTTCTGGATAACGCGTCGGCTCCGCCTTCGCGAAGCTCTCCAGAATCGGCTGCAGCTCCGCGCTGGCCACCTCTGGCTTCACTCCAGGCTTGATTTTCAGCGACGCTGCGTAATGAATGCTCGGATCCTGCGTGACCTTCAGCGGCACATAAATTTCCGCGCCGCCCCATTTGAACCGCGGCGGCATCACGCCCACGATCTGATACGGCTTGTGCACCAACTGAATCGTGCGCCCAATCACGTTGGGATCGCCCATGTAATACCGCTGCCAGAATGCATGGGTCAGCACCACCACCGGCTGCGGCGTTTGTCCCGGAGGCGCGTCCGAAGGGATCAGCCACCGCCCCATCAACGCGCGAATGCCCCAGTGATTCGGCGCGTTCGGCGAAATGTACATCGCCTGGACGTCTTCCGGCAGGTCGCCATCCGTCGTGGTCAGGTTCCACCAATCCATCAGCGTGACATCTTCCAGCGATTTCGCCTGTCGCAACTGGTCCGCCTGCGTGCCGCTCGGCCCCGCAAAGCGGTCGTGCCCAGCCTTGTCCACCAGGCGCATCTCCACCATGCGCTCGGCCCCCGGATACGGGAACGGATCGATCAGCACTGCGTAAATCACGCTGAACACTGCGCTGGTCGCCCCAATCCCCAGCGCTAGCGAGAGCACCGCCGTCACCGCAAACCCCGGCCGCCGCCGCACCTCCCGCCCCGCAAACCGCAAATCCATCCAAATCGCCTGCATACCGCCTGCTTCCCGGCAACCGTCGCTCTTTTTTCGCGACCGCTCCCCCGCGGCGCGCGCACGTCGTCCCGAGAGCAGTGGCTAGGGACTTGCTCCTCGCCGACGCAAGGCGCACCACTCGCCACTACACGTATGTACGTAGCTTGAGGAAAGACGTTCCACAAGCCCAGAAGTTAGGCTTGACCTCGCAATTGTCCCGTTTGAGTCCCGTGCAGCATACTCCGCACAAACTGGCGAAAGCAGGTCCCGGTTGTTTCCCCCTGGGGCTTTTGACTTTTTCGACTGGCCAGTTGCTTATTCTTAGCAATTTGAAAATCAGCTCCGCTCGCGCCCTCTCTGCGCTTTTCCGCACTTTCCCCGCCCCCCGGCGTGCTCTACCCCTGTGTTTTCTTTCTCTTACGCGCCTGTTCGAACGGATGGCGTCTATTTTTGATAACCATACGAAATGCCGGGGGCACCAACCAGCTCCTTCATTCTCACTGCGTTGTCGAGAAGGAACTGGACAAGGAGTCGGAGAAGGAGCCACAAATCATCTTCGACCTCCCTCGCCCCCGGCGCGACTGAGTGAGCGTTATCGTGCGACGCAACCTCTCGTCATGTTGTTCGGCTTTTGGCGTTGGGTTGGAATGCGTGCTGGAAGCCCATCGAGCAGATTTGTTCCAACTCGTTTTCCTGCAAGCCCATCTGGGCGGCATGCGAGTATTCGTTGCGCAGGTGGGTACGAAACAGCGCAGGGTCGTCGGTGGACAGTACGACGGGAATCCCGTGGCGAAAAAGCGCGGGCAGCGGGTGATCTTCGATTCGCACAGCGTCACGGGCAAGTTGGCGGGCGAGCGCGCCGGTCTTGAGGTTGCTTTGCGGGCAAATCTCTAGGGGGATTCTGCGTGCCGTGAGCAGGTCCATCAAGGAAGGGTCCTTGATAGCCGCGATGCCGTGGCCGATGCGTTCGACTCCGAGTAATTCGACGGCTTCACGGATTTTATCGGGGCCACCCACTTCGCCGGCATGAATCAGCCGATGCAAGCCAAGTTCGGCGGCTCTGTCGTACACCGGACGAAATTCCACGGTGGGTACTTGCAATTCGTCGCCGCCGATGCCGAAGGCGACAATCGCCTTCGAGTTGCAGCTCCTGGCCGATTCAACGACGGCCATCGCGGCCTCGGCGCCGAATTGACGGACCGCGTCAAACACCCAGCGAAGACGAAGGCCGCGGCGCTCGAACGGTTCGATGGCACGAAGCAGAGCTTCGAAATTTGCTTGCGGCTGCTGTTTTCGTAGCAGCATGACGCCTACGGAGAGCGTCACCTCCGCGTAGACGACATTTTGGGTGAGCAAGTGTTCGGCAAGTTCCTGGGCGACAAGGGCATAGTCCTGCGGCTCACGCAGGAACGAAGTCAACCATTTGAAGGTTTCGAGGAACTCCGGAAAATTGCGAAAAGCATAGCGCTGGCGCACCTCTTGCTCATTGACTTTGACACCGTGACGTGCCATGAGCGTGATTGCGGTGCGGGGCTGGATGGCACCTTCCAGGTGCAGATGAAGTTCGGCTTTGGGGAAAGCGGCGATTCGCGCGGAAAGTTCTGGCGGTGTCATCTCAAAGAATCAATGCGGCAGGGTTGGACGGCCTGCGTTATTCCAAGCGGTGAGCCAGAAAGAGCCGACGTCGGTGGCGGCGTCAGAGATCTGGCGGATGAGAATGGCGCCCGCCTCGTTGTAAAAGTGGTCGTAATACGTGTCGGTGTAAGAGTTTTCTCCGCGAAGCGCGTTGCGGTCGGCCAGAAGGATCGATTCGAGCCAGCGATGGGCGCTGAGGCAGGCATCAAAGGCGTGGTCGGTGGGGTCACTGATGAGGGACGCGTCGTTGGGGCGCATGGGGAAAAAAGAAGAGTAGCGGTCGATGAGAGTGCCGCCGAAACGGTCGTTGATTCCGGGCTGGCCGCTCAGGCGGCCGTCGGAATTATCGGTGGTGCTGAAAGGGTCGTGGGCCTGCGCCACATAGTGCGCGAGGATGGCCGCATCGAGCCGGGCTTCGTCCCACCTTCCAGCCTTCAGCGCCTCGGTCAGTTTTTCGCTGTAAACGCCAATTTGCCAGGGAAGAAGGCCGTTGGCGTCCAATTTTATTTTGCCAAACTTGGTGACCGCCGCTTTATAGCTGCGCGGCAAGCCCTCAAAAGGGAAGCGCCCATATTTGTCGAGAGCGATGAAGTTGTTGCGCTTTTCCGCAGGATTTTTTGCGAGCCCATCGAGCGGATCGGTTACATGCTGCGCCAGGATGTTGCGGTTGAATTCAAAGAACGCGCGAAGGTCACGAAGGTCAGCGGGCAGCGTGTCCACGGCCTTGTTGATGATGAGCCGGTGCGCATTGCGGCCCCAGGCCAAAGAATCCTGAGGCAGAGATAGAAAAGCCGCTAGTATACCGAATACCAGCCCTGCGCGCCAACACTTTTGGTAAGCCAACCCCTGCATGCGCGAATCCCCTAAGCTTGCTTAGCAAGCCGTAGCGTGCTTCGCTTCCGTCCGTAGTTGTAGTAAATCACAAGTCCAATGGCCATCCACACGAAAAAGCGGATCCAGTTCATGATGGGGAGGCCGGCCATCAGCAGGAGGCAGGTGAGAATCGTTAAGACCGGAGCGATGGGCCCTCCGGGCGCGCGAAAAGCACGACGGCGATTGGGCTCGCGGTAGCGGAGAATCAGGACGCCTCCGGCGACCAGCGCGAAGGCGAAAAGCGTTCCGATGTTGGAAAGATCCGCGAAGGTTCCGATGTCGAGGAGACCCGCGGGAATGCCGACGACAAAGCCGGCCATCCAAGTGGAGAAGTCCGGCGTCTGAAAGCGCGGATGGACGCGGCCAAAAATCCTGGGAAAGAGGCCGTCTCGCGACATGGCGAACCAAACGCGAGCCTGGCCAATCTGGAAGACGAGCAGGGAAGAGATCATTCCCATCAGCGCGCCGATGAGAACCACGAGCCGCACGCTGGAGATGTGGAGCTTCTTGAGCGTGTTCACGACGGGGGCGGCATCGTCGAGCAGGGTATCCCAACGAACAAGCCCAGTGAGCACCACGACGACCGAGACATAAAGAAGCGTGCAAACGATCAACGTGGCGATGATGCCGATGGGCAAGTCACGCTGCGGGCTCTTGCATTCTTCAGCCGCCGTTGAGACGGAATCGAATCCGATATAGGTGAAAAAGACGATCGAACCGCCGGTGAGAATGCCTGGCCAACCGTTGGGAGCGAAGGGATGCCAATTAGAAGTATGGATGAAACGCGAGGCGAATGAGACGAACACGAGGATGGCGATAATTTTCATCAGCACCATCACGTTATTGGTTTCCGCCGACTCGCGGATGCCGCGAACCAGAATGACGGTGAGGAGCATCACGATGATGAACGCGGGCCAGTTGAAACCGAAATGCCAGCCGGGGCCGTAAAGCATGTTGCCTTCGAGGTCGGAAAGACCGCTGGGAAGATAGGCGGGAGAAATCCAGCGGGGATTGGGATGGACGCCGAACCAGTCCAACAGGTTGACGAGGTGCTGAGAAAAGCCGACGCTGACGGCCATGTTGCTGACGGCGTACTCGAGAATGAGATCCCAGCCGATGATCCAGGCGATGAGTTCGCCCATGGTGGCGTAGGTGTACGTGTAGGCGCTGCCCGCGATGGGAATCATGGCGGCAAGTTCGGCGTAGCACACGGATGCGAAGCCGCAAGCGATGGCGACAAGGATAAATGAGAGCGCGATCGCGGGGCCGGCGCCAGGCCTGCCGAAGGAGGCCGAATGGTGAATCAGGTATTGAAGGAGGGGGGCGTTCAGAATTGTGGAGGTTTGAAACTTTTGTCCGGCGATGGCGGTGCCGATGATGGTAAAGATGCCCGAGCCGATGACCGCGCCGATGCCGAGCGAGGTGAGGCTCAACCAACCGAGGGACTTTTTTAATCGGACTTCAGCGTTCTCGGAATCGGCTATGAGCTGGTCGATACCCTTGCAGCGGAAGAGTTGTGAGGCCACCCATCTTCTCCGATCGCGCCCCGGAAAGCCGGCGGAGTCAAGTCACCTAATGCTATACTGAGAAGTTAGAGCGACCTCAATTTACCCTGAGACGCTTCGTCGCGCAACTTGCCGCAGGCTTCGGTAGTGGCCAGTGTGAATTTTGCCCCCTATGGTCATGATCAAGATAATTCCAACTGACGCACTATCCAGGCTTCTCTTGAAGCGCGGGTGAGCTTCTTAGGCTTGCTCAAGCTGCGCATAACGCTCGATGAATTTTTTTGTGCCGCGCCCAGGGAAACTTACGGAAACGCGGCGGTCTTCATCGTCGCCTTCGACGCCCACGATGGTTCCAACACCAAAACTGGGATGCCGCACCCTCCGGCCGAGCATGGGGTTTGCGTCACCTCCGCGTTTCGCGGCGGGGCGTCCAAGCGAGCTTGAACCCACAGCTCTTCGGGGAGGCGCTGCCGGTTTTTGCTCGCGGCGAACACGGCGAAGAAACTCCTCAGGGGAATACGAGTATTCGGGATCGGGCTCGTAGCGGCGCGTCTCACCAATCTCCGCCAACGAGCCGCGAACGGTTTCCACTAATTCGCTGGGAATTTCCGCGAGAAAACGCGAGGGCAGGGAAGCACGCAACTGCTGTTCGTTCCCGAAAATGCGGCGGTACACGGCGCGCGTGAGTGTTAGTGATTTGCGCGCTCGCGTCATTCCCACGTAAACGAGGCGGCGCTCTTCTTCGATTCCTTTGTCTTCGTTGAGCGAGCGACTGTGCGGGCAGATACCTTCTTCCATGCCCGTGAGGAAAACGTGATCGAATTCGAGCCCTTTGGTGCTGTGCAGCGTGATGAGAGTCACGCCGGGCTTGCCTTCATATTGGTCAGCGTCACTCACGAGCGATGCGGCATCGAGGAAATCCGTGAAGGTTTCTCCGGTTTCCATACTCTCGGCCACGGCGCGCGTGAGTTCTTCCAGGTTTTCCATTCGCGCGACATCTTCCGCGGTGTTGCGGTCTTTGAGCATGTCCATGTATCCGGATTCTTCGAGGACGACATGCAGGAATTCTGCCGGCTCTTTGGTGGAGAGCGCTTCCTGAAGCTTGCGAATCAGTTCCTGGAACGCGCGCAGCGGCGCAACGGCGCGACCGGTCGTGCCACCTGCAACGGTTTTCTCGATGGCATTCCAAAGAGGATTTCCGTCGGTTCGCGCGGTATCGCGGAGCGCGTCGACAGTGGTCTTACCAATGCCACGGGGCGGCACGTTTAGAACCCGTAGCACGGAAATATCGTCCTCCGGGTGCATCGCCAATCGCACATACGCAAGCGCGTCTTTTACTTCGGCGCGGTGGTAGAAGCTGAACCCGCCCACCAGCTTGTAACGGACACCCTGTCTGCGGAAAACTTCTTCGAAAGCGCGTGATTGCGAATTGGTGCGATATTCGACGGCGCATGTTTGATCCGAGTCTTCACTGAGAATACGTCCCAACTCGCCTGCTACATACTCCGCCTCGGTTTGGGGGTCGCGCGCCTCGAAATACTTGAGAGTGGTTCCTGAGCTTTTCTCCGCTTTCAGCGATTTGCCTAACCGCTGCGGATTATTGGCGACTACGGCCCCGGCGGCGTCCAGAATGTTTTGCGTGGAGCGGTAGTTGCGCTCCAGCTTGACAATGCGTGCGGCAGCGAAGTCGCGCGAAAAACTCAGGAGAATGGAGACGTCCGCGCCACGCCAGGCATAGATGGATTGGTCTTCATCACCCACAACACAAATGTTCTGCTTCGGGCCCGTGAGGAGCCGCATGAGCTCATACTGCACGCGATTGGTGTCCTGATATTCATCGACGTGGAGGTATTGCAAGCGTGCCTGCCATTTTTCGCGAGTGGCGGACGATTCACGCAGCAAACGCGCGGACCGCAGGAGCAGATCATCGAAGTCCAGAGCCTTGCTGTCGTGCAGAGCTTTTTCATAAGCGCTGAAAATATCAGCGGTCTTGCGTCCATCTTGACTAAATGCTTCGGCGCGGACCTGTTGGGGAGTCTGACCGTGATTCTTCGCGTAGCTAATGCGGCTCAGGACATTACGCGGAGTCAGTTCATCGGCATCGATCTGTAGCTTGGCCATGGCCAGCTTTACCGCGGCGACCTGGTCGTCGTCGTCATAAATGGCAAAGTCGCGCGGCAGTCCGGCGGCGGGCGCCTCGCGCCGTAGGAGCCGCGCGCAGAGGGAGTGAAACGTGGAAACCCAGGGCTGTCCCGGCGGGACGCCCGCACGCAGCAGTAAATCCGTGACGCGATTGCGCATTTCTTCCGCGGCTTTGTTGGTGAAGGTCACCGCCAGAATCGATTCGGCCGGAACGCCTTTGGCGATCAGGTTCGCGATACGGTAGGTAATCGCGCGGGTTTTGCCCGTTCCAGCACCCGCAAGAATTAGTATCGGGCCTTCCAGTGTTTCTGCTGCTTGGCGTTGTTCCGGGTTCAGTTCGTCGAGAAGTTTCAGCATTTGGTCCGTGGTTTCAAGAAAAGTGGCACACGTCATGGTAGCTGACCGTGACGGAGCGCGCAAACCGACTCCTGTGCTTAACGATCCCTTCAGCTGCAATGCGAAGAATACCGTCCCGTCTGATAAGCTACAGCGCCAGGCGATTATTGATGAATGCCCTTTCGAGGCCTTAGCTCGGTACTGAAATCCGTAAGGAATTTCTCAATAACTCGAGATTGCTTAGGTGTCTCCTATGTGGAGCAATGTTCGGTACGCAACCCGCTTGCTCAAAAAGAGTCCGAAATTTGCGGCGACTGTGGTTCTGACACTCGCCTTGGGAATCGGTGCAAATGCCGCTATATTTAGCGTAGTTAGCGGCGTTCTGGTGCGCCGCCTCCCGATTCGGGATCCGCAAAATGTGGTTGTGGTTCACGACCAATTTCCGACCTTGAACCTGCCGCGAACGACAGTCTCTGTGCTGCAGTTTCGTGATTTCAGCCAGAGAACGGATCTTTTCCAGTCGACCGCGGCATTAAAGCGAACGGATCTAACTCTAACTGGGCAAGGCCAAGCGTTGCACCTGCAAGGGATGGAGGCGACGTCAGAGTTATTTTCGCTGCTTGGCGTCCGCCCGGAGCTAGGCAGGGATTTCACAAGCCGGGACGACACATATGGAAGTGCGCGAGTGGTTCTGCTCAGTCACGGACTTTGGCAGCGACTCTTTGGAAGCGACCGGACCGTCGTCGGTAGAGAGTTACGCATTGAAGCAAAGAGTTGCGAGATCATCGGCGTCTTGCCGAAGGAAATTGAAGCTCTTTATCCTCACGTGGACCTCTGGGTTCCTGCAGCATTCGACCCGGAGTCGTTAAACCCGAAATACCGCTGGTACGTCGGATACACCATGTTGGGGCGCCTAGCTCCTCGCGTGAATCTCCAACGAGCGCAGGTTGGGATGGGAACCTCTGCAGCGCATTTCAACGAAGGCACCTTTGCGCAATTTCACGTTGAAGTTCGGTCGCTTATGGATGAAGAAGTTGGGGATGTACGGAATCAGCTGTACCTATTGTGGGCTGCCGTCGGGCTATTACTTTTACTCGCATGCGCAAATGTCGCGAATCTAGT
>QHYM01000468.1 GCA_003223295.1 Acidobacteriota bacterium | reverse complement strand
GAGGGCAAGCCTCCGGCTTTCGACCGGCTGTCAGTGGAGTTGTTGGCCCTACTCCCAGCCCCGGACCGGAGTGGTCAACCGGTTGCCCGGAATTGTTTCGGACCGCACCCCGCTTGCCCATCTGAGGTGGGAGGTTTTTTCTGTGACCTCGTCTCATGCTGCCATTAAATCGCAGCTAGAGAGAGCTGAACATAACGCCAAAGGAAGAGATCTGCTTCAGCTGTTACGCTTTCTGAGCAGTCTCCACACCGATGCCGACTAGAAATTCGGCCAGAGAAGAAGAAGTCTTTTCAATTTGCTCATAGTTCCTAGAGCGCCACATCCGATGAGCTGTTTCGTCGTACATTGTGCCCAAAGCACTCCCAATGAGCGCCGAGACCTCCACATCGTGGAAATCTCCAGTAGCTCTCTTCACATATGCGGAAATAAGATACTTGGAAAAAGTCTCGGGCGAATGTGCTTGCGTCTCTTCGGGGAGGATGTCGAACAACCTGAGAATACGAGAATACAATCGCAAGGCGCGAATTACGGTTGTCGGAGGGGGCCCGGGAGCAGTGCGAGGCCAATGAGCTTCCAGATCAAGGCTCAATGACTTTGCATCGATATCCGGCGGTTTGCGAAGGTCCTCCCTGAGTGACATCTTCACATCTTCCATGACAGCAGCGATCAACGATTCTTGAAGTTCTTCTAGAACAGCGGCAGCTTTTTGAAGAGCTCCGATAGCTTGATTCCGATCCCTTTTCGAGCCAACTGCCGTTCGCCATGTTGTCCCCCAGCGCTGGGATGCTTTAATAGCCCAGAGGGCAATCGCAAGCGACACTTCGCCACATCCTGCGTTACATAGTTCGTCAAAGTCTCGTTCAGATGCCCATTGCGAGAGGGAATCTCTCTTTAGCCTTGCTACTGCGTGAACAAACTGGAGCATGTCAATACCGTTACTGGCGCTGATTGAAGAGAGAACATCCCAGAGCTCTCGAATTTCCTGGAACTCATCACTGTCTTGATCTGCCATTTAGGCACCGGCACCTCAAGTTTGACGGACCATTACGAACCGCCGCGCGCCTTTCAATTTTTCAGGATACGAGGCGAAGAGGCACAGGATCACACTTCACATCTCGCGTCACTACGGTGGGACCTCTGCGACTCCAGGTGTCCAGCTCTATGACAACTGTCCTGCCGGTCTCGTTGCCAGGCCTAAGTTTTCGGGAAAGTAACCCGCCGAAACGCGCGTCGTGTGTAGATACAAGGAACTGTCGGCGGTCTTTGGTTCGTCTAAAAAGGTCCACCAACCCAAGCAGATTGATGTCATCAAGACTCTGTAGAGGATCATCCAAAATAGCGACAGGCAATGGAGGATTC
This sequence comes from Acidobacteriota bacterium, assembly GCA_003223295.1. Taxonomy (GTDB): domain Bacteria; phylum Acidobacteriota; class Terriglobia; order Acidiferrales; family UBA7541; genus Acidiferrum. The sequence continues at coordinate 2,808 of QHYM01000468.1, read as the reverse complement.
GGGATACCGATGTTGAGGGCGAGAAACACTGATACCGCGAGCGCGTTGACTTGAGAACTGGACAGGACGGCGGCGGGAAGCTCACACTTCTTGCCCTCGATCGGATCGCTCACCGGAGTCGCTCTTCTACAACGGCTGATGCTGCCTCTCGCAATGCCTCGATCACCTTCTGCGCCAAGTCGCCTGTCCGATTTCGAGCAGTAATGCTTTTTTCGCGAGCGGCCACATCAGACCGAAGGGCGTTAGCTTCGCGGCGGAGTTCATCGATGGCAGCCATCGCGGAGGATTGCGCCAAACGCAAAGCAAGGGACTCTCCAATTTGCTGCAGCTCAGCCAGGCGCTTTGTCAATGTCTCGGCTTCTGCGACTGCGTGTGCCAACGCAGTCTCGCGATTGTCCTCAGCCCCAACGCCTAGTTCACTTAAGCGCCTGATGATAGTCCGCTGGGTCATCTGCAGTTCGGTGACGGCTTGCTCAGCCGATCTCAAAGCAAGCTCAGCTGCGGAGACTTCTTTCTCCTTCGCTGTCAAGGCATGGAGAAACTCGTTCAGCTTGTCTGGTGATGAGACGGTTTGCGTGTCGCTGCTTCCACCCTTCGCAAGAGCTTCCAATCGGTGCCGTGTGGTCTCTTTGTCATATGTCTGAGCACAAACCGGGCAGTGGTCCGTGAGATGTTTTAGCGCAAGGACAGCCAAGGCTTTCAATTGCTCGTTTTTTTCCTTCAGCTCGGCCTGATGACGCCGGAGCTCTGCCAAGCGTGCCTGCTCTTCAATTGTGACACGTTTTAGGTCCTCTAGCTCCTTGCGCAGTTTCGTTATGCTGTCGCGGAGAGGCTGAAGCTCCGGCATCGGCCGGTTAGTCAATCCTCGAATTTCGGCCTGCAGAGCGGCGAGGGCCTGGAGTCTCCGCTCTGTTAAGCGGCGCTGAGCATCAAGTTCTTTGATCGCGCTACCAATCGCGGACGGAGCCTCGCGCGATGCCGACTCCACCTGGGCAACGCTGAGGCCAAGTTGGGCTAAATTCTGCCACCACTGTCCCCAAGCCTCGGATGTTATTGCGGGTAACGCTTGAGATGAACGCTCGGTTGATTCCGACAGGCGCGCCTCAATTATTGATAGTCGCTCCCGAACTGGTTGGAGTTCATCTTGGCGTTGATTGGTGACTGTTGACCACGCTTTCTTCGAGCGCTCAAGACTGTCCTGAAGCTCCGTGATCCGGCCTGCGCCTACCAGCTCACTGACGGCAGCGAAGCGCTCCTGGGGTGATGCAGCATCTATGAACTGGCGAATCATATCCTGTTGAAGGTAGATACTGCGCGTTAGAACAGAGGCTAGTGCTTCACCGGGATCAGAAGCGGCCGCTGCATCTGACCAGACAAGGTCAATCAATTTCCCTTCAGCCGAGGGACCCTGGTATGACCCGTCGGATGTCTCAAAAGTGATTCGTCGCTCTTTCCCATCAAAGCTGCGGGTCACCGCGAAAACATTGCCATTCGGGCCATCTTTGAGGCGTAGCGCAACCCTGGCCTGACCCGTTTCTGAATACATCGAGACGAAACTTGAGTCGTCATTCTTTAGTCGGGGAATCCGTCCGCTGAGAGCCCAGAGAATTCCGTCGAACAGGGAAGTTTTCCCGTGGCCATTCGCTCCGATCACGACAACGGCATCAGCATCGAGATCAAATTCTTGGCGCTGTGCAAATCCGCGAAATCCGCTCAGTTCTATGGATAGAAGTCTCATTGTTCACCCCACTGTTGGTGGAGTCGCTCCAACAACGGCGATTGTTTGGCCTAGATTCGCTCGTTCTTGAGGCAGTGGCAGAAGCGGGCGCAGCACTCGTTCCACGTCCGTGGGCCTCTTCAGGTCATCAGCGGTGGCAACGAGTTTGCGTAATCGGGTGGTGTTGTACCGAACATCTTCAATCGCAGCACTTTCGGACGGCGCAATCCCAGGAGACAAAAGCACTAAATATCCATCCCACGATTTTGATTCTTCCTTGCCGACATGGCGCGAGATCACATCGACAAGTGACGCCTGCAAATCGGGCCACGTTCGGAGAAGTTCAGCACATGTATCAAATACGACGATGCCGACGACACCGTATTCATCCTCGAAGAGTCGAGATGTTGGCGTATCCCACTCCCGGAATCTCGCCGCAATCTGGTGATAACCTCCGTCTATTAGCGTTTGGGACGCTGCCACGATTAGATCGGTCGAAGTGAACCCGAGTGAAGAATTGGTCATGGCACCACCTGCTGAATGAGCTCTTGATTTTCGCGGAGTTCGCTGATGTGAAACAAAGGAAGGGTGGTCGGGCCTCTTAGAATGTCCTGCTTGGACACATCGCCTTGAATGATATCTTTGGGCGGAGTAGGAGGAGTCGTCCAGGAAGCCGATGTACCACCCACTAAGACTGCCGGACAGGTACGGTACTGTGCTCGGCGCGATTCTACAATCGCCTCTACTGCCTGTTTCCCACGATGTCCGCAACCAGAAGCGACGACGAATGATGCGGCAACTCGACCGTTGCGGCGGAACTCGACAGAGCCATCGTCAACAACGACTGCCTGCGCGCCGGAGACGCGGGCCATCGTTGCGAGCACCAAAAGCGGGTCAGCGAGCAAGCCGATGGTGCTGGCCTCAAATGGACGGTATGGCTTGTCATGCAGTAGCCAGGCGGCACGGAGTTGTCCGAACTTGACTATTCCCAGAGCCTGCAAGGCACTAAGAAGACTACAACCTATCTCATAAATCCCTATCGATCCCAACCCCGCGAATTCGGACATCTATTGCGGGAAAAACCTGGACTT
>QHYM01000315.1 GCA_003223295.1 Acidobacteriota bacterium | reverse complement strand
CTTCTACGCGGGCGGCACCCGCTCCGCACTGGAACTTGTGGTCAACAAGGTCACCAAGTCCAGTGCGACCGGCTATTTGAGCACGCCGAAGGGCGCGTCGACGACAGCCTCGGCTAGCAGCGCGACTTCCGGCCAGTAAGCCGACAGTCCACGTAAACATCGCCACTCGTTAGGAATACGGGGCTAAATGAGGGGAGGATTCCACCGAATCCTCCCTTTTCTTTGGCCCACTCGGGAATAAACATAGGACCTAGAGCGGTTTAGGAAGTAGCTGGACACCGGAGTCGTAGCTATGCGAAGCTACTATGACGGCCCGGCGACTCAACCACCACAATGGATTTCTGGAGGGGGGAACAATGAAACTAAGACTGTCAACGGCAATTGCTGCAACGCTCTTCGCGGGGACACTTGCGATGGCGGCAGATGGTTCCTGGACCGGCTGGATTTCCGACAGCCAGTGCGGGGTGAAGGGCGCGAACGACAAGGCCGGCGAGTGCACGACAAAGTGCGTCAAGGAACATGGCGCCAAGTACGTGTTCGTGAACGATGCCGACAAAAAGGTGTACGTCGTCGACGCGCAGGACAAAGTCGCGGCGCATGCCGGCCATCATGTGACCGTCAAGGGCACGGTGGAAGGCGACACGCTCAAGCTGACCAACATCGACATGGCAGCATCGGCATCCAAGTAAAACCTCTTTAGCTCTTGGCAGGCGGGCGGACTAAGTCATTTGGTCTGCCCGTTTTGTTTTGTCCTGCTCCGCATTTCCGCTACGATGTTGCACGGCCATGCCAACCACTCTTATCCGTGCCGGGCGTGCTTTCACGCCCACCTCAGAAATCAGTGACGCCGGGATTTTGATTCGTGACGGCGTCATTGAAGCGATTGGGCCGCGGAGCGGCTTAAGCTTGCCTGCTGGCGCGACGGAGATCTCGGCAGCCGACAAAACGGCGATTCCGGGATTCATCGACATTCACATCCACGGCGCGGGCGGGCGCGACGTGATGGAAGCAAACGGAGACGCGCTCGCCGTCGTCGCCAGAAGAGTGGCCGAATTTGGCACGACTTCGCTCCTGGCCACCACGGTCACGGCAGACCCCGACAACACCTGCCGCGCAGCCGCGGGAATCTCCCTGTACATCACGCAGCAGCACGCCGCGAAGGAGTCTCGTGCCGAAGTCCTGGGCATCCACTTCGAGGGCCCGTTTATCAGTAAAGCGCGCCCCGGCGTACATCCAGTTGAATGGATTCAATCCCCCTCGGCGGACTTACTCAACCGCTTGCTCCAGGCCGCAGAGGGAAAGGCGCGCCTCATTACGATTGCCCCGGAGGTGCTCGGCGCGGCTCCATGCATGGACACGGCGCGCAAAGCGGGCTTGGTTGTTTCCGTGGGTCACACCGATGCGAATTACGAACAGACGCGGTTTGCCATCGCCCACGGAGCGCGCAGCGCTACGCACACGTACAACGCCATGCGGCCCTTCACGCACCGCGATCCCGGTGTGATTGGCGCCGTGCTCACTTCGCCTGAAATCAACGCGGAATTGATCGCCGACGGCGTGCACGTCGAAGAAGGCGCGATGAAGCTGCTCCTGAAAGCCAAAGGTTCCGAACGGGTCATTCTCGTGAGCGACGGGCTCTCCGCCACCGGCATGCCCGACGGAAAGTACATGCTCGGCGGTTTTGAGGTGACGGTAACCAACGGAGTCTGCAGAAACGCCGCGGGAATCCTTGCGGGCAGCACGCTCACCCTCGACCGCGCGCTCCGGAACATCGTGAACCTCGGCGTTCCTTTGCCGGACGCGGTTCGCATGTTGACTCTGAATCCCGCATCTCTGTTAGGGATCGAGTTCAAGAAAGGCGCTTTGCGCGCCGGAGCCGACGCCGACGTCTTGCTGCTCGATCAGGCATTACGAGTGACAGACGTATGGGCGCGCGGTCTGCCAGTCCATTAGACCGTTTGAGATTCCTGCCGGACTAGGGATTCAGCGGGATATTGAGTTCCCAGGCGAGGTCTTCGGGATCGAAAGGGCTGCACGCAAAATACCGCCCGCCGACTTCCAGTGTCGGCACTTTGCGCAGGCCATGATTGGCCTTGAGAACAATTTCTTCCGCGGCTTCGTCTTCTTCGATGTTGACTTCGCGGTAGGCGACGCCTCTTTCTCTCAGGAAATTCTTGGCGTAGCGGCAGTCCGGGCACCAGGTTGTGGTGTACAGCGTGATGGGTTCCATGATCTTTATTCACAACTAGATTAGATGAATCGTTGAGGTTTCGCGTCACCAAACGATGGGCAGCGCCGCGAATGGCAAACGGTCAGCGGGAATTGGCCGGCACGCCGCGGTACTTGCGGGCCACCTGAATGCGAATGAGGGCGCGCTGCAGAGCCACGCTGACGCGGTCCCAGTCGATATTGGGGTCTCCCGCCGCGAGGCGTTTTTCTGCGCGGGCCTTCGCAGCTTCAGCGCGTTCGAGATCGATTTCGGCGGCCAGCTCGGCGGTTTCCGCCAGCACGGTCACGCGGTCGGGCAAAACTTCCGCGAAGCCGCGAACGACAGAGATAGGTTCCGATTGTGCCGCGCCCAGAAAGGTCAATTCGCCGATCCCCAGTTCGGTCATCAATGGCGCGTGGCCCGGCAACACTCCGAGGTAACCGTTCGCGCCCGGCAAAGTAACCTCGCGAACCCGCGTCCGCAGCAACTGCCGCGTGGGCGTAACGATCACCAGCTCAATGGCCTCGGGAAGCATGCTGCTAAACTCCCGCCTTCATCTTTTCCGCCTTTTGCAAGGCTTCCTCAATTGTGCCCACCATGTAAAACGCCTGCTCCGGAATATCGTCGTACTTGCCTTCGACGATTTCCTTGAAGCTGCGCACAGTGTCTGCGATCTTGACGTACTTGCCTTCCAGTCCGGTGAATTGCGCGGCCACGAACATCGGCTGGGAGAGGAACTTCTCGATTTTGCGGGCGCGCGCCACGGTTCGCTTGTCCTCGTCGGAAAGTTCTTCGATGCCCAGAATCGCGATGATGTCCTGCAAATCCTTGTAGCGCTGGAGAATCGATTTCACCGCGCGCGCCACCGCGTAATGTTCCTGGCCCACGATGCGCGGGTCGAGAATGCGCGAGAAGCTGGCTAGCGGATCGACGGCGGGATAAATTCCGCGCTCGACAATCTGCCGGCTCAAGTTCGTGGAGGCGTCCAGGTGCGTAAACGTCGCGGCCGGCGCCGGGTCCGTATAATCGTCGGCGGGCACGTAAATCGCCTGCACCGAGGTGATCGAACCGGTCTTCGTCGAAGTGATGCGCTCCTGCAATTCTCCGATTTCTGTATTCAGGTTCGGCTGATAGCCCACAGCCGAAGGCATGCGCCCGAGCAGGGCCGAGACTTCCGAGCCCGCTTGCACGAACCGGAAAATGTTATCGATGAACAGGAGCACATCGAGGTGTTCCTGATCGCGGAAATACTCCGCCACAGTCAGGCCGGTCAGGCCGACGCGCAAACGTGCTCCGGGTGGTTCCGTCATCTGTCCGTAAATAAGCGCCGCGCGCGACTTCTCCGAATTGCCCGGCACGACCACGCCGGACTCCTGAAACTCCAGCCACAGGTCATTGCCTTCGCGCGTGCGCTCGCCCACGCCCGAGAACACGGAGACGCCTCCGTGCTGCATGGCCACGTTGTGAATCAGTTCCTGGATGAGAACCGTTTTGCCGACTCCCGCGCCCCCGAACAATCCAATCTTTCCGCCCTTCAAGAACGGCTGAATCAGGTCCACGACCTTGATGCCCGTCTCAAACATCTCCAGCGTCGTGGATTGCTGGTCCAGCAGCGGCGCTGGCCGGTGGATTTGGTACCGCGTCTTGCTGGTCAGCGGCCCGAGCTGGTCCACCGGTTTGCCGAGTACGTTCATCACTCGGCCGAGGGTGGTCCTGCCCACGGGCACGCTGATGCCCTCGCCCAGGTCGTGAGCTTTCATCCCGCGCACCAGGCCTTCTGTCGGCTCCATTGCCAGGGCGCGCACGCGCCCTTCGCCCAGGTGCTGCTGCACCTCGGCAGTTACGTCAATCGGCTCGGGAACGTTGTAGCCGTCGCTCGTGATGCGTACGGCGTTGTAGATCGCTGGCAGATGTCCGTCCTCAAACTGCACGTCCAGAACCGGCCCGATGATCTGCACGATTCGTCCAACGGCTGCGTATTTTTCGGCCATGCTTTCTCCTAAGCAGTGCTCGTCGCACCGCTCACAATCTCAATAATTTCCTTGGTGATGGCCGCCTGCCGCACTTTGTTCATGTGCAGCGTCAGCGCCTCAATCACGTCGCCCGCGTTTTTCGTCGCCGATTCCATCGCCGTCATGCGCGCCGCGTGTTCCGCCGCCGACGATTCCAGCATCGCGCGCTGCACCTGCGACTCGACGTAGCGCGGCAAAAGCCTGTCGAGAAGCTGTTCTTCGGGCTGCTCGTAAATGTAATCCACCTGTCCACTCGCCGACGCGCCTTCGGAACCCTCTACTACCTGTGCTGGGTCTACCGGCAGGAGTTTCTCCACGGTCAAGTTCGCGGACATCACCGTCTTGAATTCACTGAAAATGATGTAAACGGAGTCGATCTCGCCCTTGGCGTACAAATCCGTCACCAAATTCGAAATCTCCCGCACCGTCCCAAATTCCACACGCGCCAGCACATTGACGTATTCTCCGATGAGATTGAAACCGGCCTTCCTCAGAGAATCCCGGCCCTTTTTCCCGACGGGAATGACCGAAAGTTTTCGGCTCTTATTCGCGCGGGAAAATTCGTTTGCCTTCCTCAAAATATTCGTATTGAACGCGCCTGCCAGGCCGCGCTCGCCGGTCAAAACCAGCGCCAGCACTCGCCCTTCCGGCCGGCGCGACAGCAGTGGATGCTGCGGCTCAGCGATACGGCTGATTGTTGAACGCAGCACGCGCACCAATTCTTTGGCGTAGGGCCGCGCCGCCAGCGCCGCTTCCTGCGCGCGCCGCAGCCGCGCCGCCGCCACAAACTTCATGGCGCGCGTAATCTGCTGGGTGTTTTTCACCGAGCGGATGCGTCGCCGGAAATCGAGAAGTGTGGGCATGCTGGTTCGTCAGTCTAAGTCCCTAATTTGCGGCTCCCGCAGCAGCCACGGTGAAGCGCTCTTTGAACGCCTCGACGGCCGTCTTGATTTCCGCCTTGATGCCGTCGTCGAGCGCCTTCTTCGCGGCGATGTTTTTCAGCAGCGACGGGTAATTCGTCTCCGTGAACTGCAAAAACTCGCGCTCGAAACGCCGGACCTCTGACACGGGCAAAGCGTCAAGCGCTCCGCTGGTTGCCACTTGGATGATTAGCACCTGCTTTTCCGCCGGCAGCGGCGCGTATTGGTCCTGCTTCAAAACTTCCGTGAGCCGTTGCCCGCGGGCAAGCTGCCCCTGCGTCACCTTGTCAAGCTGGTCCGCGCCGAACTGCGCAAATGCCGCCAGTTCGCGGTACTGCGCCATGTCCAGCCGCAACGACCCGGCCACCTGCCGCATCGCTTTGATCTGCGCGTTGCCGCCCACGCGGCTCACGCTGATGCCTACGTTGATCGCGGGACGTATGCCCGCGTTGAAAAGATCCGCTTCCAAATAAATCTGCCCGTCCGTAATCGAAATCACGTTCGTCGGAATGTACGCGGACACGTCGCCTGCCTGCGTCTCAATCACGGGCAATGCCGTCAGCGAACCGGCGCCCAGCTTGTCGTTCAATTTTGCCGCGCGTTCCAGCAAGCGCGAGTGCAGATAAAATACGTCGCCTGGAAACGCTTCGCGCCCCGGTGGACGCCGCAGCAGCAAGGAAATTTCGCGGTACGCCTGCGCGTGCTTCGAAAGATCGTCGTAAAACGCCACCGCATGCCGCTTGTTGTCACGAAAATATTCGCCCATCGCGCATGCCGCGTACGGCGCGATGTATTGCAGCGAAGCCGGCTCCGCTGCTGACGACGCCAGCACAATCGTGTAATCCATCGCGCCCGCGTCCGTCAGTGTCTTTACCACCTGCGCGATCGTCGAGCGCTTCTGCCCGATGCCGCAGTAGATGCAAATGACGTCGCCGCCCTTTTGATTGATGATGGTGTCGAGAATCACCGCGGTCTTGCCGGTCTGGCGGTCGCCAATGATCAGCTCTCGCTGCCCGCGCCCGATCGGAATCATGCTGTCAATCGCCTTGATTCCCGTCTGCAGCGGCTCGCGCACCGGCTGGCGGTCCAGCACGCCCGGCGCGATTCGTTCCAGCGCGTTGCGCTGCTTCGTGGCGATTGGTCCTTTGCCGTCCAGCGGTTGCCCTAGTGGATTCACCACGCGTCCCACCAGCGCTTCGCCCACAGGCACGGACATAATCGTGTTCGTGCGTTTGACGACGTCGCCTTCCTTCAGCTGTGTCGTTTCGCCGAGCAGCACCACGCCGACTTCTTCTTCCTCGAGGTTCAGCGCGATTCCAAATACATCGTGCGGAAACGCCAGCATCTCGCCGGCCATCACTTTTTCCAGGCCATGCACGCGCGCAATGCCGTCGCCGACGCTGATGATCGCGCCCACTTCGTCCACCGAGACGGTTTGCTCGTAATTCTCAATCTGCTCGCGCAGAATCTTGCTGATTTCGTCTGCCTTGATGTTTGCCATGCCTGCTCCGTCGCTTCCCCGAAACTTTCTCATCCCTCTTAACCGAAGAAACCTGTTGCGAAAAGCTTGCTTTACTCCGCCGCCAGCCGCGCGCGCATCTCGTTCAAGCGGCTCCGCAGCGAACCATCGTAAATCGTGTCCCCGATGCGCACCACCGCGCCGCCCAGCAACGCCGGATCGAGCGAATACTTCGGCTCGATTTTCTTTCCCGTCAGCCGCGCCAGCGTCGCCGCCAGCTCTTTTTTCTGTGCCGCGCTCAATTCCACTGCGGAAGCAATCTCCGCTTCCGCAACGCCCTGCCGCTGCCTCAGCACTTGCTGAAACGTCGCAACAATCTCCGGAATCAGTTGCGTGCGCCGGTGGTCGGCAATCACGAACAGGAAATTGCGGATAATCTTGCTCGCGCCCAGCCGCCCTGCGATCTTTTCCAGCACCGCGTGCTTCGCCTCCACGCTGACCGCCGGGCTTGCCAGGAACGTGCGCAATTCCGCCGACTCCGCGTACGCCGCGCCAAACCCGTCCAGTTGTTTGGCCGCGGGTTCGGCCGCGCTTTGCGCTAGCGCGATGTCCGCCAGCGCGTTTGCGTATTGCAGGCTCGCGGACTTCAATTCGGCATCCCTTCCAGGCTCTTCACGAAATTGCTGATCAGGGCCGCCTGCGCTTGCGCAGTAAGCTGCTTGGTCAGCAGCGATTCCGCGCCGTCCACTGCCAGCTTTGCGGCCAATGCTTTCAATTCCATGCGCGCCGCGCGTTCCGCCGCTTCGATCTCCGCTTTCGCTGCCGCCGCAATTTTCTCCAGGTCTGAGCGTGTCGCCATTCGAATGCGCTCGACTTCTGCCGCCGATTCGCGCTCCGCAAACGAGCGCAATTCCGCCACTTCTTTATCGAGATTCGCGAGCTTCGTTTCCGCCTCGCGTAGTTGCGCGTCGGCAGCCGCCTTCGCGCTGCCTGCTTTCGTAATCGCGGAACTAATGGCCTCCGCGCGCCCGCGGAACAATCCCGGCGCCTTCTTCCAGCACACCCACAAAATGCCGCCCGCCACGATCGCGAAGTTAATCCACTTGAAAACTTCCGCGGCCGTTTCCGCCCCTGCCGCTCCGCCCTCTTCCGCCGCATGCGCGCTCAGAGTTAAGAAAAGCGCCGCAATCACGGCGCTTGCCAAACTAAATAAGCGGCGATTCCGGCTCATCGAGCCTCTCTCGCCGGTGCGCCCGGACGGGGCGGCGCTTGCAAAATCCGCCGCGCAATCTCGGCGGAAAGCTGCGCCACCGAGGACTCGACTTCGCGCCGCGCCCCAGCAAGCTCCGTGGCCACACGTTCTTTTGCCGTGCCCACTTCCACGGCAGCTTTGCTTCGTGCGTCTTTCAACTGCGCTGCGCGCTCGTCGAGCAGCTTTTTTCGCGCCGCTTCCTGCTCTGCGTACACCTTGCCGCGGGCCTGTTTCAGCGCTTCTTGATACTGCTTGACCTTTTCCGCCGCGGCCGCCTGCGCGGCTTCCGCAGCCTTCTGCGCGCCAACGGTGCGCGCGTCGCGCTCCGCCATCACGCGCAGCAGCGGCTGGAAGAAAAGCGTCCGTAAGATGAAGTAAAAAAGGAGGATAATCAGGACTGTGGGCGCAGCCCCAAGGAACAGTTCGCCAAGTTGGTGACCGATGGAGGGCATGCGATTGTCGTGCCTAAATTTCCGTCGCCTCTGACCCGGATCCGCGCGGGGCAGATAGGTTGGCAGCCGCGCCTCGCTCCACCCCGTAAGAGCGTACGGTGGGCTTCAAGCCGCCGCTTCGAAATGTACTTTATAGCATCCGTCGCGCCTCCCGTCAACGCAGTCGGCGGCCGCGGCCTTCAATATAGCTGAGGAAATGTTTCACTGCTGGGTTTGTGCCGGAATATCGTACACATACCGAATCGCAGTTTCCGTGTTGCTGCGCCCAAGTTTCAGGTTCAGCGTCTCATAGAGTTGCCGCCCATCGGCAGATAACTCGAACGTGCGGCTCATCTTCCCGCCGCGTGGATTTTTCTCATCCGTCACCAGCCGGTTACCGTCCCATTTCGCGGCAATTTCCTGGTAGTTGTTGTCCTTGGATTTTTGCAGCTTGCGCCCATCGGTCATGAACGCCCGCTTGCGATCGTGATCGTCCTTCAGGTCCACTTCCGCGCCGGTTATGGAAAGCGTCATGGCTGCCGGTGGCCGCAACAGTTCCTGCATCTTCTGCCGCTCTTCATCGCTTTCTCCGCCCATCCCGCCGCGCCGCCCGCCGTATCCTCCTCCCCCGCCCCCGGGCCAGCTTCCGCCCCCGCGTCTGCCGCCATAGCCTCCGCCGTTCGAACCGCGCGACTCCTGCATCCTCTTGCGCGGATCATCGCTTTCGTCGCGGTTCAACGTCCACGCGCCAAGGATGGTCTGCCGCGGAGGCGCCAGAGGCACCGGTTCCGGCGCCTTCGCCGCGCGCGCAGCGCCTCCTGGTGGCGGCGAAGCGACCGGCCCCGCCGGCGCTTGCGCCAAAACGCTTTGCGCGGTCACCAACAATGCCCCGGTCATTCCGATGAATGAAAAGGCTAGCAGTACTCTCGTTTTCAAGGTTTCCTCCGCTTCTCTCCCGAAGACAGCAGAGGTTAAGGAATGCAGTTCATTTAGAGCCCGCTTCGTCGCCCAGGGATGCCCGCCACCACTCCCTATTTCTTGGCTAGGCCGTCAGGGTTTCGGCGCAGCCGCCCCTTTGGTTGCTTCGCGCACCTCGCGAATCGCCGCCACCACGGTGTCGGGCCTTTCCATCGGAATCATATGCGTGCTGTCCGGCACAACGATTTGCTTCCCGCGCGTGGAGAGCCGTGCTTGGCGCACCTGAAGATCATTCATCCAGGTCTTTCTGAATTCTCGCATCTCTTGCAGGGAGACTCCCTTCGGCAAATCCTTCTCGTCTTCGTCCTTTCCCGCCGTCAACACTACCACCGGCCGGTCCCCCAGATTCCCAGCGCTGCGAACCTCGTCCGAACTCTCAGCGAAATTCTTGATTTCCGAAACGGCCGCGTCCACAAATTTAGCTTGCAGTTGCAGGTATTTCATCTTGTCGCGGAATTCCTTGCTCAGTTTGCTGTTATTGTCACCGCCCGCCGTTAGTCGCGCAATCCCGAAGAAAATAAGAATCGGCGTAAGCTGCCTTTGCTTGTCCAGTTGCGCAACTTGATCGTTCGCGAGTTTCTTCAACGAGGGAGGCATCAGCTGATTCTGATCCTCGTGCGACGTATCCACGAGCACCAGTCCGGCCACATCCGCCGGATATTTGCTTGTGTAAACGCGCACGTTGTAGCCCCCAAACGAATGAGCCACAAGCACGTATGGTCCCTTCTCTCCGGATGCGGCCAGCAGCGCGTGCAATTCTTTTGCGATTTGCTCGCTCGTTCGCGGCATCGGTCCCGCGCTGCTCCAGCCGTATCCCGCGCGGTCGTAAGAACAAACGCGCGCGAACTTGGCCACCTCCGGCAGCACCAGGTCCCATCCCGCCGCGGGGACGCCCAGCCCGCTGTCCAAAATCACCGTCGGCGTTCCTTGTCCCACGCAATTCAGATTCAGCATGACTCCCGGAAATTCAGCGCCTAACGCGATCGAGCGTCCCTCTTGCAGAAACCGCCGCGCATCCTTCCAGTTCGCTATGGCTTGGTAGGCTGCTCCCGCAAGCAACGCGCATACGAGCAGAAGGACCACCCCAAGCAGCACGCGCTTCACAAATCGCAAGAAACGTCTCTTCTTCGGTGGAGCGGGAATCGTTGCGCTGGCCATTTCTTCCTCCTCGGCGGCACGCATCTTGGTGCCTCCACACTACAGGTTCATTTCATCCGCAAAGACTATGCAGTTGCGGTATCAGGGCGTTTGGGCCCCCTGCGTGCCAACGTAGAGTGCGTACAAAGACTGGCTGGCGGCCATGAACAGACGGTTCTTCTTGGCGCCGCCGAAACAGAGGTTGGCGCAGGTTTCCGGAAGATGAATCTTGCCGATGATCGCGCCGTCGGGAGCGAAAACATGCACGCCATTGTAGCCCTCGCCTGCCCACCCGGCTGCGGACCACACATTGCCGTCCACGTCGCACCGGATGCCATCGGACGAGCCCGGCGCCATGTTCGCAAACAGACGGCCATTCTTGAGGCGCACGCCATCCTCAACGTCGTACACACGAATGGGGTGCGGATCGCCCGGACGTTTGGGAACGCCGGTGTCCACGACGTACAGTTTTTTCTCGTCCGGGGAGAAGCAAAGTCCGTTGGGTTTGTCCAACTCGCTGGCAACCACGGTCGCTTGACGCGTATTTGGGTCGAGGCGGTAAACGTTGGTAGGCAGTTCGAATGCGGCCTTATGGCCTTCGTAATTGGACATGATGCCGTAGCCGGGATCCGTGAACCAGATGGCGCCGTCGGAATGTGCCACGAGGTCATTCGGGGCATTCAGCTTTTTGCCTTGAAACTGGTCCATGAGCACCGTGATCGTGCCATCGTATTCGGTTCGCGTCAGGCGGCGTGTGTCGTGCTCGCAAGTCAGCAGCCTTCCTTGCCGGTCGCGAGAGTTGCCGTTGCTGTAATTTGAAGGGCTGCGATAAACCGTGACCTCTCCAGTGTCCTCAAGCCATCGCAGGATGCGATTGTTGGGGATGTCGCTGAACAGAAGATACCGCCCGTCCCCAAACCACACGGGCCCTTCAGCCCAACGAGCGCCGGTATACAGCCGCTCGACCGCGGCATTGCCGACGATGTATTTAGCAAAGCGCGGATCGATAACCTCCACGGCGGGATCGGGATAGACGACCGGTGTTTTCCGTTCTTGCTCCTCGCCAAGCGCCAGTGGACTGCATGCCAAAGCGCTCGCCGCGCCCGCGGTGACATGCAAGAAGGTGCGTCGTTGCATCGGGATTCCCCTGCCAAACAATTTGCTCGACGCACTGTATCACGGGTCGTCACGAGCAGAGCTAGCTAGGCGGGGCTATGGCCCCCTACTAAGACAGCCAGCGATTCAGTTCCGTCGCACGGGGGAGAAGCGCCAGCGCGCCCAGCTCACGGAATCGTGCGGCGCGTTCACGATAGCGATGCTCGTCGCGCGCGATAATCGCCACGAAGCGCACGCCGGCCTCCCGCGCGGCCAGCGCGTCGTCAATGTTGTCGCCCAGATACAACGCCGTGCCCGGGTCGCGTCCGCCGAGAATGATCTGCAAGCCTTCTGGATGCGGTTTTTTTCTGGCGTCATCCATGGTAATGATGGTTCGAAAATACTGCGTCCCCGGCCAGCGTTCGAAGGTAAACGAAAATTCCTGTCGTGTGCGTCCGGTGAACAGATTAAGTTCGTAATGCTGCGCCCATTTCTCGATCTGTCGCGGACTTACCAGAATCTTCTCATTGCGAACGTTTCCCGGCTTTCCATCGCTGCCCCAGTAGAATCTCTCGAATGCGTTGCGCGCCTCATGGTACGAAAGCGGCTTGCCCAGTGCCGTCACCCACGCCGCCACCATGCTCCAGTCGTCGTTGAATCCCGGCTTGCTTTTCCATTTGTGCAGCTCGGCATAAGTCACGCGCTTGCCCGTGAGGTAGCGCACCGTTTCGAGCGCCGAGCGCCAGTACGTGCCGCGCACGTCCACCAGCACGCCATCCACGTCAAAAATCAAAATTTGCGGTTGTGTTGGAAGAGCTTTGCTGCGTCGCGGCGCCCGCTTCCGCACTGCGGAGGTTTTCTTCGGCACGGTTCCTCATTCCTTCGAACAGCAAAAAGGCAAATAAAAAGTTTCGCCGCTGCGCCGCATTGCGTCAAGTCAACGCCCGTTTGGATGGTGGGACAGTGTGGCTTTTCTTGATCGTCCTTGTTCGTGCATGAGCAACGTTGCTGGCAAATCCGGCGCGTTGCTACACTCTAGGAACGCGCAACGAGGACGCAACGCATGGCCAAATTTGGCGGAGTGGATTTCATCGACTTTGATTCGCAACTGAACGACGAGGAAAAACTCGTCCGCCACGCTGCGCGCGAATTCGTCGAAAACGAAGTCATTCCCATCATCGAAAAACACAGCCGCGAAGCCGCTTTTCCCAGGCATCTGATTCCGCAGCTCGGCGAACTCGGGTTTTTTGGCGCCAATCTCCACGGCTACGGGTGCGCCGGCATGTCCAACGTCGCGTACGGCCTGATGACCCAGGAACTCGAGCGCGGCGATTCCGGCCTCCGCAGTTTTGTTTCCGTGCAAGGCGCGCTGGTGATGTATCCGATTTATTCCTATGGCAGCGACGCGCAAAAAAACAAATGGCTGCCGCTCCTGCAGCAGGGCAAGGCCATTGGCTGCTTCGGGCTCACCGAACCGCAATTCGGTTCGAATCCCGGCGGCATGCTCACGCGCGCAGCGAAAAAAGGCGGCAAGTACGTTTTGAACGGCGAAAAAATGTGGATCACCAGCGGCTCCATCGCCGACGTCGCCGTCGTGTGGGCCAAAGGCGAGGACGACAAAGTCCGCGGCTTCCTCGTGGAGAAAGGCACGCCGGGATTAAGAGCCTGGGACGTCCACGGCAAATGGTCGCTGCGCGCCTCCGTCACTTCGGGATTGTCCTTCAGCGATTGCGAAATTCCAGAAGAAAATGTGCTTCCCGGCGTGGTCGGCCTGAAAGGTCCGCTGAGCTGCCTGAACCAGGCCCGCTACGGCATCGGCTGGGGCGCGCTCGGCGCGGCGATGGCCTGCTATGACACCGCATTGCAGTACGCAAAAACGCGCAAGCAATTTGCCAACAAGCCCATCGCTTCGCATCAACTCGTGCAGGAAAAACTCGCCTGGATGATCACCGAAATCGTGAAAGGGCAGTTGCTGGCGTTGCATGTCGGCCGTCTCAAAGACAAAAACAAGGTGGATCCCTCGCACATCTCCATGCTGAAAATGAACAACGTCGCTATCGCGCTCGAAACCGCGCGCAAGGCCCGCGACATTCTCGGCGCCAACGGCATCGTCGACGATTACTGCATCATGCGCCACATGAACAATCTCGAAAGCGTCTACACCTACGAAGGCACCAACGACATTCACAAGCTGGTGATTGGCGAGCGCATCACCGGCATCTCCGCTTTTGTGTGAACTCGCAAAGTCGAATGCCCGGCAAAGCCATCATCGCCGTTGCCTTCCTTTCTCTTGCACTTTTTGGATGTTCCAATAAATCAAGCAGCAAGAATGTCTGCCCGATTGATGGGCAAGAAGCGCAGTGGATCGGACGACCAAATGGGAACACCTGTGAGTATTCTCATTACAGCCAAATAGAACGCCACAGTCACTCCTGGTGGGCCCCTTGCGGGGAAGACCAATCGAAACAGCCGAGCTCACCGCCGAACACGCCACATTGAGTTTCAGCAACAAGGCTCAGGTCGAAACTTGTAAGGAGGTTTCGCACGATGTATCGTGCCTTTCGGGAGAATTTCCATGCAACCTCGTCAGGGATTCCGATTTTGTGCTTTCATCGCACTGGCTATTTTCGCCACAATCGCGTCACCACGCTCCACGCAAGCACAGCCGCAGCATGCCGCCACGCAACAAAGCGCCACGGCAAACGCCTCCAATCCTGCACATCCAAAGATCCGCGCCATCACCGCGTTCATCAATTTGGATTGGCACGACTACCAGCGGCAGATCGCCGACACTCTCAAATTGCTGCATCGCGCGCAGACCACATTCGAGTCCCGCGGCTATCAAGTGCAGACCATCCGTATCGCCACGCAGCCCTTCCCCGAATACATTCAGGGAATGAACACGGAACAGGCCGTAGCGTTCTTCAAGCTGGTGGATGCCCTCGCCGAACAGCAGAAATTCGCCATGTCCATCGGTCCCGCCATGCTGAACGCCAACGACCCCGCCTCGCAAGCGGACATGCTTGCGGAAATTCTCGCCAACACGAAAAATCTGAATGCCAGCCTGGTCGTCGCGGGCGAAGACGGCGTGCGCTGGGGCGCGATTGCTGCTGCCGCGCGCGTCATGAAAAAGCTCGAAACCTCCACCGAGCACAGCCAGGGCAATTTCCGCTTTGCCGCCATTGCCAATGTGCCCCCGCTGACGCCGTTTTTTCCCGCCGCCTACCACACCGGTTTCGGCCACCAATTCGCCATTGCGCTGGAGTCGGCCCCCGTCGTGGCCGCCGCGTTCAAGGACGCGCCGGACCTCGCCTCGGCCCGCCAGCGCCTCACCGATGCGCTCGCGACCGTGGCCTTCGACGTCGAGCACCACGCCGGGCGCGTGGACTCTGAGAGCGGCTGGACCTACATGGGCATCGATCTTTCCCCCGCGCCCTCGCCTGCAAAAGACGCCTCGATCGGCGTGGCCATCGAAAACCTGACCAAGCAGCCCTTCGGCATGAGCGGCACGCTGACCGCAGCAGCCACCATCACCGCCGCCGTAAAGGATGTGAAAGTGAAGCAGACCGGCTACACCGGGCTGATGCTGCCGGTCCTCGAAGACGCGCGCCTCGCGCAGCGCTGGTCCGAGGGACGCATTGCCGTGGACGCGCTGCTCGCCTACTCCGCCGTGTGCGGCACCGGGCTGGACACCATCCCACTGCCTGGCGACACCACTGCCGATCAGCTCTCCTTGATCATCGCGGACATGGCCAGCCTCTCGGTCAAATGGCACAAGCCGCTCTCCGCGCGCCTCCTGCCCGTCACCGGAAAGGGTTGGGGCGAAACCACCGAGTTTGACAGCCCGTTCCTCGTCAACGTGACACTCCAGCAGTTCGGCCAGAAGTGAACAGAAGACAGTCTTGGGTTCTGAAGTCCTAGCCGCGGCGTAGTATTCTGACGAAGTGCTGGAACTCGATTGCGAACTGGAATTTGACGCGGCGCGTGCGGAGGAGGGCTTCTTCCCCAACCTGCCGCCACGGTCGGCGGTTTGCCTGATCGAACCGCGCAAAGAAGAAGCCGAGCCGTTTCTGATTCGCACGCAGAACCTGCAGCGGCGATTGCAACGACTGCTGGGCCCTGTCGATCCTGCGAGCAAACGCCTCAATCTGCGCGATTTCGCGCGTGGCATCCGCTACCGGTTGACCGGCTCACGGTTCGAACAGACGCTCACCTACTATCAGCAAGCTAGGAAATGTTTTCCAAAACGCTATCGCAACCTGATGCGGTTGCGGCCTCCCGCAGTCCTGAAAGTGAATCTGCGCAATGCCTACCCGCGTTGCTACGTGACGCGCAAAATGCAACTGGACCAGGCTGGCGCGCCCGCCGAGGGCTCCTACTACGGTCCGTTCCCATCGCGCCGTGCCGCCGAAGCGTTTGCTGAGCGCGTACTGGATTTGTTCAAGGTGCGACGGTGCCAGATCAAGATTCGCCGCGATCCCACGTTCCCCGGTTGCATTTACTCGGAAATGAAAATGTGCCTCGCGCCATGCTTTGCCGGTTGCACGAAAGAAGAATACGACGTGGAAGTGGGCCGCCTGGTGCAGTTCCTGGAAACCAGCGGCGGCTCGATGCGAACCGCTTTTGAGGAAGAGCGCGAGAAGGCCAGCGAGCAATTGGACTTCGAACGCGCCGCGGCGCTGCACAAAAAAGTGGAAAAACTCGACGAAGTGCTCCGCGGGCAGCCGGAGATCACTCGCCGCATTCAGGACTTGCACGCAGTGATTCTGCAGCGCGCCGCGGAAGAACAAACCATCGGAGTTTGCGGCGTGCACGGCGGCCGCCTGGCTGAGCCATTTTTTCTGCGCTTTGCGGAAATCGCCAGCCAGCCGCGGTCCGCGGAACAAATCTTCCGCGATTATTTGGAGTCACCCGCAAGCTCGCAGAACGGCGATCTTGCCGACGAATTGTCGCTGGTCTCGCGCTGGTTTTACAGCAATCCGCGCGAAGGCGAGATTTTCTTCCGCGAAAAGGACTGGCCCTATCGTAGGATTCTCCGTGCGTGTTCGCGCCTTCTAACTCCAAAGGCAGACGGACCGCAAACTACTCCGAACCCGTCACAACCACGGAAACCCGATGAAAACAATGCTCGCTGACGCGTACGATGGTGTCATTCTGAGTGCATCCGATGAGGATGCGCGAAGAATCTCAACCTATCAGAGTGGCGGACTGTGGATTGGATGAGATCCTTCGCTTCGCTCAGGATGACACTTCATAGCGTATCATTTGCGATTGGGCATCAACCTGGTGAAGACAAGCTGAAGTAGCGTTATGACCAAATCGGCCACCAAAGAAGGAACCACGCGCTACGCGCAGCGATTTGCCGGACACGCGGCGGACGGCCACTTCCGGGAAACACAACGAATGGTGCTTTCCTCGTTGGGCATCGGAACCTATCTGGGCCAGCCCAACGAAAAAACGGATGAAGCCTACACTGCCGCCGTCGTCGCTGCCGTGGAGAACGGAATCAACGTTATAGATAGCGCGATCAACTACCGCTTTCAGCGCAGCGAACGCAGCATCGGCGCAGCGCTGCAGCAGCTTTTCGCGAAAGGTTTCTCTCGCGAAGAAATCGTGTTGTGTACCAAAGGTGGTTACTTGACGCCCGACAGCTCGATGCCCGCCGACCCCAACGAATATTTCTTCCGCGAATACATCCAGCATGGGATTTTTACCGCCAAGGATCTTGCCGCGGGCAGCCATTGCATGACGCCTAAGTTTTTGAAAGACCAGCTCGGGCGCAGCTTGAAAAACCTGGACGTTGAATGCGTGGACGTCTACTACCTCCACAATCCGGAGACCCAGCTTTCGGAAATTCCCAAGCCGGAATTTCTTCAACGCTTGCGCGAGGCCTTCGAGTTTCTGGAATCGGCGGTGGAGGCGGGGGAGATTCGCTTCTACGGAATGGCCACGTGGGACGGCTTCCGCCAGGATCCGCGCGCGCGCGATGCGATGCAGCTTGGCGAGATCGCGCAGATCGCTCAGGAAATTGCCGGCGGCATGCACCACTTCCGCTTTGTGCAGCTTCCGTTCAACCTGGGGATGCCGGAAGCACTCACGCAGGGATATCAGATGCTGCGCGAACGCGAGCGAACCTTGGTGGAGGCCGCCGGCGATCTCGACATCACCGTAATCGCGAGCGCGTCGCTCTTGCAGGGTCAGGTCGCGCGCAACCTGCCCGGATTCGTTGCGGAAGCCTTCGGCCTGGAGAACGATGCGCAGCGCGCCCTGCAGTTCGCGCGGTCGGCTCCGGGGATCACCACGGCACTGGTCGGGATGTCGCGCGCGGAGCACGCTCACGCCAACGCCAAGCTGGCTGGCGTGACTCCCGCAACCGTGGAAGAATTCAGCAAGCTGTTTTCGCGCGGCGAAGGCGCGTGAAGAAAAAGACTTAACACCGTACAGAGGCACAGAGGCCGCAGAGGGCACAGAGGATTCCAGCAGAGATCTAATGGCGAAGGCGAAAGACTTCGCTGAGCCAGTTTCTGATCCCGGCATCGAGTTCGTTTAGTTTTCCAGCAAAGAAGTGGTCTGCGCCCTCCACAACCACAAGGTGGTTCTCGCCTGGAAGGGACGAAACCAGTAATTTAACTTTTCCAATTGCACCATACTCGTCTTCGCTGCCGTGCACGAAAAGTTTCGGCTTATTGCTCTGGTTGAGAAAGGAAAAATCGGAGCGATTCACGGGGATGCCCAAACCAATCAGATGAGAAACGCGAGGGTGCTCGCAGCCGACGCGCAAACCCACCCACGCGCCAAAACTGAATCCCGCGAGCAACAGCGGCACGCCTGGAAATTGCGTCCCGAGAAAATCGAGCGCCGCCCGCACATCACCTTGCTCGCCCACGCCACGATCATGTTCCCCAGCGCTTAGGCCCGCGCCGCGAAAATTGTATCGCAGCACGGGAATGCCGAGAACATCTAGCGATTTCGCGGTTTGGTAGACCACTTTGTTGTGCATGGTCCCGCCAAACAGCGGATGCGGATGGCAGACCACGGCTGCAATGGCGGGCCGGTGGCGCGCTGGGTCGGAGGGCGTCCAGAGAATCGCCTCGAGGCGGCCGACTGGGCCTTCCAGAAAAAGATTGCGCGAATCGTGAGAAGCGGTCATGGATGCGCTCTTGAGAGTTTTTCAGTGTAGCGCACCGCACGAAAAAGTTTGCATCGAGGGATAAGCCCGATGACCGACTAGGTTGCGCGGCAAACGCCGACATCCAGCGCAACGCCGTCCGCCGCGGGAGAAACACGCACGACCCTTGCGCGAAATCCTCCAGCACCCGGAAGAGGGGTCTTCCAAAGCGATTCTCAACAATTCACCTGCCGGGTATTCCCGGTGACTGCGAAAGCGCATGCCTCGCGGAGAAAAATCAAGCGACATGGTTTCCTCAAACCACGGAACATTTTCCGGGCGTACACGAATGGGAACAGCGAGCGATCGGCGAGGGCTGCCGCGCCACTCAGGATCGCGCGGGGTGCGGTGCCGGCCCTTCGAAATGAATCGCCAGCGCAAACGTCCGCGGAGCGGAGGGTAATCCATCACAGCGCACGGTGCGGGCAACCACTTCGGGCTGGCCCTCGGGACTGGAAGCGTCGTAAGGGAAGGTCACCCAGAGTGGCACGCCCACAGCGTGCGATTCCTTGCTGGAAGCAAGCAAGCCGCCACGAGAAACGTCCATGGTCTCTGATAATTCGATTTTCTGGCCGAAAGGCGTGGTCCAACGCAAGCGGGCCGGCAGGCGAATCCGTACGCGGTGATGTTCACGAGGAACCATTGAGTTACAGTACTGCCCGCGGACGGCACTGCGGAAAGTATAGGCCTTTCGTGGCGAATCCGACAAGACCTCGTACTAGGACAAAATTGTTGGATTTTCGCGTTGAAACTTGCGGTGCCGGGTGCTAGTTTTGCGCCAAACCCAGAACGGCTGTGGGAGTTATTGATGAGTGATGGATCCGAACGCCGTGAAGCGCGGCGATTTAACATGAATCTTCCAATGCGCCTGATGCCCCGCGAAGGCAAGGGGCGTGAGTTAGACGCGCACACGCGGGATCTCAGTTACCAGGGATTGTACTTCCTGGCGGAAGCGGACTTCGAAATCGGGAACGAAATCGAATTTGTGATTACGCTTCCGCAGCAAGTGACGCAGTCCGGCGACGTCAGCATTCGCTGTCAGGGAAAAATTGTACGCGTCGAAGCCACTGAAAACGGCCGCGTGGGCATTGCCGCAAAGATTGCGCGCTACGAATTCATACCGGCCGCCGCAACTGCCGCCTGAGTTCTCTGCGAAGCAGCGCCTGTTCTCACGTTCTTTTCTCCTCCGTGTCTTCGCATGAGTACAATAGATTCTGTACACTCTCTCTTAGTCTGCCGCTGGGGGAAGCCATGTATCACTACGATCCTAGCCTTGCGTTGGAAGAGCTGCAGGAAGATGCCCTGCTTCCACACCCGGTAAAATTGCGCGACATGATCTTGCGCACGAAGCTGGGCCCAAATGACGCGCAACTGCTGAACCACGATTTTCAGGATTACCTGGCGCGCTTTGGCGAGTTGCAAAAACTTGGCCGCAGCATCCTGGAGCGGCTCGCCACGGGACAGCGCAAGGAATCTTGATGACCTCCGCAAATCCGCAAGCTTCCTGCCGATGAAAAACAAACCGCGCGTCTTGCTGCTGTCGGCTAGTTCCGGCGCAGGCCATGTCCGCGCGGCGCAAGCCCTGGAAAAAGCGTTTTTGGCGCGCGGCGACTGCACCGTAGAACATATTGATGCGCTGCGCTACGTCAGCAAACTTTTCCAGCGCGTTTATGACAAAGCGTACATTTCGATGGTGCGGCGCGCGCCGGAGTTGATGGGTTTGCTCTATGAGCGCACGGACCAGCCGTGGCAGCATTTGCGGCCACGCCTCGCGCTGGACCGGCTAAACACCGGGCCCATGATCCGTTTGCTCAAACGTGTCCAGCCGGATCTTTGCGTGGCGACGCACTTCCTGCCGGCGGAAATTATCGCTTGGCTGATCGCCAAGAAAAAACTCTCGACGCATAACGCCATCGTGGTCACCGACTATGACGTCCACGCCATGTGGCTGTGCCGCACGGTGGATCGCTACTACGTGGCGATCGAGGAAGCGGCGGAATACCTGGCGCACATCGGCGTGGCGCGGGAAAAATTGCGCGTAACAGGAATTCCCATTGACTCGCTTTTTGCCGTTTCCTTGGCCCGAGCCGAAGCGCGGAAGCATTTGGGATTGGACGCGGAAGCCACGGTGATTCTGATTTCCGCGGGCGGCTACGGAATTGGCCCCCTGGAACAGCTGGTAAAAGAATTATTGGAGCTACAGCGCCCCTGGCAGATTGTGGCCATCGCCGGGAAGGCAGAGAAGACGAGGAAGCGGCTGGAAGATTTGGTGAATGCGGCGAGCAAGCTGCCCTCTGGCGCTCCGCGGCTGTGCGCTGTGGGCTTTACGAGTGAAATGGACAAGTACATGGCGGCGGCCGATTTGATGGTGGGCAAGGCGGGCGGCTTGACCACGTCCGAAGCCCTGGCGTGCGCGTTACCCATGGCCCTAATTGAACCCATTCCCGGCCAGGAAGAACGCAATGCGGACCATTTGCTCGAGGCCGGGGCCGCGATTCGCTGCAACAACTTGCCGGCGGCGGCCTGGAAGGTTGCCACGCTTCTGGACGACGCGGCGCGCCTAAACCGCATGCGAGAGAGCGCAAGGAAGCTTGGCAGGCCCACGGCGGCCGCGGCCATCGCCGAAGATGCCCTCCGGCTGATAGACTGAGGGGGCAAGGGAACGAGGCTGGGGGAGCGGTCCGCGGGACGAACAGGGCGGACCGTCAGGGCTCATGCGACGACACACACTGCTGATCGACGCAGACGATACACTCTGGGAAAACAACGTCTTCTACGAGAAGCTGATTGAAGACTTCATCACTGTAGTTGAGCCTTACGGGTACACGCGCGCCTACATCCGGCACATCCTAAACGAAACGGAACGCAAGAATATCCGGCAGTACGGGTACGGCGTGCGCAGCTTCGGGCGTTCGCTGGAAGAAACGTACCTGAAGCTGGCCGACCAGATGGCCCGACGCGAGATTCTGGCGCAGATTCACAGCCGAGTGATCGAGCTGGAGCGCACGCCGCCAAAGATTTTGGATGGAGTACCGGAGACGCTGGCGTATCTAACGGAGCGGCACCGGCTGATTCTCTTCACCAAGGGCGAGCCCGCGGAGCAAGCCGCGAAGGTCGAGCGCTCCGGCTTGCAAGGATTCTTCGAGTTCATCGAGATTGTTCCGGAAAAGGATACGCAGACCTACGGCGGGCTGGTGCACAAGCACAAGATCGTGAAGGCCCACGGCTGGATGATCGGCAACAGCCCCCGGAGTGACATCAATCCGGCGATGCAAGTGGGGCTTAACGCCGTGTATATTCCGCACCAGCACACCTGGACGCTGGAGCATGAGCCGGTGGTGGCCGGGTCGGGGAAACTGGTGATTTTGCCTTCGTTCCGCGAGCTGCGCGCGCACTTCTAAACTTCCCTAATATCGATGTCTGAAAGACTCCTAGGCGTGGTTGTTAGCCTCCCCTTGGTTTCTGCAAGTGTTCATTCTAAAGGGGTTAGAGATTGTGTAAGTCGTTTAGAATGGACAGTTTCTGGGGAGGGCTTGTAAGTGTTCATTCTACAAGGGTTAGTCAATGACAAACCCTTCGAGTCTCGGACCTGACAGCAAAGAAGCAAAGAGGCCGTCTGGAAGCCCTTCGGGGCTCAGGGTAAACCGGCGATACGCAATAACCCCGTTCCGAGACAGGCAGCAATGCCTGTCCTACAGGAGTTATTCGGGGAGGTAGCCATGACGTGAGAACCTGCGGCGGAGGCGAGGAATGAAGACCTCCCAGTTGGCGGGGGTACCGAAGTTGGGAGGGATTGAAGGGGGTTTGCGTGTGGTGGCGGGGGAGCAGGCAGGACGAGGGCTTGAAGGAGACGGAGGGCGGATTGTCTGGTGAGGATGCAAGGGCAGGCTTTGACGATGGCAACGGAGCGCAAAGTGGTGGTGCGGCTGCGGGTTGTGACGGTTGCGGCAAGGTTGAAGTTGGAACGGGAGGTTCAGGGTTGGTCGAAGGCGAAGAAAGGGCGGCGGGCTGAGCGAGTTGGGGCGACAATGCGACAGAGGGAGTGGAGGTGGCGCGTTGCGCCGGTTGAGGCAGAGGCACGGACAAGTTGGAGAAGGTGGCGTAGGAGGCGCCGGCGTACGCCTTCTGGGTGAGATGGATGCACTGGACCATGACCTGGGCGAGATAGGCGAGGGAGCGGGTGGTTTTGGGCGGGACGTGGCCGCGGGCGGTGGCGGCGAAGAGGCGTCCGAGAGCGGCGTTGAGATCGCACGCGGAGGGGTAATGGCCGGAGAAGAAGTCAGCTTATGGGAGGGCGAGAGAACGGAGGGCCGGAGCGCTCGAAGGCGTGGGCGATGCGGAGGAGGAGGGCCTCGTCGGTGACGGAGCCGATGAGTTGCAGGCCGATGGGCAGGCCGTCGGGTGTGAAACCGCAGTGGATGGAAATGGCAGGGAGGCCGGCGAGGTTGGCAGGGCGGTTGTTGCGGAGGAGCAGAGCGCGGGTGGGATGATTCGTGCTGCAGACGGGAGTGGTCTCCTCACCGATGGCGGGCGCAGGAATGGGAGTGGTGGGGACGACGAGGGCGTCGAGCTTGGCATCGGCCATGGAGGCGTGGAAGCTACCAATGAAAGATTCGCGCTGCTCCAAGGCGTGCAGATACGCTGTGGCGGGAACCTTTGCGCCCAGTTCGAGGCGGGTGCGGACATCCTCGCCATAGTCCGCGGCGTGCGAGGGAAACCATCCGGCGTGTTGATGGTAATGCGTAGCTTCTGCCCAGGCGATTTGATTGCCGGCGTCTTCGGTTTCTTTTAGCAAAGGAACAGAGACGTCTATCAAATGTGCTCCGAGCTTGCGCAAGGCTCGGAGAGCCTCATGGAAAACCATCCATACGTTCTCGTCGACGACGTCGAAGAAAAACTCGCGGGGAACGCCGAGGCGAAACGTGGTGCCAGATTTGCGCGCAGTCTTCGCGGCAGATCGCAACGGCAACTCCTTCGTGCCACGGACGAAGATGGGATCGAGGAGCACGGCGGCGTCGGCGGCGGAACGCGCCAAGGGGCCGACGCAATCGAGACCGGGAGAAAGTGGAATGACGTCGGCGACGGAAACGCGCCCGAAGGTGGGTTTGAGGCCGACGATGCCGCAGAGGGCGGCAGGGATGCGGATGGAGCCCCCAGTATCCGTGCCGATACTGCCGTAGCACAGACCGGCGGCAACCGCTGCCGCCGAACCTCCGCTGGAACCGCCGGGAATGCGGGAAAGATCCCAAGGATTGCGCGTGGGGCCGAAGTGCGGATTGTTGGTGGTGACGCCGTAGGCGAATTCGTGGAGGTTGGTCTTGCCGAGGATGATGACGCCAGCTTCTTTGAGCTGGGTGACCACGGCGGCGTCGTGCTGGGGCATGAAGTCCTTCAGGATTTTTGAGCCCGCAGTGGTGCGAATGTCCTTGGTATAGATGTTGTCCTTCAGGGAGATGGGAATGCCGTGAAGAGGGCCGCGATCGCGATGCGCTTTGCGGCCACGGGGAGCGAAGAGTTCGGATTCGGCTTTTTTGGCTTGGGAGAGGGCGAGGTCGGCGGTGACGGTGAGATAGGCGTTGAGCTGGGGATTGAGCTGGTCGATGCGGGAGAGCATGAGTTTTGTGAGCTCGACGGGGGAGAGTTTGCGCTTGCGGAAAAGTTTTCCGATTTGCTGGATGGAGGCGAAGGGGAGGTTGGTGTCGGTGTCGGGCATTTGTGGTTGTCAGTTAGAGATGCAGACGGAATTTAGCACAGAGAACGCGGAGTAGGGGTTAGGGATTAGGGATTTAAAGACGACGACAGCGTGCATTAGGGACCGATGTTCTTGGAGATGACGCTAGAAGATTTTTTCGCGGCGGCGGAGATTGCCGAAGGTGCCGATGTTGGCGATGATGAAAGCGACGCGGAACTGATTTTCGGTTCGGACCTGGCCGAGGTTGATGCGGCGGTATTCGACGGCGAGGCCGCAGCAGCTTCCGTTGTAACTGGCCTGCACGATCTGGCTTTGCAGCGTTT
>QHYM01000467.1 GCA_003223295.1 Acidobacteriota bacterium | reverse complement strand
GGCTACTTCCTCACCGCGAAAGATTGCTTCCTTCTCACGCTCGCGTTGTGCCTGCTGCACGATACTCGGCGCAGCCGCCATCGCAAACAGCGCCAGCAACGTCATCAACGCAATGAGCGCAACCAGAGTGTAGCCGGCTTCCTGGGGACGAAGTGCGGCGATTGGCGGGTGCGAGACAGGCGCAGCAGTAACTTCAGGCATACCTAATATCTTGTGGTGCGGTTTTCTCTTAAGGCTCATCATCCTCAGACGCAACTCTTGGCGTGGGACGGCCCTGCGGAAACGAACCTTTATCACCTTCGTTCGTCATCGCGATCAAGTGTTTGATTTTTAGATTCGTATCAACGAGAACCAATTCGCGATCTGAAATGCTGGTGACACGAAATCTTCCGCCTACTACATCTCCGCGCTGCACACGGCGCAGTCACATTCAGCGTTGTCTGGATTGAATAGAGAAGCCCGTCGCTGCTTTTGAGACTTACCGTCCGTTGACCCGCATTCGCAATCATCGAGGCCGGCACCACCGCGGAAAGTTGCTGCGGGCTCACGTAGCGGGTCGGCAAGTCGCGGTTGTCAACAATTATGTGCACCGCCGGAGTGAACTTGTCGCCCGTCACCTCGAGGGTGAAATCATCGGTGCGCGCATAAACATTCGCCGGCGAAAGCGCTGCCAGCAACAATGGCGGCGGTGGGGTCGGCGACGGAACTGTCACGACCGTTTTGGGTGCTGGAGGAGGCGGCGGCTCGTAAAAAGCGAAGATATTGCGTCGCGGCTCGGGTACGGATGGCGGCGCGTTCGGCCAATTAATCGGTGTCACAAACGAGGTGTCCACGTTTTCTGGCTGAGGCTGAGGCTGATCAATCGCCCTGACGGGCGTAGGTGACGCGGCCGCCAATGAACTCTTTGCCACTGGCCTTGGCGGCTTTGAGCTGCTTCCGAATCCAAAGAAGGTCCACCAGAGCGCGATGATTGCCAGCACTCCCAGCGCGATGGCGATAATCATCTTCTTCTGGTCAGTTGAATCTTTTACTGCCGCGACTGCCATTACTCAAAACCTCACTTCAGTTCGCTCGCTGAGAAGGCCCAGCATTCTCGTTGCCCCGCCCGTTCTTTTGAAAATAGATCGCGAGATCCAAACGTAAGCTAACCAGGCTAGCTGCCGGTTTTGCGCTCCCGATCTCCGCGGTTTGAAGATTTGATTCAGTGGCTCGCTCCAATTCGACGGCATTGATAATGATGAACTCTTTGCCGCTTTCGATGTCTCGAACAAAGTGCCGCACACTTTGGTACGGACCTTCAACCGTCACATTGACAGCGATTCCGGGATAGACGCTTTGCCACTTCGTCGCAGCCGAGTTAGCGGCGGCCGCAGCCACTGCTTCCGCGCTTCTGGATCCCAGCGGCTCAAGGGCCGTGTACGAAGGGCCGGACGTATTGCGTAAGCCGTTCTTGTGAATCAATTGATTAAGATCCTCGTAAAGCAACATGCGGCCGCCGCCTCGATCTACTAAGCGGACCGTTTCAAAATCATCGAGACTCTCGGTGATTTTTTGCACTGTAGCCTTTGTATCCAACCCCCGCGTCAGTTCATCCTGAGAAACGCGCAGCTGTTTCTGCAATCGGTCTCGCTCGAGCAACAACGCGCTGAGTCGTGATTGAGCCGGCAGCAGAAAATAAAAATAACCAACCAACACCGCCAGTATCGTGAAGCCGGCAATACCAAGGCCGACAATTTCCGCGATCCCCAGCACACCCTGCCGGCGTGATTTGTGAATTCGAGTAAGCCGTGCGCGCACGCGCGTTCGACCAGCAGAAGGTTTTGCGGCTGACTGTTTCATTGAGGTCCTCCAGGTGCTGCTGTTGCTGGAGTTTCGACGGCCGCCCTGGCGGGTTGCGCAGGAACAGTAGCGTATCCGGCGCGCGGACTGTACTGCACTTTAAGTTCATATTCCGAACCGCCTTCGCCTTTCCCCTTCTGCAAATTTTGGTTGTGCAATTCGGCCTGGAAGATCCCCTGCTGATCCATAGTACTGATCATGTCAGTCACGGTGTTGTAGGATTTTGACACCACCGCCAATTCCAAATCAGCTACCGTATGTCCCTCCTGCGTTCGCAACTGGCGCACGGTAATACGCGACACGCGAACACCACCAGGTAGAACGGCTTCGAGATCGGCGAAAAGTCG
>QHYM01000234.1 GCA_003223295.1 Acidobacteriota bacterium | reverse complement strand
TTCGTCCTCCAGTGGCCCCAGCATCAAAGTGCGCGGAGTTCGAAACTCGTGGCTTACATTAGAAAAGAAACGCGGTCTTGGCACGCGTCAATTTCCGCCAAAGCTTCCGCGCGCTTACGCTCTTCCTCGTAGGCGCGCGCATTGGCAACCGCGGCAGTCACACCTGCGGCCAGCAAGTCGCGGAACGCACGATCGGATTCATTCAAAGGCAAACGTGAACTGACACCGGCGATGAGAACCCCGACCGCTTGTCCACTCCCTGGCGGGATGATGGGAAGAACCATGGCCTCCTTGACGGATTCAGGATACGGACCGCACGAAAGATGACCGAATCGGCTCTCCAGATCGGCTAAACGCTGGGGCTGAGTAGAGACCGTCGCTTCTTTCAGGGGCCATGAGGGCAGTTGTGGCGCTTCCAGATTCACCGTCGCGGGGCTCGCATTGCCTCCTGGTTGCAACCCGGTGCTAGCGATCAGCCGAGCCTCCGCCCGGAGAGTGTCGAAGAGATAGAAAAGCACGAACGGAAGATCCAGTTCGCAGTCAGCGAGCGTCTGAGCCGCGAGTGTGCAAGCCTCCTCCATGGATTGTGCTTTTCCGGCACGCGCCGCCAAGTCACCTAGGCCTCGGGTTCGCCGCTCGCTCAGCATCCTGCTCGTTGTCTCCGTCACGGGATGGAACAGGCCGCCGACGCTGCCGGACTCATCGCGGATGGGGCTAAAGGGGAAAGTGAAGAAGGTTTCCTCGAGATAATCGTTACGGTCGAGGAACATCCGCTGATTCTCAAGATAGGAGGTAACGCCCCCGCGCGCGTGTACAAGGGCTTCCCCGATGGCGGGCCAGGCCGAAGCCCAGCACTCAGTAGGCTCATGGTGGAAGGGTGTCCGTGAGCCAAAGACGACCTATCAAAAGGATGAGAGTTCTGGGACTCAGAACGATGATTCAAGACTGATGGTAGTCAAAAGGACACCTACTAAATGCGACCTCAGTCCCGCAAAGTGGCTCCAGAAGTCTTCTTCGAGGAGGGGCAACACCCTCCACCGGTATTAGGTACACGCGTACGTGCTGTGTCAGAGCAGCGATGCGTGCTGCGCCGACTAGCGTTCTCGCCCAAACATGGAGAACGGCATGGTGCGCGGCTCTTCCTCTTTGAAGCCACTGACAGTGGGAATTGTATGTTCTATAGGGCGGCTTGCCAGGCGATCTAAAGCGTCCGCAATGCGCGAGAGCTCGTACACCACTTGGTCGCTGACTACCGAGCGTTGCAAAACGACCGCCCGCCTGCGCCGGAATTGCAGCACAGCCCAGGTCGCCGCGGCCACAAGAAGAAACACCACCGCCAAAAACTGTTCGCGCCCTGTGATGGTAATCGTACGGCCAAACAATTGAAGTGCGTAATCCGAGAGCAATTTTTCCTCCCGGCTGGGTCTGCCTACCTTGTAGGATGCCATTCTGACTTGCCACGTCCATGAAAATCAAGACATTATGCTCTTTTCGTCATCTCCCTGATTTGCGGCGCTCCGCTGCCTTGCCGTAGACTTAGCTGCTCATCGCGGGGGGAGCCTTCCATGCTTGTCGTGATGCAGTCTCATGCCACCGAGGAGCAGGTCCGCGCGGTCTGCCAGCGCATCGAAAGCCTCGGCCTAAAAGCTCACCCCATTCCCGGCTCCATTCGAACCGCTATCGGCATCACCGGCAATAAGGGCGAGATCGATCTTGGCGTTCTCGAATCCCTCCCTGGCGTTGTGGAATGCATCCCCGTCAGCAAGCCGTACAAACTTGTTAGCCGCGACGCCAAGGAAGAAGACACCGTCCTCCGCATTCCCACGCCTTCGGGGGACGTCATTGTCGGCGGCAAGCATGTCGCGTTAGTTGCGGGTCCTTGTGCGGTAGAAACCGAAACACAATGTCTGGCCATCGCCGAACGCGTCAAGAAATCCGGTGCGCGGCTTTTTCGCGGCGGCGCCTATAAACCGCGCACTTCTCCTTATAGCTTTCAGGGGCTCGGCGAAAACGGGCTTAAGATTCTTTCGAAGGTTCGCGCCACCCACGGCTTTGGGATCGTCACCGAAGCCATCGACAACGAGTCTCTAGACCTTGTCGAGGAATACGCCGACGTCATCCAAATTGGCGCGCGCAACATGCAGAATTTTTCTCTTCTCAAACGCGCGGGCCGCGCCAAAAAGCCGGTTCTTCTCAAGCGCGGCATGTCCGCCACGCTCGATGAATTTCTCATGGCCGCTGAATATATCCTCTCCGAGGGCAACTACAACGTCATGCTTTGCGAACGCGGCGTTCGAACCTTCTCCGATTTTTCGCGGAACACCCTGGACCTGGCCGTCGTCCCCGCGGTCAAAAAGCGCAGCCACCTGCCCATCTTTGTTGACCCCAGCCACGGTACCGGCAAGCGCCACAAGGTTTTGCCACTTTCCCGCGCTGCGGTGGCCGTCGGCGCTGACGGCTTGCTCATCGAAGTCCATCACGAGCCAGACAAGGCGCTCTCCGACGGCATGCAGTCGATCCTTCCTGAGGAGTTCACCGAACTCGCCGACGAGATGCGCCAAATCGCATCCATCCTCCATCGCACAATCAACTGACTGCCCGGAGAGGGGGTCATCCCGAGGAGCGTACCGACCCAGGGAACCTTCGATCTAGCGTATCTTCAACTTTGCATTAATGCTGCTGTCCCGCGGATGGCAGTCGTTACCCTCTATGGGCAATTTACCGGACGATGTTTCCGGGTCTTTTTCCGATTGGCATCGGATCCTGCTCATGGTTACTGTCAGTCGAGCGGACAACTGGATCAAGCTGCATAGCAAAGCCCACCCGCCCCGCAGCCGAGATCCAACAGTGGCTGAGGTAGTCCTACCGCGTCCTCGACTGTATTGGCGGAAAAATGGAGAAACGGCTCCCTATTGCGATGGTTGTCAATCTGGCCCCGGCTCGCGTTCAGAGCCCGAGCGGAATCGAGTTGACGTATACGAATAACGTGAGCGCTCACGGGGCATGCGTGGTTTCCAACCGTCCATGGCAACCGGGCGATATCGCGGAAGTCACTTCCTTCTTGGATCAAATCACCATGCGCGGAAGGGTCGTTTACTGCCACAAACATGGCGAGGACCAGTACGCGATCGGTTTGAGCTTTCAGAATTCCGCGGTGCTCTGGTCCACCTATCTCAAGTATGCGGGCCACGCGCAAGAGACCCTGTCGCGACAGAGGGTTCAATAAAACTTAGACGGTAATCCTCGGCCCTCCAGCAAGCCACTGAGAGAATGTGTCCGCGCCGGAACTCCGAGTGGCGTCGTGATATTGGCTTACGCCTCTGGCGGCGCCTTTTTTGAGTCGAGTTGCTCGCGTGCCGCAAGCCACGCGTCCAGGTGTTCGCTCCCTTTTCCTCGCAGCGTTTGCAGGAGAATTCCCGCCATTCCTTCCGAGTTCACCCAGGCCACCTGGCCCCGGGCGCTGATGCGCGCTCCCATCGACAACTCGAATGCCAGGTCCAGCACGGCACCGTGTTTCAGCGGTTTCACCGTGCGCACCGCCATGCCACCTCCGCTCAAATTCGTGAGGCGCGCTTGCTGCTCCGCGTTCCCTTCCTTCAATATCACAGGAAGATTCACGGGATGCCGGAAATACCTGCGCTGCTCGCGCACCAGAAGTTCTTTTGAAATGGTGATGTGCATCACCACGCCCTCTTCCGTCAGTGGCTTGCGCAACAGGAAATTCGCGCCCACAGCCAGAATCTGCGAGGATTCTTTTGCGTTCACCAGGCACGCGAAGATTACCACCTTGCTGTTTGAGGTTCCTTTGCGTGTTGACTCGATGAGGCCCAGCGCTCCGGGCACTTCCATATCCACGAATACACCGTCGATCTTTCTGCGGTTCAGACATTCACGCGCTTCGTGCGCGGTAGGCACCAAGACAAACCTCGCGCCGAGTTTCTTTACACCTTTGGAGACAGCCTGCATCGTCGCGTAGTCGCTGGACACAAGTACAAACTCGAGGACGGACTGCTGGTTCATGGCAGCGGGGATTCTCCATGTTCCGCGAAGGTGAGTACGCTAGGTTTTCGCCTGTGGCTCTGTTTCTGCCGCTATTATATTGAAAACGGATTCTCTGTCGAGATCTTTGAAGTCATCATACGTAACTATGTCTTAAAAGCAGCGGCGGCGCTGCGCGATTCACCTCGAATCAGGCCAAGCGCTTGTTCGGTGGTGATGAGGCGAGCGCCTCGTGACTCTAAGTCGGCAAGAATTTCGCGGCCTTTCTTCTCGTCGAGGGATTGGATCGCGTCTTCGATCAGGCTGACGCGGTAGCCCCGGCGGAGAAGGCCCTCGGCTGCGCGGAGCACGCAATACTCCGTGACCACACCGAAGACCAGGAACTCAGGGCTGGAGCCTGTGGCGGTTTTTCTCGAGGCATTCCGCCGCGCGAGCAGCGCGACTGTATTGGGATTGTCGAAAACGTCCAGCGTGTTCTTTTCCAGGAGGATTTGCTGGTAAGAGCTGAGATCGCGGGGAAGAACAAAATCTTTATGGTTCGGAATGACCAGTTGGCTTTCAGCGCGCGCTTCGGGAATCAGCTCGGCTCCCGCAGTGCCCTTCACGCAATGCGGCGGCCACTCGCGAAATTCGGCGTCGTCAGGCTGGTGCGCGTCTGCCGAAGAAATCAGAAGAGTTCTTCCCTGCCGTGCAGCTTCGATGAGACGGTTTACGTTTGGTATGATTTTTTCGGCGCCCGGAACATACAATTTTCCGCCCGGCAGCATGAAGTCCGCTTGCACGTCCACTTCCCATAAAATTGTTTTCACGGAGGCTCACCTCCAGCAGTTCGTCTGATTCATCTTCATCCGATGCGGGCCGTCTTCGCGACGGTTTGCCGCACCTGGTCGTGCAACCGCTCGAGTTGTGCGCTGTGGCGAACGGGGAACGGCGGCTCAGCTGGCTGAAGAGCCAGGATGCGGCCCGGCATTCTGCTGCGGCAAGCAAGACAACGGCTCCGCGCCTCTTGCATCGTCGCGGCGAGATCTTTTCCCGAGGCTGCGAGCCGTCGGCCTTCGCGCATCACGGGAACGAGCAACGGCTCGGCTCCCGGGAAGGATTCTCCGTGCAGGCCAACGATATCGCTTGAAAACTTGCCTTCATCCCCTGTGAACCGAAAGACCTGCTTGCGGCCGGGATAGGTGATTTTTTCCTGGCTGAACTTGGCGGCGCTTCGCACGGTATCGCCGACCTCGACTTCAACAAGTTTATAAATGACTCCGAGGTTCGGAGAGTCTGCCGAGGTCGAGAGCGCAGTGCCCACGCCAAACGCATCGAGGCGCGCGCCGCTCCGCAAGAGATCTTCGATGCGATCTTCGTCCAATTCTCCGGAGGCAAAAATCTGCACATCGTTCCAGCCGTCGCGGTCGAGCCGGGCGCGCACCCATTGGCTGTCGGCCAAAACATCGCCGCTATCGAGGCGGACGCCCCCGGGCTTGCGGCCCAGCGCAATCATCTTCTCGATGGCGGCGTGCACGTCGTAAGTATCGACGAGAAGCGTGGACTGCTCCGGGAACACGTTCAGGAAATCACGGAAGGCTTCGGTCTCATCCTCGTGTGCCATGATCCAGGAGTGCGCCTGGGTTCCATAGACAGGGATGCCGAAGCGGCGACCGGCATAAGTGTTCGATGTGCCTTCGCAGCCGGCGATGAAGGCGGCGCGTGCGGCGAGAACTCCTGCCTCCACGCCGTGGGCGCGGCGCGAGCCGAATTCCACCACCGTCCGTCCGGCGGCAGCAGCAGTGATGCGAGCGGCTTTGCTAGCGATCAACGTTTGGAAATGAAGAATGCTGAGGAGAGTGGTTTCGACAAGCTGGGCTTCGGCGATGGGCGCGGTCACGCGAAGCAGCGGCTCGCCGGGAAAGAAAATCGTGCCTTCGGGCAAAGCCCAAACGTCGCCCTTAAACTGGAATTGCGAGAGATAGTCAAAGAATTTGGAATGCACGTGGCGGAAAAAAGGCAGAGCGCGGAGATAAGAAATGTCTTCGCTGGAAAAGCGGACGTTTCCGAGGAAGTCGAGGGCTTGCTCGAGCCCGGCGGCGACCAGGTAATTGCGGCGGCGCGGGAGGCTCCGGACAAAGACTTCAAATGTGGCGCGAGCGTCAAAGCCGTTCTGGACATAGCCCGCCGCCATGGTGAGCTCATAGAGGTCCGTGAGCAGCCCCGAGTAAGGTTGATCGGGAAGCATGTCCTTCCTCAGAGTATGACAGTGGGCCCGAAAGGGCAAAGGGAGACGGGAGCGGAAGAGAGAACAGTTCAACGTTGCCAGGTTGGCCGGTTTGCGAGTTCTGAGCGATGCAACCTTTTTCCAATCAACACGTTGATGGCACAGTTCAAGTATTCCTTTAACCGCTCCGCTTTGCGTGCTCCTGCACCCCGGCACGTTAGGACGTGCCCTACAAAGAGGAAGCTGCCTAGGGCATGGTGAGCGAGAGGTTGTCGAAGGTGGCGGTGGCCAAAGAGGAGGTCGTGCGATTGCTCACCGCCAGTCCGATGTACACGCTCGACGCCATGTTCACCGTCTGACTGGTTCCCTGTTGCACCCAGTTCACTCCATTTGTTGAACCGTACATGGCGAACACGTTGCCGCTGCGTACCAGCTTCATCCAGGTCGGCAGCGTCACACCGGCAAATGGTTGATACGAACTGCTCGCTCCGGTGCTAGCGCGCTGCGTCGACCACAGCGCCGAGAAATAGTTGAACAGAAAGATATGGCTCGCGCCGGGGTTGAGCGTCTCGCGGATCATGATGCCGGCTTGCGGCGCGCTACTTCCCTGCACGCTGACCAACCGCGCGATGATGGTTCCGTCTCCAAACATCGGCTGATAGACAAAATGGAAGCCGTCGGTGGTGGTAGAAAAAGTCCCCTGCCCCGCTCCCGCCACCGTGAACGTTCCGTTGGCGAAGCCAGCACTACCCGCGACTCCGACCGCACCCACGTCCTGGTCCAACCAGGAGGCTGGCAGTGGCTGCGCGGTCACCGTGAAACGAACCGCATTGCTGTCGTTCATGCTCGGCGCCACGGAAACCAGCAACGGCCCTGACGTCGCCCCCGCCGGAATGGTGATGGTGATGGACGTGGCGCTCCAACTGTTGATGGTCACCGCTGCGCCGTTCAGCAGCACCACGCTGCCCCCTTGCGTGGCGCCAAAACCGGAGCCGGTAAGCACTACCTGGCTGCCGATCGAGCCGGTGGTCGCGGATACGGCGGTAATCACCGGTGCCGGCGCGGCCCCCGAGCTGAGCGACACGCTATCGAAGGTGGCGGTAGCCACAGAAGATGTCGTGCGGTTGGTCACCGCCAGCCCGACGTACACACTCGACGCCATACTCACGGTCTGGCTGGTCCCTTGCTGCACCCAGTTCACTCCATCGGAAGAACCGAACAGCGTGAACACGTTGCCGCTTCTGACGAGCTTCATCCACGTCGGCAGCGTTACAGCTGCAAAAGGCTGGTATGAGCTGCTGGCTCCCGTGCTCATGCGTTGCGTGGACCACAACGACGAGGAATAGTCGAACAAGAACATGTGGCTTGCGCCGGGGTTGAGCGTCTCGCGGATCATGATGCCGGCTTGCGGCGCGCTACTTCCCTGCACG
>QHYM01000233.1 GCA_003223295.1 Acidobacteriota bacterium | reverse complement strand
CAACACTTGAGCGTGCTCAATGCGCAGACGCAGGTCATGCGCATCGGGCACTTCCTTTTCAGCTTGTTCGTAGGCGTTCAGCACGCCGCGATTCGCAGCGTCACCGATGGCATGGGTACAAACCTGAAAGCCAGCTTGGAGCGCGCGACGAGCCAAACCGTAGACATCGGATTCCGGAGTGGTCATCACGCCTTTGGTCTGAGGAGCGTCGCTGTAAGGTTCGAGGAGCGCTGCGCCCCGCGAGCCGAGCGCGCCATCGGCGAAAAGCTTGAAGGAGCGAATCGTGAGTTGATGATGCGGATCGATTTCCGGACCGCGCTTGAGCCACTCGTCCACGAGGTTTTTGTCCGCGCCATCGAGCATGGCATAAACGCGCAGGGGCATGCGGCCTTCGCGCACCAATTCGTGAAAGGCCTGGACTATGAGCGGCGTGACTTTGGCTTCGTGGATGGATGTCAGGCCATAGCGGACGCATTCAAGCGCCGCAAGTTGTATGGCGTGCTTCGCCTGAGGGAGCGTCATCGGCGGAATATGTTTGGCGACTAAGTCTTGAGCGCGGTTGAGCAAGATGCCCGTGGGCTCGCCCGTTTTCTCGTCGCGCAAGACTTTTCCGTTTTCAGGGTCCTTGGTGTCTTTGTTGACTTCGGCGAGCTCGAGAGCACGCTGGTTAGCCCAGGCCGCAAAGGTATGCAGGCCTACGAGGAAGACAGGATTGTGCGGCACAGCTGCGCTCAACGCTTGATTGGTAGGGTAGTTCGAAGCCCATTTCCCTTCGTCCCATCCCCAGCCGAGAATCCATTCACCGGGCGCGGCAGAGGCAGCTCGCTGCTTCACGCGTTCGATGATTTCCTTTTCCGTGGGAATGTCCTTGAGATTCAGGCGGACCAAGGTCTCGCCAAGATTAATGAGATGGGTATGCGCATCGATGATGCCCGGTAGTACAGTGGCGCCGTGAAGATCCATCACTCGAGTCGTGCGATACAATTTTTTCGCTTCGTCGGTGCCGCCGACCCACACGATGCGCTCTCCGCTAATGGCGATGGCCTGCGCGGAGGATTGCTTATCATTCAAGGTGACGACATGAGCGTTGAGGAGAACTAGATCGGAATTTGAGGATTGGGTGGAAAGAGAAGCGACGAAAAAGAGCATCGCGAATAAATAAGAAGCGCAGACGCGGGCCACCGCGTTGCGAATGCCGAATGCGATTCTCATTGGAAGCTCCCTTCGGAAACTGGATTAGCCCGGACCCGTGATTTCCAATCTACCGGTTCGACGCGACCGATCCAAAAGGCCCAGGACAGCGCGCCCAAAAGAGACATCGCGGCCGTGATGGCAAAAGCCCAGAGATAATGTCCCGTTCGCCCCAAGACGAAGCCGGTTAGCGCGGGAGCTGCAGCCCCGCCCAAATTTCCGACAAAGTTCTGTATTCCGGTCCAGCGGCCGGCCGCGCGGGGCCCCGCCAGCGTCTGGGTGATTGCCCAGACGTTGGAAGAACACATGCCAAGCGACGCAGCAACCAATACCACAAATACCGTAGCGAGTCGGGGACCAACAAGAACGCAAGGAACCACAAAGATGGCGGCACCGGCCATTCCAACGCTCGTGAATCCCTTTCGCACGAGAGTTGGAGTCGCCCCGGCGACAATCCATCGATCGGAAAGACGGCCGCAGGTGGCAGCCACGGCGGCGCAAACAATGTAAGCCGCTCCCATGATGGCCGCCATCTTGTCCATGGAGAAACCTCGGCCGCGAACCAAATAAGTCGGCATCCAGGTAAGGAAGAAGTAGGACAAATAGTCCAAGCAAGCCAGAGCGGCGCAGGTGCCCCAGGCGGACCGCAGTTTCAGGATTTCGATAATCCCAGGACTTTCCTCGTCGCGATTGCCACCAGGCGCGTTTTCGTCGCGTGGCATCCACCGGAACCAGGGCAGAAGCCAAGCCAAGCTGAGGAGACCAAGCACGAGGAAAAACGACCGCCAGCCAAACCTGCCCATCAGAATGCCGCCAAAGAACAAACCGAAAGCGGGCCCGGCATAAAAGCCGGTGATAATGACCGAATTGGCGAAGCCGCGCCGGTCTTCCGGGAAGTACCGGGCGAGGATCTTGGAGTAAGAAGGATAAACGACGGATTCGCCGACTCCCAGAACGAGCCGCGCGACCAGCAGCAGCGCGAAACCTCCCGCAAGACCGGTCGCGGCAGTGGCCACGGACCACAGGAAAAAACCACCGGCCAGCATCCATTTGACGTCGACATGATCAACAAGCCATCCGGACGCGATCTGGAAGATCGCATAGCTCCAAAAAAAGGCCGCGAGCAGAATTCCAAGCTTCACGTCCGACAAGACCAATTCGGTTTTCAGCAGAGGCGCAGCGGCCGACAGGTTGCCGCGGTCCACAAAATTGATGAATGCGGAAAGGGCGAGAAGGATGAGCACGCGCATCATGACATGCGACGGGTGCGAGCGAACGGCAACTGGAGAAGTGGAGCACATCAGAGTTGCGGGACATTCTAACCACAGTGGCCCGCACCCCCCTGGCTTTTTTTGTAACTGCGCATTCTAAAGGGTTTAGAGAGCCGCATTTTTGTAAGTGTGCATTCTAAAGAACTTAGCGACACAAGCTTTGGAACTGCGCATTCTAAAGCACTTAGGATACGTGTCTCCCTCTGAAGGGAAGGCACGCCAAGGAAGGCTCGCATAAGGAGTCAGGGTTCTGTTGGAACGTCGCTGGAGGTGCCCGTGGCTGCATCTTCGGTGGCTTCGGAGGAAGATGCATCGGGGATGTAATTCAATTCCCGGGAGGGTCGGAGAGGCGGACTGCTTTGCTCAGCATATTGTTCCATTGCTCGAATTTGTAGCTGAAGTTGAATTCTTTCTTTGCGGGAATGGTTGACTCTTGGTACTCGGTGAGGGTAGGCTCCCTTGCAAAATCGGGGCGAACCGCCCCCAATTCCTGAAATAACCAGGAGGCACTCATGGTTGCGATTCACACGCTTTGGATGCCGATTCTTTTGTCGGCGGTGTTTGTGTTCGTGGCGAGCTCCATCATTCACATGGTGCTGCCGTATCACCGCAGCGATTACAAGAAACTGCCCGACGAAGACAAAGTTCTTGCCGCGCTGCGCTCGTCAGGGGTGAGCCGGGGTGTGTATATGTTCCCGCACTGCACGCACAAGGACATGAAGTCGCCTGAGATGCAAGAAAAGTTCAAGCAAGGCCCCGTCGGGATGATTACCGTGTTTCCCGGTGGCCCGGCGAATATGCCGAAGTACCTGGTGCAATGGTTTGCGTTTTGCGTGGTCGTGGGCATCTTTACGGCGTATCTGACAGGGCGGACGCTTCCCTCAGGGACGGTATACCTGGCGGTCTTTCGCGTAGCCGGCGCGGTGGCGTTCATGGCGTATGGCGTCGGGCAAGTGGTCAATGGCATTTGGATGGGGCAGCCGTGGAGCTCGGTTTTAAAACATGTTTTCGATGGACTCATTTACTCGTTGTTGCTCGCGGGGACGTTTGGCTGGCTGTGGCCACGGTGAAACGAGTTTCCAGTTTTTTGGTCGTAAGTTCTTAGTAAGGAAGAACAAGAATGGGTTTTGGGCGGCGATTGACTCGTGACTGAGGAAAGAAAGATCTTCGCTTGGATTTTCCTGACTCCGTTTCCTAAGAGGGGCTACTTTTCTGCTGCTGGCTTGGGCGGCGGAGCGGGGCTGTTGTCGGAAGCGGCGGACTGGGAGAACGAACGCACGAGCAGAACGAGCTGCCAGCGCTGATCCTGCGTTAAGCGGTGCTTGAACGAGGGCATGGGCCTGCGGCCTTCGCTAATTTGATAGAAAATCTCGCCGTCGGTGACACTCCTAAGGCGCTTTGGGTCGGTCAGATCGGCGGGAAGCGGATAGTGTGATCGTGCTTCCGGGCCGTCGCCCTGGCCGCGCTCCCCGTGACATTGCGCGCATTCATCCACGTAGATTTGCCTCGCAGCGCTCAAGTTGGATTCCGAGGGAGGAAGAGGATTCTTGAGGCTCTTATATTCCTCGGGGACGATCCAAGGCTTGTTTTCCTGCGTCAACCAGTAGACAACCAAGATGCAAATGAGAAGAAGGAGGGCGGCGAAGAGAAGTTTGCGGAGCTGGAAAGTAAGCGGGGGCTTGGCGGACATGGGAACGGGAAAAATTCTCGCACAATTGAGGTCGGAGACGAAAGGGAAGGTTAGTCGAGGATTCTGAAGATGGATTTCAACGCAGAGAGCGCAGAGGACACAGAGAAGAGTGGAGGGTAAAACAGGGTACGTTGGCGGATACGCTGGTAACAACGCGTCGCTTGAGATCCTTCGGCGAACCTCGTCGGTTCGCTTCAGGATGACAACACTTCTTAGGCCCGTGGTGAAGGTGGGAATCCTCCCTAGGCGGAGCGGAAGATGAGCCAGAGGAGTTCGCCGTTGAAGAAGAGGATGGCGATCGCGAAGATCCAGGCAATAACTGTGGTGAGACGCGAGTTGGCGAATTCGCCCATCTTCGCGCGGTTACTTGTGAATTGGATGAGGGGGATGACCGCAAAGGGTAACTGAAAACTGAGAACCACCTGGCTGAGAATGAGGAGCGACGTGACTTTGTCCTCGCCGGCGAAGCCGATGACCAATACGGCGGGAATGATGGCAAGGGAGCGGGTAATGAGCCTACGAAGCCAGGGCCTGACGCGAATGTGGAGAAAGCCTTCCATGACAATCTGCCCCGCGAGTGTGCCGGTGAGCGTGGAGTTCTGGCCCGAGGCAAGCAAAGCACAGGCGAAAAGCGTGCTGGCCAGACTGGCTCCGAGCACAGGGCTGAGGAGTTTGTAGGCTTCGGCGATTTCCGCGACGTGACTGAGGCCGCGCGTGTGGAAGGCCGCGGCGCCGAGGACGAGGATGGCAGCGTTGATGAAAAGGGCGAAACCCAGGGCCAGGGTGGAATCGAAGACGGCATAGCGCAAAGCTTCGCGGCGATCACGCACGGAGGCACCAAAGGCGCGAGTCTGGACGATGCTGGAATGAAGGTAGAGGTTGTGCGGCATGACCGTGGCGCCGAGGATGCCGATGGCGATGTACAGCATCTCGCGGTTCTGCAGGATTTCAGCTCGAGGGATGAAGCCGATGGCGGCTTCCCGCCACAGCGGCTGAGCGAAAAAGATTTCGTAGGCAAAGCACGCCCCGATGGTAGCGATGAGGGTGACGACGAAGGCCTCAATTAGGCGGAAGCCGCGGCCCTGCAAAGCGAGGACGATAAGGATATCGAGGGCGGTGATGAGGACTCCGGCGAGAAGGGGCAGGCCGAAGAGCAACTGCAAGGCGACGGCAGAGCCCAGGACTTCCGCCAAGTCACAGGCGGCAATGGCAATTTCGCAGACAACCCAGAGGAATATGGAAGTTGGGCGGGAGTAATGCTCGCGGCAAGCCTGGGCAAGGTCGCGGCCGGCGGCGATGCCGAGCTTGGCAGTAAGCGCCTGGAGAAACATTGCCATCAGGTTGCTGATGAGGATGACGCTGAGAAGCGCATAAC
Source organism: Acidobacteriota bacterium (assembly GCA_003223295.1). Taxonomy (GTDB): domain Bacteria; phylum Acidobacteriota; class Terriglobia; order Acidiferrales; family UBA7541; genus Acidiferrum. The sequence continues at coordinate 712 of QHYM01000233.1, read as the reverse complement.
CGAATTTCGAGCCCCCGCCCAGGTCTGTGGCCCAGTTGCCCGGGTCCATGTAGCCCACAGCGACCAGATAACCGGGACCAGCAAAGGCCAGAATCTTGCGGAACCAGGAGGCGCCCGCAGAAATGGGGATAGTGCGATAAGCCTCGGGCAAGGACGGAAGAGACACACGCGCGGGCAGACCGCCCGCCGGGAAAGGGCCAGCGGGGGATTCAGCGGTGATGGGTGGGTCCGATTCGAGTTGTGGCGAGGCGACAGGTTCCATGGCCGAAGTTAACTATGCTAAATAACAATCCTAAACTACAATTAATATAAGTTGCTGTCAATAGGACTTTGTTTGATTTTTTGTCACATGCGTGAACCAGGCGTAACCTCAGGAGAACGCCAAGCGGGCGCGAGGGGCTTGTGGTAAGTTCGATGAGGCATTCCGGGAGCGAAACGACATGGATCAACAGCAGCCAGCGCAAGGACAAGTGCAAATCAAGGCGGATGAAAAGGAATTGCAAGGGCAGTACAGCAATTTGGTGATGATTCACCACAACCTGGAAGAGTTCACGCTGAATTTCATTTACATTTTTCCGAATGGCGCGCAGGGAAAGCTCTTGAGCAGTGCGATCGTCAGCCCGGGACACGCCAAGCGCATCTGGCGCGCGCTGGGAGAGAACTTGAACCGGTACGAAGCGCAGTTCGGACCGATCAAGGAGGCGCCCGAGGG
>QHYM01000314.1 GCA_003223295.1 Acidobacteriota bacterium | reverse complement strand
AGTACGAAAGCAGCGTCGTGGAAACGCTTGACCTCCGCTTGCCAATCACCGAAACCGTCAACGAGCAGACGGGAGAAATGAAGACGGCGACGGCCGGAGACTAAAGCCGCTCGCGTCGACTCATCAACCATTCAACCGGGGCGCAGCTAGAAATGGCTGCGCTCCGGCGCCATTCAGGACGTTTTGGCGCGAAGCGTCATCGAATTCGTTCTGCGAACTTCTCGATCGCTGTCCTAGCAATCCAAAACTTCCCGCCGCGGCCTGCCCGAATCAGCGTCTCGTGGGCCCAAAATGGGTCCGGTTTGTTTGATTCCTCGAATTTCTTGAGTTCTATTACTTATTAGAATCAATAAGTTACATGGATTCAACGCTGGTGGTGGTCAGACCTGGCCCGCCTCCTTTTTCATTTCCGCCCGTGAAATCATCCCTTCACGCAAACGACTTGGTGCAATGTGTGGACGACCTCGACCAGGTCGCTCTGCGCGGCCATGACCGCTTCGATCGGCTTGTAAGCCGCCGGCGTTTCGTCGATGACGTCGGCGTCCTTGCGGCATTCGACACCCTCGGTCATGCGCTTGTGGTCTTCCACAGTAAAGCGGCGCTTGGCTTCCGCGCGGGACATTGCGCGGCCCGCTCCGTGGCTACAGCTCATGAAACTTTCCGGATGACCCTTGCCGCGAACGATGTACGAGCGCGCTCCCATACTGCCGGGAATGATGCCCATGTCGCCTTCGCGGGCGCGGACTGCGCCTTTACGGGTCACGAGAATGTTCTGGTTATAGTGGCGTTCGCGAGCCACGTAATTGTGATGGCAGTTGATGGCCTTCAGCTCGGCGACAAACGGACGCACTTCGCCGGAATCGCGCACCGCGTTGACGATCTGCTGCATCATCAAGTCGCGGTTGAAACGAGCGAAGTCCTGCGCCCATTCCACGGCTTCGACGTAGTCGCTGAAGTGCTCGGTGCCCTCCGTGAAATACGCTAGATCCTTATCGGGCAAGTTGATGAAAAACTTCTGCATGTCCTTGCGCGCCAGTTCGATGAAGTAGCTGCCCATGCGATTGCCCACGCCGCGCGAACCGCTGTGCAGCATGAACCAGACGTTGTCCGCTTCATCGAGACAGACCTCGATGAAGTGATTGCCGGTTCCCAGAGTGCCGAGATGATTCGCCTGGTTTCCGCGATCCAGTTTCGGGTGCTTTTCGAGGATGGCGTCGTAGCCCGTCTTTAAGTTCTGCCAGACTTCGGCATTGCGCGCCGGGATTTCCTGCCACGCGCCGAGGTCACCACGGCCGCCGTGATTCGTGCGGCCATGCGGCACGGCTTTTTCAATTGCGCTGCGGATGGCTTTCAGATTGTCGGGAAGATCGCGCGCGTTCAGGTCCGTCTGTACCGCCATCATGCCGCAGCCAATGTCCACGCCCACAGCCGCAGGAATGATGGCGCCTTTCGTAGGGATGACGCTGCCGACCGTTGCGCCGATGCCCCAGTGCACATCGGGCATCGCCGCCACCCACTTGAAGATGAAAGGAAGCTGCGCGACGTTCAGAAGCTGCGCGCGGGCCTGATCTTCCAGCGGCACGCCCTTGGTCCACGCCTTAATGGGCACACCCTTCTCCATCTCGATGACGTTATAGCTCTTGTCGTGCGCCATGGGGGTTTCCTAAAAACTCAGTGGGGCACAGTGCTGAGAAATGGGTAGTGGCTGGCGGCGCCCATAAAGAAAAGCATGGGGAAAGACAGCCAGAACGAAGTGCGCGCCGTTAAGTAATTCCAGCGCAGCAAGCGCTCCGCTTCCGGGGGCATGGGCGTACCTTGCTCGGCGCTCGCTCGGCTCCAGGCAATCAGCCGTTTCTGCACGCGCCAAACGACGCCCCAGGTGTTGAGCAACATGATCAAGCCGAGTCCACCGCCAACACTGATGGCGAGGTGCGCGTTTGAAACATTGGGGCCGCCATTCAATGCGAGAACAACCCAGGATGCCGCAATCACCACGGCGGATATTCCAATCACGCGCACCCAAAGACTATTCAGAATTCCTTTCGCGGGAAGCTGCAACGCGTAAATGAAAACATACGCAAGGAGCCAAACCAGCAGCCACCAGCCGAACCACTTGCCAATTAGCGAGCGATCACCTGCAAGTTTTGCATCCACGGCCAGATGAATCGTGAAATAGCGCAGGCCAACAAGGACAGTCACAAACGCCGAAGAGCGGAACCAGCCCATCGCGCCCGGCATCAGCTCCGGATAGATTCTGATGCGCAACTGCGGATCGCATTTTTTCATTGCCGGCGTCAGCACAAGATTGAAGAAATAAAGCAGCCCGATCCAGATGATCCCAAAGACAAGGTGCAACCAACGGAGGGCCATCATTTCATTGGCCCGCGCGGTGTCAAGAAAGGCGAAGTGTGGCTGCCACTCGGGAAAGGTGAGCAAGAGGAGATACGGAAGCATCGGGAGACCTCGAAATAAGGCAAGAATGCCTTGCGGCAACACGGTAGCGGATTTTGCCGCGAAAGGCCAACCGGACATTGGAAGAGACAGGATTCAATCGACAGGAGAGTTTGGTGCCCGAGAGAGGACTCGAACCTCCACGACCTTGCGATCACTAGCTCCTGAAGCTAGCGCGTCTGCCAGTTCCGCCACTCGGGCACGAGTGAAAAAAAGTTGGCCCTGATGAGCCAACCAGACTTACGAGGCATTTTCAATTCTGCCCGCGGGCTTTTGCTTTGTCAACGCGAGGCAAGGCCAACCGCGGGCGGGGAGGTTCGAATCGCGGAGCGTGCACCGGCAAACGTGGGCACGAGGAGGCTGAGCCTGCATCAGCTTTTGTGATAGTTAACCCTAGAAATTTCGATTTGCGGTGCTATACTCCCCGGCTAGAAGCAAGCAATACCCTTGCCGGCCGCAGTCCCGGCCGGCGTGGGCCGGTTCCATCGGGAGGTCGCCATGGAAAATACCCTTACACCACCAATCTTTTACCTCTTGATTGCCTGGGGGATTGTCACTGCCGTCTTCGTCCTTCTGCTCATCAGGCGCGGCGTCTTATCCAGCCACGAAGACGATCAGATCTTCCTGGACGCGGCGGAAGAACACATGGCCAGAGCGCAGCGCGAGCTGGTTGCCAAGATCGATACGCTGTCTCGTCCATTGCTCATCAGCGGCATCCTCTCGGGCGTGCTTCTGCTGCTTGCCGGCGGGCTATGGATCTACGAAGGCCTCAGGCACTTCTGAAGCCTTTTGTCTGTGCATGGCCCCTGGCGCGGCCAGCTAGAGCCCGTTTGGCTTTGCTGGCGTTTGCTGAGGGGTAGTTGGGTTCGCGGGAGAGGGTTGGGCTCCCGGCACCAGCGACGTGTGGTTGTGCACGATGACCCACTGATTGTTGCGTTTCTCCAGTACGACTGTCGTGTGACCTTGCGATTGCACCGGCTGCCCATCCACTGTCGCTGAAAAGTCCCACTGGTAGCAGGCCCAACCGATGTTGCCATTCGCTTTGATGTAAGTATTGAAGCGATCCATGCGCACGTGCTGCAAGCGGGTATGCAGCTGCTGGTAAATGGCCAGATAATTTGTCCAGCCCAGGACCGGCGGCGCCCATGAGCCATTCACCATGGAAACGTCGTCCGCGTACTTGGAGTGCAACTTCTCGATGTCGCCCAACTGCCAGGCGCCCAGCATTTCCGAGAGCATGTAATCAATCTGCTGCTCATCGCCCATGGGCAAGACCGCCTTTGAGCTGCCGGTTGACTTGCCGTCGTCTTTTTTCTTTTTCTTGTCTTTCTGCGCCGCCATGGAAGAAATGTTTGCCAGCAGAAATGCTCCTGCCAGCAGCAGCATCACGATTCTCAGCAACCTTCCCCTAACAGCATCCAACGCGAACTTTTTCTTCATGCGTGTTTGGCCCCTCTCGGGCAAGAGGATAGCACGCCCCGTTACGACCAAGTTACGCAGGAGCGCCGCCGAGTTCCCTTGGATTACTTCGCTCGCGAAGCGCTGAGCAGGTTAACGAACAGCCGGTACGCCCCCGGTACGCCATCGGGCAATTGCCGGAAGAACGCCAGTCCTGTGTAAATGTACGTGCCCTTGCCGTAGTGCGCATAGACCAGTCCGCCATTTAATTCGGGCTCGCCGGGATCGTTCATCGCCAGCAACGGTGTGTACTTGGGATCGAATTGCGTCCAGAAGTAGAGGCCGCGCTCCTGCACCCAGCCCTTGAAGTCTTCCTGCGCCATCTTGTTCGGCGTATTGAGCAGCGGATCATTGGGCTTCAGGAACTTCACGGGAGAATCCTCATCGGTGATGCGCGGCAAAGGCCGTGGCGTTGGCGCAGCGCCTTCCTTCGCGGGCGGGAGCGGCGGCGAGATGAGCGCGGGATAAGGAGCGGGCTCCTGTTTGTCCCAGATGAAATCGCGGTTGTACTGCACGACGAGCGTGCCGCCGTTCGAAACGTAATCGAGCAGCCGCTGGTTCGCTCCGGGAAGCTCCGGACGCAATTCGTACGCCCGCACTCCCACGACGATGGCCCGGAAGCGCGACAAATCTCCGAAGGCCAATTCCTTGGCGTCCAGCATGTCGGCCTGAACGCCCAGGCGCCGCAGCGCGTCCGGTATGGGTTCACCTTCCGCAGTCACGTATCCCACACGAAGATTTTGCGGCACCTGCACGCCGAACGCGTGTACCACGCACTGCGCAGGCTCACTCCAAAGCTCCGTCGGCAGAGTCGGCAGCGGCTCCAGCGAGAGAGTGAATCTTTCTGCTTTGAGGCCACGCGAACGATCCGCAGTTCTCTCGGCATAAGCGGTGATCTTGTAGCGGCCCGCGGCAAGTTTTTGCGGCGGCGTGACCGTCAGCCGCGCGTAGCGGTCACCGGTGCCGTTAAATTTCAGTGCAACGGGAGCGCTGCCCTTCCATCCCTTGGGAACAACGAGCCCCAGGTGTACCTGGCCGGGCTCGGTCGCATAGGAATGCACGCGAAGCAGGACATCAAACGGTTTTCTTGGCTTCGTCAGATTCTCGAGGGCTTGTTTCGGTTCCACTGCCAGCGTGTACGGGGGAACTACCAGAGGAGTCATGCGGTCCACACGAGTGGAAGTCGAACGCACACTGGTTACAGGTGAAACGACGGTGAACGAATAACCCCCCATCACGGCTTCCTGACTGGCGGTCATGAGCGGAGGCGGCTCCGGGAGAATTGCCACCGCCGGCCCGTCACCGATGCGTGGCGGCTTGGGGGTTGTCTGCACCGTGAATCGAATCACGTTCCCGGATTCAGGTTCTTCTTTCGCGACGCTCCATTCCGGTGGAAGCCGGAGCGCCGGTTTCTTGAAATCGCCGGAAATGCCCTCGCGGTGACGCGACTCCACGCGAACCGTGAAGGTTTCTCCGGGAACGATTTCGCTGCGGTCCGCGGTGGCGTCGAGCCGCAGTCCAGCCACGAGCGCCAAGGCGTTCTCCACTTTTTCGCGCTTGCGTTCCGTGCTGCGTGCCAGCGAGAGAAGGGGTTCCGGGGTGTTTGCGACAGGATTCGGCTTGGGCACGTCATTCAACTTCCTGCCGGCTTCCACCAAGGAGCTTGCCGCCGCTTTCCAATCCAGGCGTAAGGCGGCATCACGCCCCGCCGCCAAAGCAGAATCAACGGCGCGCATGAGCGGGTCCACGCCCATGTTCCCCTCTTCGTAATCCTCATCCAGCGGACCCAGCGGCTGTGCGAGCATCGCCGCATTCAGTTCGCCCCCATCTTCGCGCTTGAGTGCAATGGGGCGCCGCAGGAAGGGCGAACCAAGAAACACGGCAATTCCTTGCGAACGATGATTCGCGAAGGCGTCAAGACCAATCTCGCGCCAGGTTTTGCCATTAAGCGACGACGTCTCATCCAGAGGCAGCAGGTAACCCTGTGGTTTTTCGCTCCGGTCCAGATCCAGCACCACTACCGGCTTTCGCTCGCCCCACGGCAGCAAGTCCTTTTTCTCGGAAGCCGGCCCGTGCAATTGGAAAGAAGGATCCGCGGCAAGTTGCACCGCTTTCGGCGTGAGCAACCCCGCAGCCTGATGGTGCCCGTGTCCGCCGTGCACGCCGCCCCATCCATTGATGACCACGTTGGGCCTGAAATTGCGAATCACCCGAACCATGTCATCGAGAACCTGTTCACCCCAGACTTTCTCGGTTTCTTCCGGCGTTTTCGAGAAGCCGAAATCTTTGGCGCGCGTGAAGTACAGTTTCACGCCGTAGCCGCGCGTGGCCGCCTGCAGTTCCTGCGTGCGAATCAGTCCCAGTTGGGGCGCCTGTTCGGGGCCAAGATCGTTTTGCCCGCCTTCGCCCCGCGTTAGCGAAAGCAAGGCAACATCGGCGTGCAACCCTCGCGCCAGGTACGTCAGCACCGCGCTTGACTCATCATCGGGATGCGCGGTGACGTAAAGGATTCGCGTGGTGACGCGCCCGCGCTCGATCGCTTCCACGGTCTCCGGCAGCCCAGGACCGGTTCCGGGAGCTGGTGGGAATTGCGCGTTTGCAAGCTTTTGCGGGATCGCCGGGATTCCACCGCACAGCAGGATGAGGATTGCAAATCGTCGAAGAACAAGTTTCACCCGTTGCCCCAAAACAACCTCCCCGGAGACCACTCTTAACCTTGAATTGCCGGCGGTGAACTCCCAAATGGCCATTGTCGCACTTCCCGCGCGCGAATCAGAAACGCCAGCGCCCCCAGCGCAATCTCGGCGATGCCCCATTTCCGCGTCGCTCCGGTTTGCCAAAACAGCCAGGCCCATCCAATCATCGTCAGCACGGCGGGCAGCGGGTAGAACCACATCTTGAATGGCAATCGTTCCACGCCCCAGCGCCGCCGCAGCACCATGACTCCTATCGCCTGCCCGATGAACTGCACCAGCAGTCGCATCGATAAAATTCCCGCAATCGCCGTCTCCAGTTTCAAGGTAACGCTAAAGAGAAAAGCGAGCCCTCCCAGCACCAGCAGCGAAATATGCGGGAAACGCTTTGTCGGATGCAGCCGCGCGAACACCGGGAAAAAATTGCCGTCAAGCGCCGCGGAATACGGCACGCGCGAATATCCCAGCAAAACGGAAAAGACGGAAGCCAGCGCAATCCACAAAACCATGACCGTCGCGAATTGCGCCGCTTGCGTTCCGTACAGCCTTTCGACAAACGTGCTGAAGATGAACTTTGAATTCTGTGCTTCCCGCCAGGGCACCACGCCCAGAATGCTGGTCTGCATGGCCAGGTACAACACCGCAATTCCCGCGATCGAAAGAAAAATTCCTCGCGGAATATTTTTCTCCGGATCCTTGATTTCACCGCCCAAATGACAAATGTTGTAGTAGCCCCAATAGCTGTACACCGTCTTCACCATCGCTGACCCCAGCCCCGCGAACCACAGCGACGACAAGTGAAAAGCTCCCGGCGGAAAATCGAATGCCATCTTCGCGTTGAAATGCGTCACCCCGCCCCAGATCAGCCAGAGGATCGTGCCCACTACACCGACCCACAACAGGACCGAAATCTTTCCGATCGTGGTGATCCGGCGGTACAGCAGAATCACCAGAAATATCACCAATCCGCCGGAGATCATTTTGGCTTGCAACGTCGTGAGTGGATGAAGGTAAGCCGCGTAGCTGGCGAACCCGATCGATGCCGACGCGATCGAAAGCGGCGCTTGTACAAACGTCTGCCACACAAACAAAAACGACATCAGCCGGCCCCATTTCTCCGGGCCGTAGGCTTCGCGCAGAAAAACGTACGTGCCGCCGGCTTTGGGCATGGCAGCTCCCAGTTCCGACCACACAAAAGCATCTAGGGTGGCCAGGAGTGCTCCCAACAACCAAGCGATCAGCGCCTGCGGCCCACCCATAGCGCGGATGACCAGGGAGCTGACCACAAACGGTCCAATCCCCACGATCTCGATCATGTTCAGCGCAACGGCTTCTTTCAGGCCCAGGCCACGCTCGAGGCCGGGACTTGTCGCTTTTTCGGAAGTCGTCATCAGTCCGCCGAGGATAGCAAATGGGCTCCGTAGCGCCTAACGCTGATTAGGCTCAGGGAGGAGTCGGATTTGCAGCAACGCTCCGGGAACACCCTAAACTCCTGCAGCGCAAGGGCTGACCCTTGTGCGAAACTCCTTTGGATGAAAATCACGGCTCCCTTGGCGTTTTTTCGCAGCGCCGGCATCGCTTGTCTTTTCCTTCTGGCGTTTTCACTCGGCCCGGCTCACGCCAGGCAACTGCCCTTGCCGCCCGAAGTCCCCGCCATCCTCGAGAAAATCTATTCTTTCGACCTTGACGGCGCCCAAGAAGCCGCGAAGCACCTGCAAAAAGAGCATCCCGATCACCCGCTCGGTTATCTACTGGAATCGGATGCGCTCTGGTGGCGTTTCTGGTGTGCTGCCGCAGAGTTTAAGTATGGAATGAGCGATGCCCGCCGCCGCCCAAAAGTTCCGGCCGATCAGCACTACTTTGAATTGGCGACTACAGCATCCTCGCTAGCCGCCGCACAGATCAAGCAGCAGGAATCCGCGGAAATGCAGTTTTATGCGGGCATGGCTGATGCTGCCTCGGCACGGCTCTACGCTCTGCGCGGAGAAAATCGCAACACCGCCCGCTTCGGTGTCCGCGCTCGCGAACATTTCCTTCGCGCCAAGGTTCTCGACCCCAGCCTCGCTGACGCCGATTTTGGCCTCGGCCTCTATAACTATTACGTGGACACTCTCAGCGCCATGGCCAAAATCCTGCGCTTCTTCATGGGCATTCCCGGAGGCTCGAAGCAAGAGGGAGTGCGTTTGCTCGAGCAGGCCATCGCCGACGGCACTCTCACTCCCAGTGTGGCCCGCTTCTATCTGGCTATGAATCTGCATCGTTACGATCAGCGATACGAGCGCGCCCTGACCCTCATCAGCCCGTTGGCAGAGAAGTATCCCTCCAACCCTCTCTTTCAATTGGCGCGCGGCGACCTCTTCGCCAAGCTTGGCCGCAAGCAACACGCACTGCAATGTTATCGCGCGGCCGCAGCTTTGCCGGTTCGCGACCCCGAGTGTCAGGCGCGCATCCAGCAATTGGCTCGCACGTCCATCGCTGCTCTTGGCTTACAACAAGAGCCGGCGGCCTCCTGATTCATTCACGGCGACCGGGCCACATTTTCCCCTTTTCTTGACCTTCGGCTGCGCGGGTTGCGCATTGACCTGCCCCCTCCCTGGATGGTAAGCATGTAGGGTTGCGTTAGCGCTGTGGTTCAAGGCAGAGGGTCGTCTGCGCAGGTGTGGTGGTCCTTGGACGTTTTTCTTGACCAAGCTCTGCCTTGGTCAACGCTTCGCGCATATTTGGCATCACACCCCCTTATGTGCGCCGGCATTGCGGCCTCCCCGCAGTTTGCCCGGACAGGTTGGCCCCCATGTGTTCGGGGTTGCAGGAAAACAAAAAGGAGTGGCAATGAAGCGGTTTTGGACAGCAATGGCTGTCGCGTTTTTGGCAATTTTCGCCGTGGCGGGATGCAACGACTACGGCAATACCTTTCAGAACCCGGGCGGCGCCTTCCTTAGTTTCTTGTCTCCTTCTCAAATCCCAGCTTCCACCTGTGCATCTATGTCGACCTGCCCAGCGTTCACATTGACGCTGAACGGAGCCGGCTTCGTCAAACAAACGCTCGTTCAGTGGAACGGCAAGACATGTCCTGCCAGTTCGACATCGGGCGCAACAACCGCTCCGTGCACCACTACCATAACGCTCGACACCAGCAATAACGTTACCTTGCTGACTGCCACGATCTCTGCCTCCCTGATCGTCAAGCCCGGGACGGCCACGGTCAACACGATTAACCCTAACTCGAATTACGGCACCGGCAGCAATGGCCTCTCCAATCCCATCAACTTCATCATCAACAATCCGCCCAATCCGGTTCCTACCGTCACTTCTGTTTCCCCCACATGTGTTGTTGCTGGAAGCCCTCTGGCCATTACCGTCACCGGGACAAACTTCCTTAACGTCCCGGCTTCCAGCGACCCAACCAACACCCAGTTTTCCACGCTGAATTGGACACTCGGTTCGTCGCAACTTCAATTAACTCCTTATACCTCAACCGTAGCCACGATCACTGCGACACAAATAACCGCCACAATTCCGGCTGCCAACATCAATGCCGCAGGCAGCGCAACCGTCACGGTTTCCAATCCCCCTTCAACGCCTGTTCCCAACGTTCCGGGCAGCACTGGGAGCGGCGGTGGCACGAGCCCAATCTCTTCGGCAGCCACCGTCACGATCCAACCTGCGTCCGGGTCTTGTCCGACTGCCGCCAAGACGCAAGCAAACGTCGATTCGACGGCCGCCATCGCCGAGGAAACCCCCGCCGTCAGTCTTGATGGGCGCTACGTGGCTTACACTGCGGTGCAGGACGAGCACGCTCAAATCTTCTTGCGCGATACCTGTGAAGGTGCTTCCACAAGCTGCCAGCCTCATACCTCTTTGCTTTCCACCGCCAGCGATACCGTCCCCGCTTCCGGCGACAGCCACACGCCTTCTATGAGCTCCGACGGCCGTTACGTCGCTTTTAGCTCGGACGCAACCAATCTCGTCGTGAATGCGCCGCCGGGCCGCCAGGTTTATTTGCGGGATACCTGTATCGGTGCTGATGCTTCTTGCAAGCCGTCGACGATTCTTGTTTCCACCGATTCTGGCGGTGCGCTCGTCGGCGCGGAAAGTATCTTGCCTTCGATCAGCTCTTCGGGTCGCTTTGTCGCGTTTCTCGCCGTCACGCCGAGCCACTCCCCGAATCATCCTTCTGCCGAAGCAAAATCTTCCCCCGGTGCGGCCAACAGCGGCTTACGCCAGGTATTTGTTCGCGACACCTGTCTCGGCTTTCGCCCCCACGCGTTCCTCTCCGGCCCCGGGGTGCGTCTGTTCGCAGACGCACCTAACAGCGGCACGAGTTGCACGCCAAAGACGACACGCATTTCTGTGCGGCCCGGCGATGGCATCGGAACCGAGGAAAAGCCTGCCGGTCCCGCTCTGAGTGGCGAGGCCAAACACGTGGCCATGACCGGCGCGAAGGCTTCGACGCTCTTGACGCGCCGCTCCGTTCCCGTGGATGACAGCGTCTTCCTGGCCATCGCCGGCGACCAGCGCTAACTCGTTTCTAGTTTGATTTCTCTCTTGTTCGTGTAGCGAGCAACTGTGTTGGCTGAGTTTCTTCTCCGCGCACGCTATGCTGTGTTAAATCTTTCCTTTTCTTAACTCTCAACTGTGAACTGTCGACTGTGAACTGATGACTTCTTCTAGTAGAAGCGCACCTTGATGTCCGGCCTCTTCTCCAGGTGCACGGAATCGATGAACCGTACCTGCCGGTCATCCAGCGTCAGAATCATCGAGCTGGTGCGCACCCCTTCTCCAAAAAACCGCACGCCTTTCAGCAAATTCCCGTCCGTCACGCCCGTGCACGCGAACACCATTTTTTTCCCCGGCGCCAGGTCTTCTGTGTCGTAAACGCGCTTTGGATCCTTCACTCCCATTTTGCCCAGCCGCTCCGCGTCTTCCGGCTTGCCAATCACCAACCGCGCCAGAATCTGCCCGTTCAGGCACCGCAGCGCCGCCGCCGTCAGCACGCCTTCGGGCGCGCCGCCTGTCCCCATCACCGCGTGCACGCCCGTGCCCACCACCGCCGCGGAAATGCCCGCCGACAAGTCGCCGTCGCCGATCAGCCGGATGCGCGCTCCCGCCTCGCGAATTTCGTCAATCAATTTCTCGTGCCGCACGCGATCTAGCACCACCACCACCAAATCCTCCACGTCGCGTTCCAGCCGTTTCGCAATCGACTTCAAATTGTCCGCCACCGGTGCGTCCAGATCGATCGCGCCCTTGCACGACGGCCCCACCACGATTTTTTCCATGTACAAGTCTGGCGCGTTCAGCAATCCGCCGCGCTCGCTGGCCGCCAGCACCGCGATGGCGTTGGGCGCTCCCGTCGCGCACAGGTTCGTGCCCTCCAGCGGATCCACCGCAATGTCCACCTGCGGAAACAGCGCCTTCGGCGCGTGCGTCGCCAGCCCGACTTTTTCGCCGATGTACAGCATCGGCGCTTCGTCGCGCTCGCCTTCTCCGATCACCACCGTCCCGTCAATTTCCACCGAGTCCATCGTCTTGCGCATGGCCTCGACCGCCACTTCATCCGCTTTGTGGCGGTCGCCGAATCCCATCGTGCGTGCCGCTGCGACCGCTGCGTTCTCCACCACGCGCAGAAAATCCAGGCTAAGCTGTTCTTCCATGAGTCTTCTCTCCGATTTTTCCCGTCAGAGTCTTGGTCTGCCGAGCTACGTTCTTCGTCAGGGCACGGCTTTCAGCCGTGCCACAGACTCCGCAAAGCCCAGAAGGCTTTAGCCGCTGAAGGCCAGTCTTCTTTCACAGACTCTTGAGGCTTGCCCCGAACCCCTTCGAGGCGGCGCTAATGATAGGCTAAACCCCCTCAGTCCGTCGATAAATCGCTGTTCACAATCGCCGAAGGATTACTTCCATTGCTGCCGCAGGCTATATAATCCCCGCGCCACCACCATGTTCCGTTTGGAGTGGCCGGTCTTTCAGAGCGGTTCTTGCCCGAACGCCAGAGGCGTGTAACGTAACAAAGAATCGTGAGCGCCGTAGACGCGTCAAGTCGCTGCCGTCTTGCACGCCACACCAGCCTCTGTCATCCCGAACGCAGTGAGGGATCCTGGCTTGACCTCAACCCCGGCGGGCTCCCCTGGTCGAGACCTTCTCTCCTGAGACATCTTGCACGCGCTACGCGCGCCCCGTACAATTTCTTCATGTTCGACGCGCATCGCTTGCTGCTTTTCTTCGCCGCTGCCTTGCTCCTGGCCATCACGCCCGGCCCAGGCATTTTCTACGTTCTGGCGCGCAGCCTTGCCGGCGGAAAGCGCGAAGGTATCCTTTCTTCTCTCGGCACTTTCGTTGGCGGACTCTTCCACGTCTTCGCCGCCGCTCTTGGCCTCTCCGCGATTCTTGCGGCCTCTGCGGTCGCGTTTCACACCGTCAAATACGCCGGCGCCGCCTATCTCGTCTGGCTCGGCATCCGCATGATCCTCACGCGCAACGCGGAAATGACCGTGGAAGCTGCGGGACCATCCACCGGCGCTTTTCGCCAGGGCATCCTCACCGAAGTGTTGAATCCCAAAACCGCGCTGTTCTTCCTCTCCTTCATCCCGCAATTCGTCGCTCCGGCCCACGGACACGTCTTCTTTCAATTCGCCGTGCTCGGTTGCGTCTCCGTCAGTTTGAATACCGCCGCCGACCTCGTGGTCGTCGGCATGGCCTCTCCCCTCGAGCGCAAGCTGAAGAACAGCGTCCGTTTCCGTCGCCGCCAGCGCACCGCCTCCGGCCTCGGCATGATTGGCCTCGGCGCCTACCTCGCCCTGGCCGACTCCAAGTAACGGTGGGACAGCTATTCCACAGGCTGGCTTCCGAGGCTGCTCCCGCGCAAGCCTCGCGATAGCGGATGCGGTCTGGCTGCACAATCCACAATTGGCCTTCCGGTGACTGCCGAGGGAATACCGGGAGGATGTGCTTCAATAGAGAAATCAGCGTTTGCTTGTCTTGGGATTTACACCGAAAGACGATGATCCCCACATGGGCTCCCAGAGGATCGGCCTGAACATTCGAGAAGTCCAGGTCGAGGGTAACCAGGACCCGCGTTTCGCCGCGGCAGCGGTCCAGAAGCGCGGAGTCCGTAGCTCCGCTGAGAACCTCTTGCGCAACCGTAGCGGCTCCGAAGCCTGCCTCTATTGAGAATCTCAGCGAATTCTGCGGGGAGGTTCTCGTCAATCTTGAATTTCAAGCTTTGATTTCCAGCGGCAGGTCTACAGTGCCCTCGCGAGCTAACTCCGCCGCGTAAGCCAGGGCCGCATCAATATCGGCTTCTTTCAGCGTGGGATAGCTCCGCAAAATCTCTTCACGAGACACGCCCGCAGCGACGTTGTCCATCACGGCAGACACGGTAATGCGTGTCCCGCGAATGCAGGCCTTTCGTGGCATATCGCTGGATTTACGCTAATGCGCTCGCGCCAATTCTGCATGTCCTCATTCTAACCGCACCGGGAGTCTTTTCATCAGTGGTTGTCCGCCAGCGCGCCGCCTCCGGCCTCTGCATGATCACCCTTTGCGCCTACTTCGCCACTCGTCACTCGCCACTTCTTCTATTCAGCCCTTATTGCGGAAACGCTTTGGCGTCGATGTCTGGCACCAGCTTCAGCGCGTTTGCCGCTGTCATTCGTACCGGAGCGCCACCAGGGGATCGACGCGCATGGCGCGGCGCGCCGGAATCCAGCACGCCGCCATGGCTACAAGAATCAGCAGCGCCGCGGTAATCAGGAAGCTCGGGGCATCGAACGAGCCGATGCCGAAAAGCAGGCTGTTCATCGCTCGCGCGAGCAAGGTCGAAAACGCCAGCCCGGCCGCGACGCCCGTCGACACCATGGCCAGGCCGCTCGCGAGGATCAGCCGGCGAACGTCTCGGGCCTGCGCCCCGAGGGACATGCGGATGCCGATTTCCTGCGTGCGCTGGCTGACCGAATAGGACATCACCCCGTAGGTTCCGATGGCCGCGAGAATCAAAGCCAGCACGCCGAAGGTGCCCAGAAGCTGGGCGCCAATGCGCGGCGCCGTCAGCGATTGCACCAAAGTCTGCTCCACCGTCTGAACGTTCGTCAGCGGAACCGAAGGAATCAGGGATTGCACAGTGCTGCGGATGCTCGCCAGCGCCTTCTCCGGATCTTCCTTGGTTCGCACGTAAAGGGTCACAGCCGGCGCGTAATGCTGCTTCAACGGCACGTAAATAATCGCCTGCGGGGGTTCGCCCAGCGTCTGGTACTTGACGGTATTGACTTCACCGACCACGGTGATGTCCCAGGTCTCCCCCAGGAAGTGAATATGCTTGCCGAGCGGATCCTTTCCCGGCCAGAAGTTTTCCGCCATGGCCCGATTAACGACCGCAACCATCGCTCCCTTCTCGTTGTCCTGTTCGTCGAAAGCGCGCCCGCCCAGCAGCGAGATGCCTGCCGTCCGAAAGAAGTCCGGGGCAACGGCGATCAAAGGAGTCAGCTTGCCGTTGCGGGGATCACTAAGGTCCACGCCATCGGTGAACGTGGTCCGTTGAAGTCCTCCGCTGAATGGCCCAGCGTCCGCGACGCTTGCGCCGGCAACTCCCGGAAACGTCTGGAGGCGCTGGACCACGTCACGGTAAAAGGCCTCCGCCTGGGCTTGGGGGTATTGCGCGGCCCCGAGGTTGACGAACATGACCAGCTCGTGTTTCACCTCGAAACCCGGATCGATCTGCTGCGCGTTCCGCAAGCTATGGATAAACAGTCCCGCGCCCGCGAGAGCCACCAGCGACAGCCCTACCTGCACCATGACCAGGACTCCACGAAGGCCGTACCAGCGCGCGCTGCCTCCCGGTGCGTTTGTGCGGTCCTTCAGCGAGGCCATGCGGTCCATTCTCGAAGCTTGCAGCGCGGGAACCAAGCCGAAGAGAATTATCGCAACCAGGGCGAGACCCAGCGTGTAAACGAGGACGCGGCCATCCAGGGTGAGATTTAAATTGCGCGCCAGGCCCGGCGGCAGAAGTGAAGAGAGCACTTTTTTGCCACAGTAGCCGAGGAGAATTCCGAACGCGCCCCCGAGGAGCGCCAGCAGCAAGCTCTCGGTAAGCAACTGGCGGATCAAGCGCATGCGTCCCGCACCCATCGCCAGCCGCACGGCAATTTCGCGCTGCCGTTGCGTCGCGCGCGCCAGCAACAAATTCGCGACGTTGGCGCACGCGATCAGCAGCACCAGGCTGACGATCAGCATCATCAAGGCGCCCGCCTTCGCGAAGACATTGTGCAATTGCGGCGGAATCGCCGTTTCGTTGATGGGCACCAGCATTTCGCTGCGGCCGCCGTTTTGCTTCGGATACTCTTTTTCGAGATCCACCGCGAGCGCGCTTACGGCGATTTGCGCTTGTTTGAGATTTACTCCCGGCTTGAGCCGCGCGACCATGGCGGCCATGCGGAATCCGCGGTCATAGAGAAACTGCTTTTGCACGCCGTCGAGCATCTGGTCGCGCATGGAGATGGGGATCCACACATCGGGGCTGCCCAGGTTGCCGACGCGACGCAATTCGCCCGGCGCCACGCCGATCACGGTGAAGTCTTGCTGATTCAGCTGAATCGTTCGACCGAGAATTCCCGCGTCGGCGCCGAACTGCGTGTTCCACAGCGCGTTGCTGATTACGGCCACGGGGCTGGGCGAAGCGTCCTCGGCTTGCGAAAATCCCCGGCCGAGAAAAGGCTGGACGCCGAGCACGTCAAAGAAATTTCCATTCACCAGCTCCGCGAAGAGCTGCTGGGTTTGCTTGCCAGAAATCACAAACTTGACACCGGTGAAAATCGCGATGGAGGACCCCGAAAAAACATTGGTTTTCTCGCGGTAATCCACAGCGTTGAGGTAGGGCGTAGGGAGGTATTCCTGCGGCGGGCCCTTACGGCTCTGGGCGTTCGAATAAAGACTGACCATGCGGCCCGGGTCTTTGACCGGCACCGATTCCAGAAAGAAGGCCTTTGCCACCGTGAAGATCGTGGTGTTCGCGCCAATCCCCAGCGTGAGCGATAGCACGGCCACGGCGGTAAATGCGGGGGCCTTTCCAAGCAGCCGCACTGCGTATTTCAGGTCTTGGAGAAATAAGCCCATCGGCATGGGAGTCCTCCTGGAAAGGGCGCAAGGATTCTAATCCCGTTTGGCGCTTTCCGCTTGGCTAATCGGGAAAAGCCTTGGCGTCGACCCCCGGCACGAGCTTTAGCGCGTTCTGGTAATACACTTTTTTCAGCACTTCGTCGGGCACCTGAAACCCGTAAATGCGCCAGAAGGCATGCCGCGGGCGGTAATACTCGAAATACTCGTCGCGCGTTTCAAGCGCCCGGAAATACCACTTGTATTCGTTCACGTCGTAGATGTCTTTGCCCATCAGCACGCGGTCCTGATATTTCACCAGGAAATCGTGCGCGGAATACGGCTGGCGCCCGAGTTCGGCGAGCACCGCCGCGATATCCACATACATGTTCGGGAGGGAGTCGAGAGTTTTTCCCAGGCGTTCAAGATCGTTCCCGTGAAACGCCAGGTGCGCGGCGATGAAATTCGTTTTCGGATGCTTGGCGAACAAGTGGTTGCGCTCGGTCATCAGCGTTTCAAACGGCGGATATTTCTCCGGCGGACGCGCGCGTCCCGGAAATTGCTTTAGCTCGAGCCAGCGCTCGTTGTGATAGTCCCAGGGATCGAAAAACGGCGAAGGCTCCGCGATATGGATGAGCACGGGAATGCCCAGCTCCGCGCATTTGTCCCACACCGGATCGAATTCCGGATCGTCCACGTGCACGCGCTCGCCGTTCGCGTACTTCAGGTCCATCCCGAAATTCTTGAAGATTTTCAGCCCTTGCGCGCCACTCTTCTTGACGTCCTGCTCGAGCCGCGCCGCCGCGCGCTTGCCATAGCCGGGTGTGTTGATGTCGTCGTAACTCAGGTTCGCGAAGACCACGAAGCGGTCCGGGTGGCGCCCTTTCATCGTCGCAACCGTTTGCCGCAGCTGCTCCCCGGTGCCGCCGCTCAAGTTCACCATCACGCGCAAGTTGATGGTGTCCATTTCGCGCACGAGGCGGTCCACTTCCTCGGCGGTTGGATTCCAGTGGTGGCTGTGAATGTCAATGAACGGAAACTTTGCCCGCTCGACTTTGTGTTCCTTGGTGACCAGCGTGGACTTTGGCTGATATTCCTCGATGGTCGGGACTTGCGAGAATTTCTTTGCGCTTTGATCTTGCTGCAGCGCTCTTGCGTGGACACGCGCCAGCAACAAAGCAGCAATGGCGACGGGAATTGCAATGCCAAGAGTTACCGTGCGGCGGAGTCTCATGAAGTTCCTCGTGGTCACGATGGTAAAGACGTATCTTCCCACAAGGGCGTTACCACGCGACCGGGAATCCTTTCCTACGCCCATTCCATTCGAGCCGCCAAGTTTTCACTCGAGTCTCAGAGTTTCGATGTAAAGCAACTTCGAGGTGTTCGCTCAGGGAGATGCGTCGGAACCGGACTAGAATGAATCGTAATGCCGCAACACCGCTTGATTCGCAACCTGCTTTTCGGAGGGCTGGGCCTGATCGCAGGTTTCCTGGCGCTGGCGGTCGCCGTGCCGCTGGAAGCAGAAATGCCGGTCCCACTGCTGGTCCTGCTCTCACCAGGTTTGAAGATTGCCGAGCTGATTATGCCCGATACCCACGGCTCCCTCGCGTGGACGTTTGGCTGGTTCCTGCGCATTGCGATCGTGAGCAACGCGGCGTTTTATTACGCAATCTTTGCGTTGCTCGCACACCTTCTGGCGCGCCGTCGGACAAATTAGCGCCGGACTCTCAGCGTTCTGCGGCGTGCGCTTAGCTGCCGTTCTACATAAAATGGGAAGCGGCGAAAAACGAGGGACGAATTGTGGAGAGAAGTTTTAGCGGGCGGAGGCATAACTCTCCCAAGAAATGCCTCCGCCCTAAACCCGCGAACTCATAGGAACAAGGGCCGGAGGCACGGGGTTCTGATAACGACGGCCGGTTCCTATGGGTTGGGGTCTATCGGGATAGTGAGGCCCGTCCGCCAACCGCTTCATCCTGTTTAAGTATCGAGGCGTATACGGAAGGGCCCGGAGTGGCTGGCAAGACCGCGCATGCCCGGTAGACCCTGTAGCTCAGCGAGAAGCCGAGAGCGTGTGCAGCTTCTCCTTGGACTCCACTTCGGCGCGGCAAGCCTGCAGCACGTCCAGGGTGTTTTGCCTGGATTTGCCTTCATAGTCGTCGTGATCCGCGGGCAACAGGTCGATAACGTGCCCGAATTCATGCAGAAGCGCGACGACCTGCGCGCGGAATGTGCCGCCGGCGTAAGGCCCGACCTGGATCGGGCGTGCCCCGCGGAAACTCAAAGGTCCGCCTTCCAATCGATCTTCGACCACACCTGCCATCGGGAAAAAGAAGGCGCCGTGCAAGTTGATGCTCACGGTGGAGTTGAGTCCTCCGCCTTGCATAACGCGCGCAACGTAAGGATTGCGGATGAGTTCGATTCCGCCCGATTCCAGGATTTTTCGGACATAGCTTTCTCCATCGCGGTCGAGCGCGAAAGTGAGGGTTCGAAAGGCGGAAGCGGGATCAGGTTCTTTGGTGCGATACCAGGCGGTGCAGGCGTTTCCCGTTTGCAGGATCTCGAGCACCTTGTCGCGCGCGCGAAGGATTGATTGGCCCTGCTTTCCCATGGTGTTCAGGTCATCGCGCACCGCGTCACTGGAAGCTGAGCACGGGATGGTCGCCTGAGTTGATGGATTGCAGGGAGCTACGGTGACAGGCATCTCGCGTATCGCACTGGAAATAGGGCGATCACATGGAAAGAGCGGGCTATTATCCTTGGAAGCGTCACCGGGCACCCCAACCACAAAACGATTCGAATTGTGCAAGCAAGGATTGGCGGATGCGGAAAGCCTCAAGGCATGGAGGGAACGCGCCTCCACCCTTGAAAACTG
This sequence comes from Acidobacteriota bacterium, assembly GCA_003223295.1. GTDB lineage: Bacteria > Acidobacteriota > Terriglobia > Acidiferrales > UBA7541 > Acidiferrum. The sequence continues at coordinate 16,870 of QHYM01000314.1, read as the reverse complement.
CGCCGACTGCGAAAACGCGGGTAGGCTGACAACACTGGACACGACGAGAACAGCAGCGACGGCCTGAACGCTCCTGCGAGCGGTAAACATCAGGATCTCCCGCCCGGACGTGTAACTCACCACAGACCGCTCTTGAGACTCTCCTGATGGCCGTCAACCGGAGGCTGCTCAAGGAGCGGTGGAACCTCGATCCGGGACTAATTGGGAAGACGAAGCCCCGAAACAAAAATCACCTCAAACATTTCTGGAAAGATTCTCAGCAGGACGTTAAGTGACAACAGAACCGCTTGAACGCGCGGATGCGCTTGTTCTACGGATAACCTGTGACGGTAACTTTGTTAAATTTAGAAAACCTCCAGCCAACCGGCTTGGCGAACATTCCACGGACCTTGAGTTCATCTTGACAGAGCGGGAGAGACAACCTAGGCTCCAAAACTTGCCGTGAACAATCGAGAGTACGCAGGGGGCAACGCATGAAGGGAACATCGAGAGGGATTTCTCGCTTGGCAAGCCAGGCAATTCTGGCTGCTTTCTTTTTCACGGTTGCTGCGTCGCAGTTCGCGCCTGTGAACCGCGCCGACACCGGGAAATATGAAGTGACCGTGCAACGAAACGTCGCGGCTAAGATGCGCGACGGAGCGACCCTGCGGGCGGATATCTACCGGCCGAAGGCTGAGGGGAAATTCCCCGTGTTGCTGGTGCGCACGCCGTATGACAAGACAGGAACGATTAACTTCGGGTTGCGGGCCGCGGCGCGTGGTTACGTCGTCATTGCGCAGGATGTCCGCGGACGGTTCACTTCGGAAGGGGAATGGTACCCCTTCAAGAATGAATCGCTGGACGGCTACGACACCGTGGAATGGGCGGCGGCGTTGCCCTATTCGAACGGGAAGGTGGGAATGTTTGGCGGGTCCTATGTGGGCGCGACGCAGTACCTAGCCGCCATTGCCAAGCCCCCGCACCTCGCGGGGATTTGTCCCACGGTGACCGCGTCGAATTATCACGATGGGTGGACTTACCAGGGTGGTGCGTTCGAACAGTGGTTCAATGAGTCGTGGTCCACGGGATTGGCAATGGACACCATGCGCCGGCGCGTGGAAACAAACAACAGCGCGCTCGCATGGACAAAGATTTTGCCCTTGCGGGGATATCCGGTGCTCGAGGGGCCAGAGACAGAAGGAGTTGCGCCGTATTTCACTGATTGGCTGGCGCACCCGAATTTTGATGATTACTGGAAGCGTTGGTCGATCGAAGACCACTACACGGACATCCAGGTGCCGGTCTTCGGAGTGGGCGCATGGTACGACATTTTTCTGGGCGGAACACTGCGCAACTACGTGCGGTTGAAGAAAGAGGCAGGCACGGAAGCGGCGCGAAACGGCCAAAGGTTGGCGGTCACGGTCGGAGGACACGCGGGCGGCGGCAGAAAAATCGGCGCGGTGGACTTCGGGGAAAAATTGCCGGCGGATGATGAAGACGTGATGCTGCGGTGGTACGACTGGCTGCTGAAGGGCGAGGCCAACGGTGTTGAGAAAGAGAAGCCGGTCAGGATTTTCGTCATGGGAAAAAACGAGTGGCGCGACGAAGACGACTGGCCGCTGGCCCGCGCCAAGAGCACGCGCTATTACCTCCATTCTGGTGGTTCGGCGAATAGCTTGAGCGGAAATGGCGCGCTCAATCCCACGGCGCCAGCAGAGGAAAAGACCGACCAGTATGTCTACGATCCGAGCGATGCGGTGCCGACCATTGGTGGGCCGCTCTGTTGTGGGCCGCTGCCAACGGGAATCGGGCCGGAGGATCAGCGGCCGGCTGAGGCGCGCAACGACGTCCTGGTATACACCACGGCAGCGTTCTCCAAAGATACGGAAGTGACCGGCCCCGTTTCGCTGGATCTCTATGTAAGCAGCTCGGCCGTGGACACGGATTTCACCGGAAAGCTGGTGGACGTTTGGCCCAATGGATTCGCCCAGAATCTGACCGAAGGAATCCTGCGGCTGCGCTACCGCAATTCGCAAGAGAAACCGGAGCTGGCTAATCCCGGCGAAACGTATCACATCACGGTGGATCTGTGGGCTACCAGCAATGTGTTTCTTGCAGGGCATAAGCTGCGGCTGGAGGTTTCCAGCAGCAATTTCCCGCGCTTCGACCGCAACCTGAACACCGGCGAGGAACAGGCCCGCGCCACGCGCATGGTCAAAGCCACGAACGTGATTTATCACGACAGGGCCCATCCCTCGGCGATGGTTCTTCCGGTCGTGCCCTGAAGTGTCACCGCTCCGAGCCTCGCCTATCGCGCCTCCTGCAATTGTCCGTTTTGGCCGACTCATCGGGCATTGACTCAGCTGCGTCGTCGGACAAAGGAATCGAGACGGACAGAGGCCGCCCATTGCAGGGAGTGCAACAGCAGGAAGCCCATGAAAATTGGCGTATCAAAGTAGAAAAGGAATGTGAGTCCCTGAATGTACTGAGCAACAGGCAACGTCTTAGCGAGTCCAAGAGTCACGAATGCGTTGGGGACATTGAACGTAATGCAGAATCCGAATAAATAAAGGGTGAAGAGATGAAGCTGCCGCAGATTCGCGAGGCGTCTCGTCAAGACGTCGACAGAGGGCCCTTCGGCCTTTGCATTTTCCGTCTTAAGCTGACCCTTAAGAGAGCGTACGTGAAAGAGCACATATGAGCAAAGCGAGAGCGTATAAACCAAGACGCCGCAGAAATACAAGAAAAATACTTTGTTGCTCGGGGAAAGGGACTACCAAAGTGATCTAAGGTCGATGTCTCTAATTGGCATGAGCCGGACCTAATTGTTAGACACTGACACACAGAAGATGGTGCCTTCTGGTAAACACTCGAAGCCGCCTTCCGAAATAGGTTTATGATTGCCGGACTGTCATGTCGGAGTGAGTGAGGCTTAGGGGTCCTAACGGAATGAATTCAGAAAGTAAGAAGTCGGGCCTTTTCAGCGCCCTGCTGGCTGTCCTGCTGCTGGCATTCATGGCGGTGCTGGCGGGCGGCGCCGCGCGGCGAGAGTCCGTCACCGTCGATGAGGTGTCCCACATCGGCGCGGGCGTCAGCTACTTGCAAAGGCTCGATCTGCGCATGAATCCCGAGCACCCACCGCTGGCGAAGGTTCTGGCGGCCATTCCCCTGGTACTCCGTGGCGTCCGCGCGGACTATAACCACATTTCGTGGACCATCAGCGACAAATTTTTCCCGGCGTACATGGGGCAGTGGGTGTTCGGGGAATGGCTGCTCGACAAATGGAACGACCCGAAAGCTGTGCTCATGTGGGCGCGGTTGCCCATGCTGCTGCTAACGCTGGTGCTGGGATGCGCGATACACGTGTTCGCGAAGCGGTTTGGAGGCGCGGGGGGCGGCCTGCTCTGCCTTGCTGCGTACGCCAGCATGCCCGCGTTTCTGACTTTCGGGCCTCTGGTGCACACAGACATAGCCATGGCGCTGTTCTCGCTGTTCGCACTGTGGACATTTGCTGAAGTGTGGTGGGAGCCGAGCAGAAAGAGTGTGCTGTTCTTCGGGTTGAGCCTTGCAGGAGCGTTGTTATCGAAGTTTACGGCAGGGGTTTTGTTCTTTGCGTTCGTGGCGTTTGCCCTGAGCCTCCGGTTGCGCGCCGTGCCTGGGCAGCCCGAAGGCAAAGCCGAGGCGCGTGCGTGGCGGCGAACGCGCTGGCGGGCAACGCTCATGGGCATCTTGTGCGCGGCCCTGATTGTGTACGTCTTCTACGCCGTCTTCTCCTGGCATCAGCCCACCACCGCGCTCTACCGGCTGGGAACCGGCCCGGTGGCGCTCTTCTTTCGCCGATTGCTTTTGCCTCCGGTGCTGTATCTGCGCGGAGTGTTTTGGGTGCTGCTGACGGGGAGGCGGCCAACATTTATTCTCGGGCAGTCTTATCCGCACGGCGTGTGGTTCTACTTTCCAGTGGTGTTTGCGTTGAAATCGACCCTGGCGTTTTTGATTTTGCTGCTCTTGTCTCTGTTGATTGTACTTGGCTGGAAGTGGCGCGGCGGAACAAGCGTTCCTGCAATCCCTTCGCAACAAGCGACGCACTGGCGCGTCCTCTGGGTGAGTATGCTTGTGTTTACAGGCCTGTGCATGCTCAGCCCGCTCGATATTAGCATCCGCCATTTCAGTGTTCCCCTGGTGCTGCTGATCTTGCTGCTCGCCCCGGTGCCCCGGATGCTTGGCGGGTTGTCGATGGGAAGCGTAGCGGTGGCCGCTCTTGCTGCCGGTTGCCTCGTCACGGCGGTGCGTGCGTATCCTTACTACTTTCCCTTCATCAACTCATTAAGCATGGGACGCCCTGCCTACACTCTGGTCAACGATTCCAATGTGGATTGGAACCAATCGCTCCCGGAAGTGAAGCGCTTTGCGGAACAACATGGACTCCAGAGAATTGCCCTGGATGAGTATGGCTTCTCAGATCCCACCGTGTTTGTGCCACAAGCGCAAGTCTGGAATTGTCAGACGCCCGGCCCGGACGATGCGGGACACTGGGTGGCGCTTTCCGCGGGCATGATTCTGGACGGGCACAACTGCGGGTGGCTGATGCAATATCCGCACGAGGCTTTGGCCGGAGGAAGCATGTACGCGGTGCACTTGCACGCGCGCATTCCTGCGCCCGGCAGCCCCGGCGGACCTCCGCTGCCTTCGGCGTTTCGCGAGTTTGGCGGCGCCCCCTTCGACATGCGAGGCTTCTTCGCGCACTTGAACCAGCATCCTGACGACATTCCGCGAGCCCTCGAATGGATGCAAACCGCCTTCCGCAGTTTTGAGAAGCCGCAAGGGCCACCTCCCAAGCCCCCCTGGGAACACTAAAGGCCCACCTACGGCTTTTCTCGTCGGTTGATTGCGGGTAGCGAAATCAAGGAAAGAGCTGGAGATTGACGCTTGCGCCTTCGAGGGCCAGGAGTTTGAATTTGGTCGCGCGCCCGCCGTGCGCAGAAAATCCGCCGGGCTTGCCACCCGCAGCTGCGACGCGATGACACGGGACGATGATGGGGACGGGATTCTTTGACAGGGCCTGTCCCACTTCCTGAGCCGCTTTCGGCTGGCCCACAATATTCGCAATTTCGCCATAGGTTCGCGTTTGTCCCGCGGGGATTTTCCGGGCGGCTTCGTACACCAGCCGCGCAAACGGAGCTACGCCGTCCAGCTCCACTGCGATGTATCGAAAGTCCTGAACTTCCCCTTGAAGATGCTTGCGAATTTTCCCGATGACTTCAGCAATTCCCTGGGGAGGCACGCTTGGCTGCTTTGAGCCAGCCTTGCGCGCGATACGAGATTCAGTCGCTTGCGCCGTTGCTTCAGGAAGCTGAACCAGAACCACGACAGGCGGCGAACCAGAGTCCGCAGCTTCGAGCCAGGCAGGCTTTTGGGCTCATGCACTAACTCTTTCTCAAGGTCCACATATTCGTCAGTATATTCATCGATGCCCGTACCATTCCATCGGTTATTGAACAACAAACCCGACGTGACAGAATCAGAGGCCTAAGGTCATCTCCCGCAACCCGCGCCTTGACAGAAGGACCTTCGCGTTGTTAACTCAGCCCCCGCGAGGAGGTTCCCGATGACATCGAAAGCGCGCTTGATTCCTACTCTGACTGCGGCCAGTCCTTTTTTTGCTTCATTGATCCTTGGCCTTACTCCGTCAATGCGAGCGCAGGACGCTTCGCACAAGCTCACGGCCATGGATGAGTTTCAAATCCAAACCCCCGCGGACCCGCAAATTTCCGCCGACGGAAAGAAAATCGTCTACGTGCGTCGGTTTGCGGACGCCTCGACGGACAAACGCTATTCGAATCTCTGGATTATCAATTCCGACGGCTCCGACCATCGCCCCCTGACCACCGGTAACCGCAGCGACTCGTCTCCTCGCTGGTCGCCGGACGGGACGCGCCTCGCTTACCTCTCCGACGCGGACGGCAAGCCGCAGATTTACATCCGCTGGATGGACACGGGCCAGACCGCGCGCATCACCAATCTCGAGAACTCGCCGGACGCCATCAATTGGTCGCCCGATGGAAGAATGCTTTCTTTCTCGGCACTGGTTCCTGGCAAAGGTCCACATCTCGCCGATCTTCCCAGTCCACCTGCAGGCGCGAAGTGGGCCGATCCTCCGACGGCCTATGACCGCCTAGTTTATCGCTTCAATGGCGCGGGCTACCTGAAGCCCGGCTACATGCAAGTATTTGTCGTCAGCGCGGATGGCGGCGCACCGCGCCAAGTCACCAACGGCAATTTCCCGAATGGCGGCAATGAATGGGGACCGGTGCGCGCGGATTGGACTCCCGACAGCAAGTTTCTGATCATTTCCGCAAACCGCCATCCGGAATCGGACCACGCCTACTTCGACACGGAAGTTTACGAATTCAGCGTCGCTGATGGGGCACTCCGTGCGCTCACCAATCGCAAAGGCCCCGACAATGCGGCGGCCGTCTCTCCCAATGGAAAATGGATCGCCTACACGGGCTTCGACGACCGCCTGCAGGGCCACCAAACCACCAAGCTTTACCTGATGAACCGCGATGGCACGGGCTCCCACTCCATTTCCGAGAAACTCGACCGCGACATTCAGGGGCCGCAGTGGGCGCCCGACAATAGCGGGGTGTATTTCCAATATGCCGATCAAGGCGACACGAAGATTGGCTTCTGCTCCCCCGACGGGAATTGCAAGAAAACTACCGATCACGTTTCTTCCAGCACCAGCGCCTACGGCGGCGGCTCCTTCTCCCTCGCGCGCACCGGCCTTATCGCCATAACCTATGGCCGTACCGATGATCCCGGCAACATCGCCATCGTCAACAACGGCGCAATGAAAGTGCTCACCTCGATGAATGAAGACCTCTTCGCGCAGAAAAAGCCCGGCCACGTGGACGAATTCTGGTATGAGTCCTCAAAAGACAAGCGCAAGATCCAGGGCTGGATTGTTCATCCCCCGGATTTCGACGCTTCGAAAAAATATCCGCTGATCCTGGAGATTCACGGCGGGCCCTTCGGCGATTACGGCGACCGCTTCGATTTTGAAAAACAGGTCTGGGCGTCGATGGGTTACGTCGTGCTCTACACCAATCCCCGCGGCAGCACGAGTTACGGCGAAGAATTCGCCAACTTGATTCATCACGCCTACCCGGGCGATGATTACGATGACTTGAACAGCGGCGTGGACGCAGTGGTGGCGAAAGGTTACATCGACACCAACAATCTCTTTGTGACCGGCGGCAGCGGCGGTGGCGTGCTTACTTGCTGGACCATCGAACACACCGAGCGCTTCCGCGCCGCGGCTTCGCTCTATCCAGTCATCAACTGGTACAGCTTTGTGCTGACGTCCGACATTCCTTTTGTCGCGCAATACTGGTTCCCCGGCAATCCCTGGGACAACACCGAGCAGTACATGCAGCGGTCGCTCACGAATCTCGTCGCCAAAGTGAAAACTCCCACGCTAGTGATGACCGGCGAAGCCGACTATCGCACGCCGATTTCCGAAGCGGAGCAGTTCTACGAAGCTCTCAAGCTGCTGAATATCGACACGGTACTTGTCCGAGTTCCGGAAGAACCGCACGGCATCGGGCGCCGCCCGAGCCACCACATTGCCAAGATGCTGTATGTCGCGGGATGGTTCGAGCAGCACAAAGCGAAATCGTAGTTTCGCGTGGGAGAAGCGCGCAAGGCCGAAACCACCTCGCGGCCATTTATGTTGTGTTTATGTTCTAAGGTTTAGAACTAGTCTGGCTTTGCAGCCTACGACAAGGATTGCAAACTCATTGAGGGATCAAATGATGCGCAATAGACTGAATTTTCTTGGACTGACCGGTTTAGTTTTTCTTGCGACTCTTTTCGGAGTCGCATCGCACTCACTCTCCGCCGCGCCATCGCCCGGCGCTTCCGGCTACAAAGTAATAAAGACCGTTCCACTCGGCGGTGAAGGCGGATGGGATTACGTGTACGTTGACAGCGGCGCCCGCCGCGTATACATCTCCCGCGGAACCCACACCGTGGTGATGGACGCGGACACCTACGCTGTGGTTGGCGATATTCCTGATACGCAAGGCGTGCACGGTATCGCCATCGCCACCGACCTCGGCCGCGGATTCACCAGCAACGGCCGCAGCGACAGTGTCACCATCTTCGATCTGAAGACACTGAAAGCGATCGGCACCGTCAAGACGGATGCGAACCCTGACGCGATTCTCTACGAACCGGTCACCAAACGCGTTTTCACGTTCAACGGCCGCGGAAAAAATGCCACCGCCATCAACGCCGCGGACGGCACCGTCGCTGGAACAATTCCTCTGGGAGGCAAGCCTGAATTCGCGGCCGCAGATGGCAAGGGCACGATCTATGTGAACAACGAAGACACCTCCGAGCTCCATCATCTTGATGCGCAGAGTCTCAAAGAACTCCACAAATGGCCGCTGGCACCGTGCAAATCACCTTCCGGGCTCGCCATGGACGTGAAGAATCGCCGGCTGTACGCCGTATGCGACGACAAAGTTTCTGTCGTGGTGAATGCCGACACGGGCAAGGTTGTGGCCACGCCGGAAATTGGCAATGGCCCGGACGCCGCCGCGTTCGACGCGGCAACAGATACCTTCTTCGCTTCTTGCGGCGAAGGCGTTCTCACCGTTATCCATGAAGATTCGCCCGACAAATATACGATCGTGGAAAACGTTCCCACCAAGCGAAGCGCGCGTACCATGGGCCTGGATTTGAAGACCCACAACATCTTCATGCCTGCCGCGGATTTTGATCCTCCCGCTCCCGGGGAGCGCCGCGGCAAAATGAAGCCCGATTCCTTCGTCATCGTCGTTGTGGGCAAGTAAGTTTCTTGCGCCAAGGGGTGGCAGGAATACTGCCACCCCGCTCTGTTTTAGGCACTTCTGAAACAGGTGTTTCACTTGACTGTTTCCTTTTCGCGCTAATTCTCCTGCAAGTCTCATCGCCAGTTGTGTTTGCAGCTTGACCTTAAGCTGCAAACGCTTTCGTGCCGCTGTCGCCAGGCCAACAAACGTTTCCATTCTTTCGATGCAACAAATTAGTTGTTGACAGCCATCCGTTTCTCGGTGTATTGCACACCCACAGTTTGCACGAGTGGGTCTGCGAGTGAAACAAAAGCACGGTCTCTCCGCGGCTGCAAGTCTCTCCATGTGTCCAATCTGGGTGTGTGTTTCAGGCGGATTCGTTCCGCTTGTGCCGCGGGAGACTCTCGTTGCCTTTGCCTCACGCAGGTCCTGCGCATTCAGGGCGCAGGCCTGTTAGAGCATTATCCCGCTCCGCCAACTCGTCTAGTGGGTGGAGGCATCATGAAAATGTTTAAGAACGTTGTGGTTACGTTTGTCTTGCTGGTCGCATTTTTTTCCGCTGCGCCAGCCTGGGCTCAGACTGCCAGCACAGCCCTGGTTCTAGGAACGGTCACCGACCCCGGTGGCGCCGTCGTCCCGGACGCAAACGTTGAATTGACGAACACGGCCACCAACGAAACCAAAACGGTGACTACGAATTCTGCGGGGCAATACGTTTTCCCCAACACCGCCCCGGGCACCTATACACTTAAGATCTCGAAAGCTGGCTTTGCTACGACAACCTTTTCCAATATCAAGTTGGACGTCAGCAAAAGCTACACCTACGACGCGAAGCTCGAAGTTAGCTCGGGCAAGGAAACCGTCGAAGTTTCGGCGGGTGCCGTCGCTGAGCTCCAAACCGCCGATGCCACGATTGGAAACGTAATTGGCGGCACACAGATGACCCGTCTCCCGACCCTGGGCCGCGATGCCAGCGAACTTTTGACCCTTCAGCCCGGCTCCACTCCCTATGACAGCAGCCAGGTTGGCTTTGGCAATAACGGCGGCACGATTGCCGGTGCCCGCAGCGACCAGAACAGTATCGTGATGGACGGCATCGATGTTACCGACAACGTGATCTCCGGCGGAGCTACCGAGCAACCCATCATTCCCATTGGAGTGGAGAGCATCGATGAGTTCCGCGCGGAAATTACCAACGAAAACGTAACGTTCTTGCGTTCATCCGGTGGGCAAGTGGACGTGATTAGCAAGAGCGGCAGCAACAGTTTCCATGGCTCGACATATTGGTTCCACCAGAACTCTACGCTCAACGCCAACTCCTGGGACAATAATCGCAACAAGATCAAGAAGCCGCCCACGCATGACAACCGCGGCGGAGTTTTCTTCGGTGGACCCATCAGGAAGGATAAGACGTTCTTCTTCTCCAATTACGAATTGCGGCGATTCCCACAATCGTTACAGACCAACCGCCTCATGCCGAGCGATTTGCTTCGACAAGGCACCTTACAATTCCAGGATTGCTCCCAAGGTTTCGACGCCAACGGCAACTGCCTGGGCGGGAACACAACTCCGTATAATCTTGCTTCCGCAAGTGTTTGCGGAGCAGATAAGAATGGGCAGCCATTGAATCTTCCCTGCGATCCCAGGGGTATGGGGATCAGCCCCACGATCGCACAGCTATGGGGGATGATGCCTAAAGGCACTGACGCGACCCTCGGCGATGGAGTGAACACCCTCGGCGATCGCTTGAACCTCGGCGCACCGCTAAAGACGGATTTCGTTTCCTTCCGTCTGGATCACAAGTTCACTGACAAGGTTCAATTTTTTGGCCGCTACATGTATTCACGAAATGTCGCCCCGAATGGCGGCCAAGTGGATCTTCGCGGCTCGGCTCCTATTAACAGTAGCGCCTCCAACATTCGCGGGGATGGGGAATACGGCGGCTTGGATTGGCAGATTCGCCCTAATCTCACAAATAGTTTTCGCGCTGGGTGGATCCGAGCCCGGCAGGATTTCACGGTCATCCGGCCGAGCAGTTCGGCGTCACAACTGGCCCTCCCAGGAACAAATTCTGCCGATGGTCCCGTCGCCTTGGCGCCCGGATTGGCCGCCACGGGCTTCATTGACACGATCGTGGACGTGGATACCCAGCGTGCCCGTCACCAGGCGATCTACGATAGCAGCAAACAGTACAACGACATGATTACCTGGACCAAAGGCAAACATACTTTCTCTGCAGGTGCGGACATTCGCTGGCTGCCGACGATTCACGACCGTGACGACAAAGTAGTTGGCTCTCTGAATTCGCTGGTTGCTGCAATGGACTCTGATGTCAACCTGCTGCAAGGAGATTCGCGGAATCGACCGCCGACCTGTGCACCCCCGATACCGGCTTCGGGTGGCAATCCGGCGATCCCAGCTGTTACCACGAATTGTCTTCTTCCCACTGACATTCAGCGCTGGGACCGTTTGTACGCTTCCTCTTTGGGCTTGATCGACAACGTGGGCGTCTTGGCAGTTCGCGACGGCAATCTGAATCCCAAACCCCTCGGCACCACGCTGATCGCTAAGACTACACTGCGGATGTACGAGTTTTTTGTACAGGATTCTTGGCGAATGAACTCTTCGTTAACGCTGACCTACGGTTTAGGTTATGGCTGGCAGACGACTCCTCACGAGTTGCACAATCAGCAGACGCTCATTGCGAATCACGACACCGGCGACAAGATCCTGGACACCACCGACTACTTCAAACAGAGAATGGCGGCTGCCCTCAATGGCCAGATCTTCAACCCTACGCTTTCTTACATCCCCGTGACAAAATCTGGCCGCAATGACGTATTCAATGTCGACTACGGAAACGTGGCGCCTCGTCTTTCGTTGGCTTGGAACCCTAGCTTCAGCAGCGGCGTTCCGGGCCATCTTTTTGGAAACAAAAAAACCGTGATCCGGACCGGTTACGGCATCGGGTACGACCGCGTAAACACGGTCCAAAGCGTCATAATTCCTATGTTGGGTGTTGGTTTTGCACAGACCATTAACCTGGTTACGCCGGATTGCACGGCGACCGGACCCGGGGGGGGGAATTGTGGCATTGACAGCAGCCCAGGCGGCTCGAGTTTTCGCGTTGGAGTTGACGGCGCCATCCCCGTGCCGCCGAATCCGGGCACTCTAAGCTCACCAATCGTGCCCTCTCCCGGCTTCAGCGAACTTCTCAGTTTCCAAAATGATCCCGACTTTAAGGTTGGTCGTAGCCACATGATCGATTTCACAATTCAGCGCGAACTGCCCGGTCAGAACATTTTGGAAATTGGCTATATCGGCAGGTTGGGCCGCAATCTGGCGGGCAGTTTCAATCTGAACTCAGTTCCCTATTTCTTCAAGGACAATACAAGTGGTCAGACGTTCGCGCAGGCTTTCGATGCTGTCGCGACGGCCTTGAGAAACAAGACCACTGTTGCTCCGCAAGCTTGGTTTGAGAATCAGCTTCCAAATCTGCCAGCCGGCTTTACATTCGTGACGGCCACGCCGACAAGTCCAGGCCAAGTCTGCGGATCCACCGCAACTGAGTGCCTTGTGAACTTGAATAAAGCGGGCTTCATCAATGGCAACGTGACCAACCTCTTCTTGCTCATTGATGGCGTTCGAGGCTTCTCTGGCCTGCCGGATCCGGCGGATCCCAATAAAGCTCCCACCGGCCTCCCCACATTCAATAATCAGCAGGTATTCGATCTTTTCATGCGGTCGCACAAAGACTATTCGAACTATCACGCCTTGGTAGTCACGCTGCGCAACCGCCCTTGGCATGGCGTGCTCTATGACATGAACTACACGTTCTCGAAATCCCTGGACACCGTGGGCGCGGTGCAGAACTCGGCCAGCTATTACGCTACCAGCTTCCATCCGGGATATGAGTACGGCCCGTCTTTATTTGACCGGACTCATGTTTTCAACGGTACCTTCAACTATGACTTGCCATTTGGCAAGGGACACCGTCTCGGCAGCAGCCACGAGGCTTTCAACAAAATCTTTGGTGGCTGGTACACCGCTGGCGTCGTCCGCTTCAGCAGTGGTATTCCTCTTGTCGTGCAGGAGAGCAGCCAGGTCTTCGGCGGCGGCGCCATATTCGCTTTCCCGACCGGGGAAATCCCGCTCGTCAATCCCAGTTCGCTCAACGGCGGAGTACATTTTGGCGTTACCGGTTCGAACGGTGTGGGTACCAGCAGCGACGCGGCCTCGGGCGGTTCTGGAATCAATTATTTCAAGGATCCCTCGGCCGCTCTCAAGGAGTTCCGCCCAATTCTTCTCTCCTCCGACACCACGACGGGCCGCAGCCGTCCGTTGCGTGGCTTCTGGTTCAAAAACCTCGATCTACGTCTCGGAAAAGTCACCAAGATTCGCGAAAATCTTGGAATCGAATATTCCTTTGACTTTTTCAACGCGTTCAACCACCCCACATTCCTTGACCCGACCCTCGACACCACGAACCTTCCCAATTTCGGTGTCGTCAACACGCAATTGATTCCCGCAAACCGCAACACCGGCTCGCGCTGGATTCAGTTCGGTTTGCGCGTCGAGTTCTAGCCCGTTTTTTAGTCGGGATAGGGGAGGCGGTTACCCGTCCTCCCCTCCCACACGACCGGACATGCGGGTCCGCATCCGGCGGTTCGGCGGGTTGAGCTAACCATGAGCCGTGAGCTCGGGAAGTCCGAGCGAGGCGAAGTAGGCGTTGGACAGAGCGAGTTTTAGCGCGGGAGTGTTTGCGAAGTGCCACGGTCCATCGGAGCTGCCGGCGGTTTGCGCGGCTTCCTGCGCAGCGATGCCGCACTTGCGGAGCTCTCGATCTCTTGTAGTTCCTCGTTTCCACTGTTTCCAGACCATCGACCGAAGTCGACGTCGGAGCCATTGCGCCAGTTCCTCGAGCACGCTCGAGGTTTCGCATCGCCCGAAATACGCGATCCATCCACGGAGATATTCCGTTAACTCCTGGACCATCTGGGCGAGACTTATCCCCCGTGTCCGACGCGTAAGTTCCCTAACTCGCTCCTTGAACCGGGCCACCGCTTTCGGCGCCAAGCGCCTCTTCGGTTGCTTGTGATTCGTGAAGCTGAATCCCAGGAATTTCCGTTCCCATGGTCGAGCCACCGCACTCTTCTCCCTGTTCACTCGCAGCTTGAGCTTCGTCGTGAGGAGTCGCGTCACGCTACTCATCACTCGTTCGCCGACTTGCTTATCACTTCACGTCCATCACGTTGTGACTTGCACCGCCAAGCTGTCGATCATGCTCAGCACACCAAAAGCAAAGCGTCCCGGCGGGAGGGTTCGCCGGGACGCTTCTTATTGCGGGATTGAGGCTGTTCAGGGCTTAGAGGAAACTCTTGGTAGTGCGCCTTCAAACAGGCCCACTACTGAAATCCTTGAATTATTGCGGCTCAGCGTCCTTTCTCGTGCATAACGTTCTTTTTAGTGCACAACGCCGACGTTGTGCGCGCCGGCCACGAACGATATGCTCGTTCCCGCCACTTGCGGCACCCACCACAACTTTCGAATCCACGGATTCTGGCTGACCATCATGCGCTTGCCCAGGTAATCCATGAACGCCGGGCTCACCTGCGTCGCGGCGTAAATCGCATTCGAACTGGCAAACGGCTTCAGGAAGGGATTCGACTCCTGGCCGTATCCACCGGAAATCGCGCGCCGCGTGGACCACGCGTCAAACGCAGCTCCCGCGTGTCCCGCGGCCATCAACCCATACCAAACCTTCCGTTGCCTCGGCGTTTCGCCCGGCCGCCGCCTCACCGACCTGACCGGCTCAAAGGGCTGCGCAGCGGAGCGCAACGCCACGGGCTCAACCTCCGGCTTTACTTTTGGCTGCGGCGCGGAGGGCAAGGCCGGTACGGCTGTCGCATCTTTAGAAATGTCGTGAGAGGCCGTTACAGAAAGGGTTTGCCGTTCGACATTTGCATTAGCAGCGGCTGCAACCTTCGCCGCGTCGTCGGCCTGCAGAATCGGACACAATAAAAGGAGCGTAGCGAGGACCATTGCCACCTCAGTCTTGCCAGTGGACTTGCAAGTCCAGCCCCACTCGCGATGTGCCGACTATACTGGCCTAAAGGGCAACAAACACTGGACCTTTGGTCACATTTTCGCTAGTACACTCCTCTGGACCCTCCGTTTACCACTGATGTAACGCGAGTACTAGCCCGTTTTTGTGAAAGGATTTTCACATTTGCGGTAGCGTAGTATCCGCGGATTTGCGGCGCAACAGCGCCAGAAGCTCTCTCACAGCAACGCTCGAAGCCATCCTGGCCGCCGCGCGGGCCACGCGCTTGCGCAAGTCTGCTATAATTCGCGCGTCGCCCTGATCCGCTCGGGGCGCGTCCAACGATGCCTGGCAACGACTCCTCGGCCGCCAAGCGCGCGCTGGTTCCCCAGCGCGGCCCGCAGCCTCCCCGCTTCATCGTTATTGAAGGCCCGCTGCGCGTCGGGAAGAGCACGCTCGCGCGCATCCTCGCCGAGCGCCTACACGCGCGCCGCATCTTCGATTGCGAGGACAACCCTTTCCTCGCCGACTTCTACAAAGCCAAGCCTGGCGCCGCCTTCCGCGCTCAGATGTACTTCCTCATCGAGCGCCAAAAGCACCTGCGCGAAGGCCTGGCTGTCGAAGCTCCCGGCCTGATCCTTTCCGACTTCCTCCTCGAAAAGGACCGCATCTTCGCCAATCTCAATCTCGACGATCAGGAACTCAAGCTCTACGAGCGCTACTACGAACTTCTCACCGCGGATCTTCCTGCTCCTGACCTTGTGATCTACCTGCAAGCCAAGCCCGAAGTTCTTCGCGCGCGCATCGCCAAAAAGGCCTCGCGCGACGAATCGCAAATCTCCCTCGAATACATCGAGGAAGTCGCCCGCGCATACGAACATTTCTTTTTCCGCTACTCGGCTTCGGACCTGCTGGTCATCAACACTTCGGAAATCGATTTCGTCGAACGCAGCGACGACCTCCAGCAGCTCCTGCGGCGCCTTCAAGATCCCGTCAAAGGCACTCAGTATTTCCTCCCCCTCGGTGCCTCCGAATAGCTTCTTCTCGCTCTTACACCCTCTTTTGCCCCCACCTCAACCCTGTCATTTCGAACGGAGCAGGCCGACTCTTCTTCTTACGCTTTCACTCCTATGAAAGCGTCGGCCTGCGCAGAGAGAAATCTCTCTGCTCTTCGCCCCTCTCCGAGGTTCAAATGTAGCGCTGGGCGGAATCTATCCCGACCAGATCGGGAGCCCAACATCTTCGGTTCCTAGCTCTGATACAAATCCCCCGCGAGATACTTGAATCCCGTATCTACCGCCACTGTTGCGACGGTACTGCCGTGCCCCAATTCCTGTGCCAGTTGCAGCGCCGCGGTGACGTTCAAGCCAGAGGACGTGCCTGCGAAGATTCCTTCCTCCTTTGCCAGGCGCCGCGCCATTTCGCGGGCCGCGGACTCCTCAACCGTGCGCGCTTCGTCGAACTCGCCGTCCTGAAGGTGCGACGGCCGGAAGCCTGCCGCGATGCCATCGACGCGGTGCGGACCTCCTTTTCCCGTGGTGAGAGCCGGAGAAGATGCCGGCTCGAGCGCCACAATGCGCGCTTTGCATCCGGCCTCCTTCAACGCGCGCGATACGCCCACGATCATCCCCGCAGTGCCTACTCCGCCGCAAAACGCCGCCAAACCCGTGCCCGCTTGCTCGACCAGCTCCCGGCCGATTCCCATGTACGCGCGAATCGCGTCCGCGTTGTGGAACTGGTCCGTGTAGAACGTGCCCGGCTCCCTGGCCAGTTCTTCCGCACGGCGCTTCATGCTCTGGTAAAGCTCCGGCACAAGCTTGCCGCCTGGAGCCGGAAAAACCTCCAGGTCCCCGCCGAAAAGCCGCATGGTCTGCAGCTTCTCGTGGGCAAATCCATCGGAGGAAATGGGGGTGAAGCGGTAGCCTTTGATCGCGCAGACCATCGCCAGCGAAGATCCGGTGCTTCCTCCCGTCCACTCAACCACCCGCATGCCGGGACGCAGCTCGCCGCG
>QHYM01000313.1 GCA_003223295.1 Acidobacteriota bacterium | reverse complement strand
TCCGACTAACTTCTGCTTTTTGAGAGAATCGGGGAAGGTCCTACTGAGTTTGTCGTCTTGCTGAAGTGGTATGCTCGTCCATCGTGCTCCCGTCAAGAAGAAAACGATCAGCAACGAAGAATACGGACGTGCCTGCCACCGCTCTATCAAAACGTAAAAAAAGACGTGTCGTGCCCGGAACGTGACAAAGGGATCGAAGGAAGAAGCTCGACGTATCTTGAGACAGCTCAAAAAAGCCGGGCAGGCGAGACGCTAGCTGGACTACCCTTAACACGCTAACGAATACGCTCAGCCTAAGACGAGACGGGGGCGTCCGAAGGCAGCTTGGAGCGCAGGCACCATTTGAGTTCCTGGCTCATCTCGAGGATTTCCATGCCGGGCATCACGATGAACTTGCAGCTCAGCATCTCGCGCGGTTCGTCGTCATCGGGCAGTTGGCAGGTCACGCG
This sequence comes from Acidobacteriota bacterium, assembly GCA_003223295.1. GTDB lineage: Bacteria > Acidobacteriota > Terriglobia > Acidiferrales > UBA7541 > Acidiferrum. The sequence goes on along the minus strand of QHYM01000313.1, from coordinate 24,594 downwards.
GCAATACTGGCAATCCTGGTTCCAGCAGAAGCGGCCGTAGGGAATAGTTTCTGGGCTGATGAATTGGAAGCATCGCAACAGCGAATTGCGCTCCGGCACCTGAAACTTTTTCCCAAAAATGATGATGTCCACTAGCTTTTCGTAAGGACGGAAGGGTTCCGACATGACGATTCCTGTTCTCCCTGGCCCCGCTAGTCCGGGAAATGGGGACTGCCGACGTCCTCAAGCTCGACCGGCCAGGGCCACAAGCTCTTTCTAGCTACGACTCGCCTGGGTGAGTGCCACAACAGAGTAGAACGCAGCAGGTGAGCGTACAACGCCGCTGGTCCCGCGCGTTTCCAATGTGCTACGGGGTCAAAAGTTCGTGATTGGAGTGATGATCGACGTTCTGCGACGGTGACAAGAACGCGGCGGACTTTCCTGCTCCATCTTTGGGAGGAGACGCATTTTTTTGCGCTAGCAGGAAAACAAATCCCTTGCACGCGCCCTAGCTGTTTGCCAAATCGAAGAATTGCCCCATCTTGCGAAATTTTTCGTAGCGCGCGTCGAGCAGTTCGCGGATGGGCTGATTCGACAGAGCCACAAGCTGCCGGTCCAAAACTTCATCGAGCAAGCGCGCTGCCGCTTCGTGATCCGTGTGCGCTCCGCCGTCGGGTTCCGGAACGATTTCGTCTACGATGCCCAGCTCCTTCAGGTCTTTCGCCGTGATCTTCATGGCTGCCGCTGCGGTTTCGGCCTTCGTCGAGTCGCGCCAAATGATGGACGCGCATCCCTCCGGCGAAATGACCGAATAAAAGCTGTTCTCCAGGATGTTCACTTTGTCGCCGACGGCAATGGCCAATGCGCCGCCCGAGCCACCCTCGCCCGTCACGGTCACCACGATCGGCACGGGCAGCCTCGCCATTTCGCGCAAGTTCCTGGCGATGGCTTCGCCCTGCCCGCGTTCCTCCGCGTCAATGCCGGGGTACGCGCCCTGCGTATCGACAAAGCTGATAATGGGCCGACCGAACTTTGCCGCCAGCTGCATCACGCGCAAAGCTTTCCGGTACCCTTCGGGTTTCGGCTGACCGAAATTGCGCGCCAGCCGCTGCTTGGTGTCGCGTCCCTTTTGATGGCCGATGAGGGCAACGGGGCGTCCATGGTATTTCGCGAGCCCCGCGACAATGGCCTTATCGTCCGCAAAGCCGCGGTCGCCGTGCAATTCCATGAAATCGGTGAAAAGGAAATTCACAAAGTCCAGCGTATACGGTCGCTGCTGGTGCCGCGCGACTTGCGCGCGCTGCCACGGGCCCAAATGGGTGTAAAACTCCCGCCGGAGCTCGGCAACTTGCTTGCGGATGCGCTCCAGCTCCAGGTCGGCATCGCCGTCGCCCGACAAGCGGCGCAATTCGTCGACATCTTTTTCGAGATGCTCGATCACCTTCTGGCGCTCGGTCTGCTGCTTATCCAGTTTGTCTTTTTCTTTCTCTTTTGTTCTCATGCGCCCACCGAAGCCACGGCATGATCACCGCAGACCTGCCGGATCGCTTCCACCAATTCCGGCGAAGGGTTCACGCGCTGCTGCGCGCGCATCACCGCCATCGAGCCGTCCGGGCGGCATAATTCGAACACCACCGGGCAGCTTCCCGGCGAATCCGCCATCAATTCGTTCAATCGGTCCATCGCCTCATCACTCAGTTTTCGCAAATCCAGGCGCACGCGAAACTCGCCGCTGGCCGGCCGGTCCGTAATATCCTGGAGCAGCCGGGCCTCTTGCAGCGAAAGCCGCGTTCCAGCTTCTTCGACCTGCACGCGAGCCTTCATCAGCAGCGGCTTGCCGGGTTTCAGCATTTGCTCCAAGCGCGCAAAACTTTCGGGGAAGGCCAGCAACTCCTGAATTCCCGTCATGTCTTGAATCGTGAAAATCGCCCAGCGCGCGCCCTTCTTCGATCTCATCGGCCGGCTGCTGACAATCAGGGCCGCAATCGTGATTTCTTTTCCGTTGCGCTGGCCTTCAACCTGGTCAAGCGATACTGCTTTGAGATCCGCCAGGCGCGATGCGTATTTTGCCAGCGGATGCCCGGAAACATAAAATCCCAGCATTGCGTATTCGCTGGCGAGACGCTCTTCCTCGCTCCAGGGTTCCGCTTCCTGCAGTTCGAACGGAATCGGCGCGGGCGCGGCTGCAGCCATGAACAATCCGTGCTGCCCTGACTCGCGCATTCGCGAAGCGCGCTGCAACGTGGCCAGGGCGTCATCCACGGACGCGAGCAGCGACTCGCGCGGGCCAAGCGAGTCGAGCGCGCCCGACTTGATCAAACTTTCGAAAACGCGCTTGTTGAGAAAACGCGATTCGATGCGCTCGCAGAAATTATAAAGCGACTTGAATTCATCCTGCGCCAATCGTGATTCACGAATAGCTTTGGCCGTGTTTTCGCCAACGTTCTTGATGGCTGCCAGACCAAAGCGGATCGCTTCGCCCACTGGAGTGAAGTACAGATCGCTCTCATTCACGTCGGGTGGAAGGATGGAGATGCTCATGCCGCGTGCTTCATTGATGTACTTCACCACTTTATCCGTGTTGCCGGCTTCCGAAGTCAGCAGCGCGGCCATGAACTCCACCGGATAGTGCGTTTTCAAATAGGCGGTCTGATACGCCAACAACGCATACGCGCAGGAGTGCGATTTGTTGAAACCGTAGCCGGCGAATTCCTCCATCAGGTTGAAAATGCGCTCGGCTTTTTTTTCGGGAATCTTGTTTGCCGAGCAACCGGCCATGAACTTCGCGCGCTGCGCCGCCATCTCTTCTTTCTTTTTCTTGCCCATGGCGCGGCGCAAAATGTCCGCTTCGCCGAGCGAGAAACTCGCCAGGCGGTTGGCGATTTGCATCACCTGTTCCTGGTAAAGAATGACGCCGTAGGTTTCCTCGAGAATGTCCTTCAACTGCGGCAGTTCGTAGGCGACCTTGGTCTTGCCGTGCTTGCGGTTGATGAAATCATCGATCATTCCGCCTTGGATGGGGCCGGGGCGGTAAAGCGCGTTCAGGGCGGTGAGATCTTCGATGCGCGTCGGCTGGTAGCGGCGAAGAATGTCGCGCATGCCGTGGGATTCAAACTGAAAGATGGCGGTGGTTTCGCCGCGAGCAAAAAGCTTGTAAGTTTCTTCGTCGTCCAGCGTCAGGTTGTCGATATCAATGTTAGCGCCGCGATTTTGCTCGACCATGCGCACCGCATCATGCAAAACGGTGAGCGTTGTCAGGCCAAGAAAATCCATCTTCAGCAGGCCGATGCGCTCCAGCGCATTCATGTCAAACTGCGTGGTGATTTCATCGCGATTCGACTTGTAGAGCGGCACCACATCGGTGAGCGGACGCGGAGAAATCACCACACCTGCCGCGTGCGTCGACGCGTGGCGCGACAATCCCTCCAGGCGTAGCGCAACGGCCATCAGTTCTTTGAGATTTTCATCTGAATTGACCGCCGCCTTCAGCTGGGGCGCCTCTTCCAGTGCATCTTTCAGCTTGATGCCTAGTGTCGCGGGAATCATTTTTGCCAGCCGGTCGACTTCCCCATAGGGAATGTTCATCGCGCGACCGACGTCCTTTACCGCCGCCTTCGCCGCCATGGTTCCGAAAGTGATGATCTGCGCCACGTTCTCGCGCCCGTATTTCTGCGTCACGTACTCAATCAGCTCGCCGCGCCGCCGCATGCAAAAATCAATGTCGATATCCGGCATGGAAACGCGCTCGGGATTCAGGAAGCGCTCGAAAAGCAGGTTGTATTGCAGGGGGTCCACGTCCGTGATGCGCAACGCGTAACTCACCAGGCTTCCGGCGGCGGAGCCGCGTCCCGGGCCCACGGGAACTCCCTGAGCGCGCGCGTAATGAATGAAATCCCAGACAATCAAAAAGTAACCTTCGTAGCGCATCTTCTTGATCATCTCGATTTCTGACGTCAGCCGGCGCTCGTAATCCGCCAGCGGATTCCGCAGAAATCCTTCTTTCGCCAAGCGCTCGAGTTGAGGAACTCGCGTCGCGAAACCCTCACGCACCACCTTTTCAAAATAACTTGCGGAGTCATGTCCGCCAGGAACTTTGAATTCCGGGAACGGGTTCAGGATGCGTTCAATCTTCACGTTACAACGCGCGGCAATGTCGACGGTGCGGCTCAGGGCATCGGGAATCTCGCCGAACACCTTGGCCATCTCCGCGGCAGTCTTGAAATAGAACTGGTCGGTGGCGAATTTCATGCGGTTCGCGTCGCCCATGGTCTTTCCGGTCTGGATGCAAAGCAAGACTTCCTGGGCGTGCGCGTCTTCGTGGTGCAGGTAATGGCAATCGTTCGTGGCAACCAGCGGGATGCCCGTTTCCTTCGAGAGACGAACCAGCTCCGGATTCACGCGCTGTTCGATGTCCAGCCCCTGATCCTGAATTTCCAAAAAGAAATTGCTTTTGCCGAAAATGTCGCGCAAGCGATACGCGTTTTCACGCGCCTGCTCGTACTTCTGCTCGACCACGGCTTCGGTAACCACGCCGCGAAGGCAGGCGGAAAGGGCAATCAAGCCTTTGCTGTGTTTCGCCAGGAGGTCGTAGTCAATACGCGGCTTGTAATAAAAGCCTTCGAGGAAGCCAGCAGACACTAATTTGACTAGGTTGTGGTAACCCTCCGGGGATTCACACAGCAGCACCAAGTGGTTGCTGCCGCGCATTCCCGGTTCCGCGTCGCCCTTGTCCTGCCCGCCATGGCCATTCGTTTTATCGCCGCGGTCGTGCCGGCTGCCCTTGGCGACGTAGACTTCGCAGCCGACGATCGGCTTGACGTCGCGCTTGCTGGCTTCGTAGAAGAAATTGGCGGCCGCGAAAAGATTGCCGTGGTCGGTGATGGCCACGGCCGGCATCTTCTGGCGCGACGCTTCGTCGAGCAGCTCGGAAGTTTCGCAGGCACCGTCGAGCAGGCTGAAATCGGTGTGCACGTGCAGATGTACGAACTGGGGTTGTCCCATGAACTCGATTCTAAGGCTCTCTCAAGAGATTTGCATTACGCAATCTGAGTTTCCCACAGCCCCGCAAAGAGTGAAGTGCGACGCAATTCTCACCGGTGATGCTTCTTCTTGCCCGCGCTTGCGTGCCCGGCATGAGCCTTAGAGGGCGCAGCCGCGGGCCTGGTGTGCGCAGCTTTTGCTTTGGAAGCCCGCTTTATTTCCGCTTTCGCAGCGGCGTGCTTCTGGCTCGCCGCGGCGGTAACCGCTGCAGCCGCGTGAGCATGTGCTTTGGCGGCGCTTCTGGCAGGCTTCTTTTCTTTTTCCTTCTTCTTCGGCTGTTCCTTGATTCCGCTCAGCTTGCGAAGGATTTTCTCGCGATCCTCGCGAGTCTTTCCCCGGCCAGTGAGCTGCATGGCGAAAACCTGCTCGACAATCTGGTCGAACTTCGCGCCCCGCGCCATTCCCAGCGCTTCCAGCTCGTTTCCTACTTGCGGTAGTCCAACGCGAATGGGCCGCCACTTATGGAGGTAGGCGCGAATCTTGGAAAGGGCGCCACTGTTATTGGACTCCGCCAGCAAATAAGCCATTTGCTCAAGTGGTAGCTTCTCGAGAAAGCGGTAAGCGTCCATCGGCGCCTGCATCTTCTTCCCGATCAACTCCTTTTGGGCGGCCAGCGTCTTTCCTTCAAAGTTCAGGATGGTGTCCATTTCAGCGGCGCGAAACCCTGCTTTGGAGAGAACGCTGGCTTGCTCGCGATCCTTCAAGCGCCCCAGGATGGCAAGAAGCATGGGCGCGCCGAGCCGCGGGCGAAATCCCGCGGTGAACAAATCCTCGCGCACCTTCATTAGCCGGTTGATGGCGTCATAGTCCGGATGCTTTTTGGCCAGGACCGGGTTAATCACTTCCAGCAAGTCGGCCTCTTCCCAAGCCTTGAGCACGACAATCGGCCGCTCTTCTCGAGCCACGGCGTGCAGCTCACTGCCGGCATCCGCGGGTTCGATGGAGTGATGGAGGTTGCGCTCCAGCGCCAGATCGAACCACTCCTGCGTGCGCTGCTCGACTTTGAAGCCCATGCGGGCGGCAAAGCGCAGCACCCGCAATAAGCGCACGGGCTGATTGGTGAAACTGTGGATGCTGAGCGCGCGGACTTCCCCGCGCTCGATGTCGGAGAGTCCGTTTGTGGGGTCAAGAAGCAGACCGCGGGAAGCAGGATTCAAAGAAATGGCGATGGCGTTCAGCGAAAAATCGCGCCGCCGCAAGTCTTCCATGATTGTGGACCAGCGTAATTCCGGACGCGTCCCCGGCCGCACGTAATAATCGTCGCGGGCAGCGGAGATGCTCCCTTCGCAATCTCCGGCAAACAGGACTTCGACGTGGCGGAATTTCTCATCTTCGACAAGAACTTTGGCCCCGCCCTTCTCGAGTTCGCGGGCGATGCGCGACGGGTTTCCCTCGACAGTGAAGTCCAAGTCGCGTAATGACGCGCCGGTAATCAAATCGCGCACGGTTCCACCCGTCAGATAGACATTGAACCCCAGCGCGGCGGAGAGTTCCTGCACGCGCATCATCGCGGCCCGCTGCTCGGGTGAGAGCCGGCTTTCCAGCAAAAACATGTAATCTGGCATTGCGCTCCTTCTGCTTCAGGGTGTCCGTGCTCGACTCCGCGGAGTCACCCGCAATGAGCCCCTCGACCTGCCGCGTTATGCACGCGGGTGATGCGCCTTGTAAACCTGCTTCAACCGCTCTTCCACGACATGCGTGTAGATCTGCGTGGTGGAAATGTCCGCGTGCCCTAGCATCAATTGCACCGACCGCAAGTCTGCGCCGCGCTCCAGCAAGTGCGTGGCAAAGCTGTGCCGCAGCATGTGCGGAGTGAGCGCCACGCGAAGTCCCGCGCGCCGCCCGTACGCGGACAGAATCTTCCAGACACCCACGCGGCTGAGAGGGCCGCCACGGCGGTTGACGAAAAGCGTTGGGCTGCTGGCGGCCTTGCCGATGAGCTTTGGACGGGCGTCGCGAAGATATCGTTCGACCATGCCTAGTGCTTTCTTCCCAATGGGCACAATCCGCTCCTTGTTGCCCTTGCCAATGCAGCGCACGCAGCCTACTTTCGTGTCCAGGTCACTGACCCGCAGGCCAATGAGTTCGGAAACGCGCAGGCCTGTCGAGTACAGCACTTCAAGCATGGCGCGGTCACGCAAACCAAAAGGGGTCTTGGCATCCGGCTGTGTCAGCAACCGTTCGACCTCTTCCAGCCGCAGATATCCCGGCAAGGACCGCCGGATCTTTGGCGATTCGAGATTCACCGAAGGGTCCGCGGGGATCAGCTCCTGAATCTGGGCAAAGCGGAAGAAATTCCGCAACGACACCAGGTGCCGCGCCACGCTTTTACTTTCCAGCTTTTTCCGATAAAGCCCCGCCAAAAAATCCACCAAATCGTCGCGGCTGACCGTTTCGAGCGAGAGTTTTCGTTTTTGCGCAAACTCGCTGAATTTCGTCAAATCCCTGCGATAGGCTGACACGGTATTCGACGCCAATCCCTTCTCGACCCGGACGTGCGTCAAAAACGACGAGATGGCAGCCGATGCTTCCATCATTCTCCCGTATAACCGCCTTCGCCGCCCGCTGTCCTGCGGCGAACTGCAATTCCGTAGACTTCCTCTATCTCATGGCAGCGGAAAACCCACGCTAGCGCAAGGTACAGCACCGTTGCGCCAATGATCAGCCCGGCAAATACACCGAACTGGACAAGGAAGCGAGAGTGCACCGTAAACGAAGTGTAGTAATTCCCAATCCAGCAGGCCCCTCCCATGATGGCCGAGCATAGAGAAATCTTCGCGAACGAGCGCAGGATCTGCATGGTCCCCATCGAGCCGTAACGTAAACGGAAAATGATGAGCAGCGCAAAGAAGTCAAAGAATGTCGCCAACGCCGTCGCCAGGGCGGGGCCGCCATTCTGGACTCTGTTGAAGAACACTTGCAGGAAAAGAATGTTGAGCACGATGTTGATGACCAGTGATATGGAAGCAACAATCACCGGCGTTTTCGTGTCTCGCGTCGAATAAAAGGCCGGCACCACCAGCTTGACTGTCGCCAGCGCGGGCAGTCCAATGGCGTAATAAAGGAGCGCCCGTGCCGTCAGACGCGTAGACGCCGCGATGAACTGTCCGTGTTGAAAGAGCACGCGGATGATCGGCTCGCGCAAGATCATCAGCCCCAAAGCTGCTGGAATAGTGATGAACGCCACAATGCGAACGGAGAAAGACAAGGTTTTCTTCAGCGACTCATAATCCTTCGCGGCCGCCTGGTGCGACATCATCGGAAGAATCGCCGTAGCGACGGCTATAGCGTAGCCGCCCAGCACTAACTCCATCACGCGGTCGGCAACATACAGCGCGGCCAGGCTGCCGGCCGGCATTCGGGCAGCTGTAGCGAACTTTGTATCAATCAGGAGATTGATCTGGCCAATGCCAATGCCAAAGAGACGCGGGATCATCAAGCGGGCCACGTCACGAATTGCAGGATGCGAAAAAGAAATCCCGAACTTGAAGTTCATTCCCTTTTGCACGAGCGTGGGAACTTGAATCAGGAATTGCAGGACGCCGCCGACAAGAACCCCTACTGCCAAGGACGTCGCCGCATCCTTGAAGTAGTGCCAGACGACTCCCACCGAGAAGAGGATGGTTGCAATGTTCAGCACAACGGGCGTAGCGGCGGGCAATCCGAAAATATGGAAGCAGTTGAGGATTCCCATCGCCAGGGCGGCTAGGGCGATGAAGAACAAATAGGGGAAAATAATGCGGTTCAGGTCCACGGCCTGGTCGCGGGCCACGTTCGCGCCGGAAAACAAGTTGACAACTACCGGCGAAAAGACCATTCCTAGAATGGTGATTACTGCTGCAACCAACGCCAGCGTCCAAAACAGCTTGTTCGCAAAATCCCAGACTTCTTCCTTGCTTTTCTCCTGCATGTAACCCGAAAAGACGGGGATGAAGGAGGCGGTCATGGATCCTTCTGCGACCAGTCTTCGAAATAGGTTGGGAATGCGGTAGGCTAGGACGTAGGCGTCGGCGGAGAGCGTGGTGCCCAGGAGCAAAGTGATACGCTGGTCGCGCACGTAGCCGAGGACGCGGCTGACGATAGTGACCAAGGAGATGATCGAGGCCGATTTTAGGATATGTTTTTTATCGGTCAAAGGGCGGCTGCTCCTGGCCCTAACCCCATTAGAAACAATAAGTTGACAGGAAAAGCGCGATTAACATAACATACATTCTGCCGATTGGCAAATTTGTGACTTCCCAACCCGGGATTTGCCGAGCTTGAAAACCAAAGCCCCAGCCTCGACCCACAAGAAAGTCGTGCTTGTGCTGGCCGACAGGAAATCTCTGCGCGGCTATCTGAATCCCGCCCGGCTCGGCCAACTCGATCCCATCGATGTGCTTACTCCGGAAGGGGAGCATATCCAATTCCCCGTCGCCAAAATCCGCTCCATCTATTTCGTTCGCGAGTTTTCCGATGAGTTCGAGCCGCAACGCAAGGCCTTCTTGAGCCGCCCCAAGCTCGATGGTCTTTGGGTCAAGCTGCGATTCAATGATGGGGAAATCCTCGAAGGGGTCATCCCCAATGATCTTCTGTCTTTGCTCGATAACGGCCTGCAGATTATGCCTCCCGACCTGAATTCCTCGAGCGACCGTATTTTTGTGCCGCGCGCGGCGCTCTCTGAGGTTACCGTGCTTGGGGTCGTGGGCATCGCCCGGCGCAAACCAGCCGCCGCAGTGGTGGCGGCCGCGCAGCCTCGCCTTTTCAACGAATAAGCCAAAGCGTCTATACTTCCCGTGGTCCGTTGCATTGCGCGAATGCCGCTCAAAAACGCGCAAAGCGAATTGAGGAGCCCTTTCCATGAAACTCTCCGAACTTGCCCAAAAACTGGGGTGCCATCTTGAAGGGCCCGACGTTGAGATAACCGGCGTTGCCGGCATGGAGCACGCGGAACCGGGCCAGCTCACTTTTTTGGCCAACCGGAAGTATTTCGGGCTTCTCAAGACGACGCGCGCATCGGCGATCTTGCTCGAAGAGGGCGTAGCCATTGAGCGCGAGGGTTCTCAAGGGCCGCTCGCCGCGCTGCGCTCAGCAAATCCCTATTTTGCGTTCGCACAGGCCATTGAGATTTTTTACCAGTCCCCAAAGTACGCTCCCGGGATTCACACCACGGCCGTTATCGCGAAATCTGCCCAGATCGGCGAAGGGGCGCACATCGGACCTTACTGTTATGTCGATGACCAAGCGCAGATCGGCCGCGATGCGGTGCTGCACAGTTTCGTGGCGATCTACCGCGGCGCGAAAATCGGCGATGATTTCACCGCTCATGCACACTCCGTGGTGCGCGAGCATTGCCGCATTGGCAACCGCGTCATTCTCCAGAACGGAGCCGTCATCGGCGGCGATGGCTTCGGTTTTGCCAAACGGCCGGACGGCTCTTGGTACAAGATGGCGCAGTCCGGCCCCGCCGTGCTGGAGGACGACGTGGAAGTGCAGGCGAATGCCTGCGTGGACCGCGCCACCGTCGGCGAAACGCGCATCCGACGCGGCGCCAAACTCGATGACTTGGTGCTGGTGGGGCACGCCTCCCAAGTTGGTGCGAATACTCTGCTGTGCGGGCAGGTGGGCCTCGCCGGCTCGACCAAAGTTGGGAACAACTGCATTCTCGCAGGGCAAGTGGGAACGGCTGGGCACCTGGTCGTGGGTGACGGCACGGTCATCACCGCGCAGAGCGGCGTGCCCAACGACGTCCCCACGCAGGCGTTCTACTCCGGCTATCCCGCCGTGGAGAACCGCCAGTGGCTCAAGATGATGGCGGCGCTAAATGGATTACCCGAACTGCAAAAGCGGGTCCGAGAACTGGAAGCGGAGGTCGAGAAACTAAAAAGTTAGTCCTTCCAAAAAGGATCTTTGGTCGGAACGAACTCGACAGGCACCTCGCTTACGAAAGACTTCAGCCATCGCGTGCATTCCTCCATGCCTGCCTGCTCCGAAGGAACGTGGCTCAGGATGATGAGCCCTTTGTGCCTGCCTTGCGTCACCGCGTCCGCAACGTACTCGACGGTTTCCCACTCACGAGGTTCTCCCGTCACCAGGACGTCCACGTCGTTCATTTCCAATGCCAACGTCTCCTTTTGAAATCCCGAGGCACCAGGCACAAGTGCGACTTTCTTTGCCTTCATCTGCGGATCACCAACAACTCGCAGTACGTGAATCCCGAGTTTTTTCTTGAGTTCCACGGCCAGGGACTCCACGGAGGTCTCAGGAAGAGCGAAGATATACTGATTCCCGTGGTCCTGATATTTTTCCCATCCGAGCGCATGAGCCATTCCCGCCTCAATGCCATCCGGATTGCGCCTGTGCCAATGGTCGTGAAATCTCCAGACGACAAGATTGTGCTCGGCAATGAACGCCAGTTTTGCGGCGAGAACAGGATCCTTGTCCTTTTGTTTCAACACATCGAGCTTATCCAGATGATTGTAAAAAGTCGGTTCGTGCGTAATGACAAGATTCTTGCCGGAAGCCGCCGCGCGTTCGAGTACCTCCATCGTGGCCATCATGGTTACGGCAATGCCGGTGACTGGTGTATCCGGGTTGCCTGCCTTGAAAGTATCCACAGTCTCCGACTGCCAAGGCACACCCACGTGGACCTGTATACGGCTGATGATTTCCCGCGCAGTCAGGTGGTTGTCCTGCCCGGCAGCTAAACTGCTCAAGAATAGGAAAGCGGTGCCACTCGCGACCCAACGCTTCAAGGAAACTTTGCTAAGACGCATTCGCATCCCCCTTTGCCGAGCTTCCGGCTTTCGCCTCGGGCGTCGCCCCGGGAAAATCAATCGGGCGCTGGTCTGGCGGCAGTGCCGCCGCCATGGCGTCGTGGACCCTTTGGTTCAGCACATCCCGCGCCTCCAAAGAGTATTGTGAAGCGTCAATGGGCTCCAGGAATTCGACCACGATTTGTCCGGGATGAATCACCAACGAGTGTTTTCCCATGATGCGGTGAGCTCCGGAGCAGACCATCGGCACGATGGGCACCCCCGCCTTGATGGCCATCACCACTGCGCCTTTCTTGAATTCCTGAAGGCGACCGTCTGGGCTGCGCGTCCCCTCAGGATAAATCAAAAAGGATTGCCCCTTCTTCATCGCTTCGGTGGCCCTCTCGACGCTAGCGATGGCCGACTCGCGCTCGCCGCGGTTCACCGGGATGAAGTGCGCGGACTGGAATGCTTGACCCACGATGGGCCATCTGAAAAGCGACTCCTTTAGAAGAATGGCCACCCTCCGAGGAATCGCCCCCACAATTGCAGGCGGATCGGCCGCGCTGGTGTGATTCGCTGCGAAAAGACAGGTGCCCTGGGGGATGCGCTCAATTCCCTGCACGCGGACCTTAACTCCAACCAGGGTGACGAAAAACATCACTCCTTTCACTCCCGCCCAGTAAATCGGATCGGGATTTTTCGTAATCACCGTGTAAATGAGGAGGGGTGGCCCGACAAGCAGGATGTAGAGCGACAAAAAGACACCGACAAAAAGCGTGCGCAGCATGAGCAGGCTAGACTTTCTCGAATCGCGCGCCGCAGGTCAAGCGGTGCGCTGAAATGCCCAGCAATCTAATGCTGGTTGCCGGAAGACGTTTCGCCTCGTAATAAGCCTTCCCGGACATTCCGCGCCTTCTGGCTTGCATGGGGATCCTCAAGGACTTCGTAAACGGTTTCCTTGATCTCGCCGAGCGCGAACTCCAGCGAAATCTCTCTCTCGTCTCTGCGAATCTGCAACCGCAGCAAGTCACCCGGCTTTTGTTCATTCACCCAACGCCCAAGTCGCCGTGGAATCTCACCGCCATTCCAGCTGACAATTGCGTCGCCTGCGCGCAAGCCCGCCTGTGCAGCCGGGCTATCCGCCTCCGCCGCTCTTACGATTAACAAACCGCCTGCTTCCCGTTCCGCAGTAAAGCCCAGCGTTGCCCGCCGGTGTTCGGCCGTCCGCAAGTCCAAGCCCGCAAATCCCAAGATTTGCTGATACGGAAAAGGTTCTGTGCCCGCCACGTATTTCTGGAAAAAATCCTCGAACGAGCCTCCCGCGACCTTCTCGGCTTCCAATCTCACGTCGAGGCTGTCCCGGTAAGACTTGCCTTCTTTTGCGAAATCTGTGTTCATTGCGCGCAGAACGTCGTCCAGGCTCTTCGCGTTGTTCGTGCGATCGCGAATCAGAATATCCAGAAAATCCCCCAGCACTTGGCCCTTGGTGTAGTACGACACGCTGAATTCCGGCTGATTGTAGAGTGGATATTTTTCGAGCCAAGCGTCCAGGCTCGACTGTTCCGCACTCTGCCAGCGGTTCGCCGGACGGCCTTCCAGTTCGGTGATCTGCGCGCCAAGGTCTTCGTAAAAGCGTTCTTTGTTCCAGATTCCACTGCGTACCAGCGTGAATGAGCCGTACGTGTTCGTCACGCCCTCGGCAAACCACAGCGCACGTGTGTATTGCTCTTTTGTGTAGTCGACGGGCTCCAGCGTAGCCGGCCGGATCCGCTTGACATTCCACAGGTGAAAGAATTCGTGCGCGGCCACACCAGCCAGATATTCATCCGATGGCACGCCAATCGCGGTTGAGTTCGAATGCTCCATTCCTCCCCCGCCCGCGCCGCGCCCGATGTGCAAGATAAACGTGTACCGTTCGAACGGTGCTCCCTCCATGAGCCTTATTTCATACTGGCAAATGCGTTTCAGATTCTCTTCCACGAGTTTCTTTTTCCAATTGTCGCCATGGACCACAACCGTCACTCGAGGCGACACTCCAGCCAAGTCGAATTCCTGAAAACGCCCTATCTCGATCGGGCCGTCCGCAAGGGCATCGAAACTCGGGCTCTGGATGACGCAGAAACGATTGCGCCCACTTTGCGTGCAGACCCAGGGAGATGCCGTTGCCAGGCCCCATTCCAGGGGCATATCTAGGAAACCCATTCCAGTGGGTTCCGCACGGCGATCTGGGATGTACAGCAAAATCATCGCCGGATTGATGAAAGCGTGTTCGCCATTCAATTGCGTCCCGAACGGTCCAACTTCATCCCAATGGGTCGCGTAGCGAACCGTGATCGTGCCATTCCCTTTGATCCGCCACGTCAGCTTGTCCAATTCTTCGATGGCTGTTTTATCCTGCCCAGTAAACGCTTCCACTTGCTGCACGTGCGCGCTGAAATCGCGAATCTGATACAGCGCGTTCCAAGCAGCCAACTGGACAGTGACTTCACCTTTGACTTTGGGAATCGTCATCGTCACGTGAAACAGGTGCCGCTCTGGATGTTCGAGCGAAACTTGATATTGAATTGTTGCTTTGCTGACTGCGCTAAACGCCAGCAAGGCCAAAAGATGCAATGTCAATGAAAGTCGAAATCGTTTCCAGGCAGGAAGAAACCTCACCGGGCATTCGCCTCGCTGGGAATTGGTCCCGTCGAGCTGAGCCGCTTCAAGAGCTTTTCGCACAATCCGTCAAAGCTCCCATTCGACATGATCAGCAGCAAGTCTCCCGGTTTGGCAGCAGTGGCCAGATGTTCCGCAATGGCGTCCGAGCTCGGAAACACCCGCGCATCTTTCCCAAGCTCCCGGACGCTCGCCGCGACGGCCTCCGGATCCATGCGATTTTCGTCACCTAATTGCTGCGCGCGGTACACGCCACCGAGAATCACCCGATCGCCGAGTGCAAGCGCCTTCGGTAGAGCTTCCTGGAACACCTTGCGGCGCATGGAATTGGAACGCGGCTCCAGGATGGCCCACAACCGCCGTCCTGGCCAACGCGTGCGCGCCGCTTCAATCGTAGCTTTCACAGCCGTAGGATGGTGCGCGAAGTCATCGACGATTAACATGCCGCCAATCTCGCCTTTCACATCCATGCGCCGCTTCACGCTTCGAAAGGTGGCAAGTGCTTCGGCAATCTGCTTCGTGCTGATTCCCCGCCCGTGTGCAACAGCCATCGCCGCCATCGCATTCAACGCGTTGTGTTTGCCGGTCGCAATCAGCGAGAACTCACCAAATGATTTTCCCTGATGTTCCACGCGGAAATTCATCAATTCGCCCTTTACGGCGAATTCCTTCGCCACCCAGTCATTTCCCGAGCCAAAGCCATAGGTTTCCACGGGACAGAACGCTTTTTCTGCGGCGCGCCGTAGTGCTGGCCCGGATTCCTCGGTGTCACCCCAAATCACAACTCGGCCGCGCCTCGGCACAAGGTTCACCAAGCGCCGAAACGCCAGTTGGTAGGTCTCGAAGTCCGGATAAATGTCCGCGTGATCGTATTCCAGCGATGTCACGATCAAATCATCCGGGTGATAATGAAAAAACTTCGGCCCGCGGTCCCAGAACGCCGTCTCGTACTCGTCACCTTCGAGAATAAACTCCTCGCCTCCACCGAGCCCGTAGCTTTTCCCAAAATTCTCCGCCACTCCACCCACCAAAAAGTTCGGTCGCTTCCCTGCCGTTTGAAAAATCCACGCCAGCATTGCCGTGGTGGTGGTTTTCCCGTGCGTTCCGCTCGTTACAATCGAATGCTTCCCGGGCAGAAACACGTCTTCTAGCATCTCCGGCAACGAGCGATAAGGAATGCGCCGGTCCAATACCTCTTCCAGCTCCGGATTTCCCCGCGCAATGACATTTCCAATCACCGCCAGGTCGGGCGCGGCTTGGAGGTGAGCCGCATCGAACGTATGGTAAAAGGAGATTCCTAGACTGTCCAACAGCGTTGACGCGGGCGGATAGACCCCAGAATCCGATCCCGTCACGCGAAAGCCGTGTTCGCGCAACATCCCCGCCAGTGGCGCCATGGCCGAGCCGCCGATTCCAATCACATGGACGTGCTTTGTTTCCTTCAAGCCTCCACCGCCCCTTCCAGAAATTCCAACGCTCCTTGGCCTTGCGCATCCAATCGTGCCCTGATCCCAAGAGGGATCGTCAGCATTGGGCGTCCGGTGTGTCCCACCGGCGCGCCAAACACAACTGGAATTCCTAATGGCCGCAGAATGCGCGAGCAAACCTCGCGTATGGTTGGTGCTCCAGCCACCACCGGCGCTCCATCTGGAAATTCTCCCAGCACAATTCCTTTCACGCCTTCAAGCTTCCCCGCTTGTTTCAAATGCATCAGCACGCGGTCGACCTGGTACGGTTTCATCGCGCGGTCTTCCAGCAGCAGGATTGAATCTCTCGTGTCCAACTCCCACGGCGTGCCCATGGTCGCCTCGACCAGCGTCATGCATCCGCCCAACACTCTTCCCATGGCCTGACCAGCAAGAACGGCCTCGCCTTTCAGCCCTAGTTTCCAGCTGCCGTCCGTCTTGCGAATCGCCTGAAGGAACGAATTTTCATCATAGCCTTTCATGGCGCCTGCGCCGGCATTGATGCCTGCTGCAACCATGGGTCCGTAGAAAGTGACCCAGCGACATTTTTGCCAGAGATAAATCTGCAGCGTGGTAACGTCGCTGAAGCCAATCACACTCTTGGCTCTCTCGAGATTCTTGTCGAGATCAAAATCGAGCAGGTAATTCGACCCGTAACCTCCTCGCAGCGCCATCAGCCCGTCAATCTGCTCGGACTGAATGCCGGAAAGAAATCCGTTCATGCGATCCAGCGCTGGACCTGCGAAGTAGCCCTCCGCTTTGCTGTCTTGATTCGCCACCACTTGGAAGCCCTGCCGCTTCAGCTCCGTCAGCCCGGCAATCATTTCGACGGAATCGGCCGGGGAGGCGGGAGCAAACACACCAAGCCGCGAACCTGCTTTGAGTGATTTCGGCTTTCGCGGAGCCCCGTTGCCAACACTCATTCGTGAAAACCCTCGAGCGCCATCACTTCCGTGATCACGCCCTGGCGGTTGAGCTGGTGGACAATCTTCTCCTGTTGGCTGTGGGTGACCACGGATTCGAATTCCACGATGGAATTTCCTCCCGCCATGGACACGCGGAAATGTTGCATGGGCACTTTCAAATGCGCCATTAATCGCTGTACTTCCGTAGCGACGCTATCCGCCTGGCTCGTAGTAACTCGAAAAACTATCGGACGGCACTTCAGATTAAACCGATGCGCAAGCCATCCCAGGCACACCAACCCAAAAAGCACCAGGGCTACCGTATACGCGGCCACGGCAAAGAGTCCACCGCCAGCGGCCATACCGATGGCCGCCTCCACAAAAATCGTTGCGGCCGTAGTCATCCCGACGCGTCCGCCCGCCTCCTTCAAGATCGCCCCCGCGCCCAGAAAACCGATGCCTTGAACGATATTCGAGGCAATGCGCGTGCTTCCCGTATCGCCGAACAAATGCGCGATTTCGTCGGAAAGAATCGTGAACAAAGCGGTTGCCAGGCAGACGAAAAGACTCGTGCGCATGCCCGCCGGACGGCGTCGGAGGTCGCGCTCTATGCCGATGATCGCGCCCAGAACGGCAGCAACCGTCAACCGCAATATAATGTCACGAAGAGGGAGCATGTTTCCGGCGTCTCAACGCCCGCCTTTGCGAGATTTTACCCGCTTACAATTTGAATTGCGTGAGTTTCGCGAAGTGTCGTGCTCTGGCGTGTATCTCTTTGCCGGTCAGGTGGCGCAGCCGGTCCAAACCGAATTTCTCTACGGCAAAGCTTCCCAGCACCGATCCATAGACCATGGCGCGCCGCAAAGATGCATCGCTTCTGCCCTTGCTTCCCGCGAGGTATCCCATGAATCCTCCGGCGAAACTGTCGCCGGCTCCTGTCGGATCGTGTGGTTCTTCCAGCGGAAACGCCGGCACGCAAAATACTCCGCCCTGGTCCACCATCATCGCTCCATATTCTCCACGCTTTACCACCAGGATGCTGGGACCCATTTTGAAAATATGCTTTGCCGCGCGCAGCAGGTTGTGCTCGTTCGAAAGCTCGCGCGTCTCCGAATCATTGATCATCAGGATGTCCACGTGTTTCAGCGTCTCGCGCAACTCCGCGTTTGTCCGCTCAATCCAGTAGTTCATCGTGTCCATCGCCGTTAGCTTCGGCTTTTTCTTTACCTGGTGGAGGACGTCGCGCTGCAAGGCCGGCGCGATATTGGCCAGGAAAACGTACTCCGATTTGCGGTATTTTTCAGGCAGCTGCGGTCTGAACTCGGCGAAGACATTCAATTCCGTCGCCAGCGTCACGCGCTCATTGAGGTTTTGCGAATAGCGCCCTGCCCAGAAAAACGTTTTCCCTGCTGCCCGCTCCAAGCCGTCCAGGTTAATCGTCCTCCCGTGAAAGATCTCCGCATCCAGCTCCGTGAAATCGTCGCCGACGATCCCCACAAGGTCTACGTGCGTAAAAAAGCTGGCCGCCACCGCAAAATACGTAGCCGCTCCGCCCACGGCGCGGTTCACCTTTCCGTACGGGCTCTCCATGGCATCAAATGCAACCGATCCAACGACCAGTAAGGACACGCGTCACTCCTAGGAAATGTACTTCGCGATGATGGCCGCCAGACGCTTCTTGGTGGCTTTTGGCACGATTTTCATGTCTGTGACCAGTGAATGCTTCAGCGCTGACCCACACTTGCACGAGCGTGCGCTGGGAACTTCGCGGACTGCGGTTCGCAACACCTTTTGCGCGTTGTCGGCATTCTGGTTGAGCGTGGCGATGATCTGCGCTGCGGTCACCGACTCATGCTCCGGATGCCAGCAGTCGTAGTCGGTAATCATGGCAATCGTCGCGTAGCAAATCTCCGCTTCGCGCGCGAGCTTCGCTTCCGTCACATTGGTCATTCCAATGACGTCGAATCGCAATTGGCGATTGACCTCGGCTTCCGCAAGCGTCGAAAATTGCGGCCCTTCGATGCACATGTAGGTCCCACGACGATGCACTTTCACGGTTTCATGCACGCACGCATCTCCCAACACGCCTGACAGTTGTCCGCACGTGGGATGCGCAAATGCCACATGCGCCACGATCCCCTCTCCGAAAAACGTCGATACCCGGTTCTTCGTGCGGTCGAAGAACTGATCCGGCACGAGAAATTCTCCCGGCCGCAAGTCTTCTTTCAACGACCCCACCGCACTTACGGAAATGATGCGCTCCGCTCCCAGCAGCTTCATCGCATAAATGTTCGCCCGGTAGTTTATTTCGCCCGGTAGAATGCGATGCCCTCGTCCATGTCTCGCCAAAAACGCCACGTGCTTTCCTTCGAGTATTCCCAGCACAATCGCATCCGACGGCTCCCCAAACGGCGTCTTCGCGCGGATTTCTCTCGTGTCGGTTAGCCCGGTCATGGCATAGAGGCCACTTCCTCCGATGATGCCGATGCTCGCCTGAGCCCCGTTCGCTCTCCCTTTTCGTTTCCCTGTCTTCGTCGCCGCCATCCCTGCTCTCCTAATGGTCAAGCCCGCTGCGTTTCAAAATCTCGTTCACCGCCGTAAATGGGTCCTTCTTCCGTTCCGCCACTTCTCCTGCTAAATCCGTCAACCGTGCCTGGCCGCCTGGCCCACCCAGCGCGCGTTCGATCAGCCGCGATTCCAACAGCTCCACCAACCGGTTTTTCCAATGCTCCACGTGCTTGCGCTTTCGTTCTCCACTCGTTTCAAAATGTCTCTGAAACTCCTTCACGGCTAACGCCAGCTCTTCGATTCCTTTGTTCTCGGTCGCAACCGTCCGCACAACCGGCGGATGCCAGCCGTCACGCGGCATCACCAACGAGAGCATCGCGAGCAATTGTTGTTCCAAGCGGTCAGCGCCTTCGCGGTCCGCCTTATTCAACACAAAAATGTCGCCAATCTCCATCAAGCCGGCCTTCATGTTTTGAATGTCATCGCCCAGCCCCGGCACCAGAACCACCAGCACGCAATCCGCCAGGCGCACAATATCAATTTCATCTTGCCCCACGCCCACCGTCTCGATGAGTACATGCTTCTTCCCTGCCGCATCAAGTAGCAACGCCACTTCCGCCGTTGCCCGTGCGAGCCCGCCGAGGAATCCACGTGTCGCCATCGACCGGATAAACGTGCCCGTATCGCCCGCGTGCCCCTGCATGCGAATGCGGTCGCCCAGAATAGCCCCGCCCGAGTAGGGGCTCGTCGGGTCCACCGCGATCACGCCCACTTGTTCCTGGCTTTTTCGGTGAAACGCGGCCAGACGGTCCACCAGTGTGCTCTTCCCCGTTCCCGGAGCACCCGTCACGCCCGTAAGATAGGCGCGGCCCGTATGGGGAAAGAGCAGCCGCAACAAGTCTTCCGCTTCAGGCGCGTGGTTCTCGATTGCCGTAATCGCGCGTGACGCCGCGCGTACGTCGCCTGCGCGCACCTGTTCCGCCCATCTTTCAACGGGCACGGTCATGGTTGTCCTGTGGAGCTTTCGGAGAGCCGGAATGCACCCGCCTATTATTTCTTACCTAGCAATTGCCGCGCAATGACGAGTCGCTGAATCTCGCTGGTGCCTTCGCCAATCGTGCACAGCTTCACGTCGCGATAATATTTCTCCGCCGGATAATCCTTGATGAATCCGTACCCGCCGTGAATCTGCACGCATTCGTTGGCCACGCGCACCGCCACCTCGCTTGCGAACAGTTTCGCCATGCTGGATTCTCGCGTGAAGCGCACATCCTTCTTGTCCGCCAGCCAGGCTGCCTGGTACACCAGCAGTCGAGCTGCTTCCACCTGCGTGGCCATGTCTGCGAGCTTGAACTGCACGGACTGAAACTCGCTGATGGCTTGGCCGAACTGTTTCCGCTGCTTGGCGTATTTCGTTGCGGCCTCCAACGCACCTTGCGCCATGCCCAGCGCCAGCGCCGCAATCGAAATCCGCCCCCCATCCAGAATCTTCAAGCTGCCTGTGAACCCCTCGCCCTCCGGCCCCAGCAAATTTTCCTGCGGCACGTGGCAATCGCTGAAAATCACCTCCGAAGTGTCGCTCGCGCGCATCCCCAGCTTGTTTTCTTTCTTCCCGGGTTTGAACCCCGGCATCCCCTTTTCCAAAATGAATGCGCTTATCCCGTGCGATCCTTTCGATTTATCCGTCACCGCCATGGCCACGCAATAATTCGCGTAATGCCCGTTCGTCGTGAACGTCTTTGCGCCGTTCAGCACCCAGCCCTTCGCGTTGCGCACCGCCGTCGTTCGCGTCCCACCCGCATCCGAACCCGCTTCCGGCTCCGTCAGCGACCACGCGCCAATCGCTTTTCCTGACGCCAGCGGCGCAAGATACTTCTTCTTCTGCGCTTCGGTCCCAAACTTGAAAATGTGATTCGAACACAGGGAATTGTGCGCCGCCACGATCAGCCCCACCGAGCCGTCCACCCGCGCTAATTCCTCAATCGCCAGAGCATATTCGATGTAGCCCAGCCCAGCTCCGCCATACCCCTCCGGAAAAATCACGCCCAGCAGCCCCATCTCCGCGAGCTTCGGCATGATTTCCATTGGAAAATGCGAAGCCTCGTCCCACTCCATCACGTGCGGCGCAATTTCCCCTTCCGCAAACTCCCGCACGCTTCGCCGCAGTTGCTGTTGTTCTTCCGTAAAAGCGAATTCCACGACGTCTGCCCTTTCTGCTATCTGTTTTTCATATAGCCGGCGTAAATATTATTTATAGCACGGATCTGCCTCCCTTTCGCCGCAAGTGCCACGTCTCTGTTCCTCTGTTACACTCGCGCACATGCGCCGCCGTCATTTTCTCACGCTTTCCGCCGCAACTCTCGGCGGGGTCCTCATTTATTCGCTGGACCGCAAAGCTTCTCTTCTGGCCGCACAACACAAACCGGTCCGAATTCCCCTTCGTTCCTTCACGGAAACGGAAGCTCTTATAGTCGCCGCTGCGGCCTCGCGCATCTTCCCGTCGGATGACTCTGGCCCTGGCGCACGCGAAGCGGGAGTCGCCATCTTCATTGACCGGCAGCTCGCCGGCGCTTACGGCCGCGATCGTTTTCGCTACACGCAGCCGCCCTTTGAAGATGCCCCGCGCGAACTCGGTTACCAGGGAAGCGCCACCCCGAGGCAGATTTACCGCGAGGGTTTGAGGGGTTTGCAAGGTTTTCATCTCCGCGATCCCGCAGCGCAAGATGAAGCCTTGCGCAAAATCGAACCTACACTCTTTTTTTCGGTCCTCCGCCAAAACACCATCGAAGGCATGTTTTGCGATCCCCTGCATGGTGGAAACGCTGGCATGGTTGGCTGGCAACTGGTTGGCTTTCCGGGCCCGCGAATGAGCAATTTCGACGAAATCGAGAAGTACTACGGCCAGGCGTATCGTCCAAAGCCCGTCAGCCTTCGTCAGGCGACCGGAGCAAAGGTTCGTCCTAGCGAGGACGAGAAATGAAGGCGCTTCCTGCCGTGGATGCCGTCATTGTTGGCGCTGGTTGGGCTGGCCTGCTTATGGCCAAAGAACTGGGCACGCGCACTTCCCTCTCCGTCGTCGTGTTGGAGCGAGGCCCGTCCCGCCAATCTTCCGACTATTCGACCGATATGGACGAGCTCGATTTTGCCATCCGCCTTCGCATGATGCAGGACCTTTCACAAGAAACCGTCACCCTGCGCCACGACCCCACGCAGCGCGCTCTGCCGCTTCGTCAGCACGGAGCTTTCCTGCCGGGCGCCGGCGTGGGCGGCACCGGCGAGCACTGGAACGCCCAGGTTCCGCGGTTCCTTCCCGATTGTTTTGAATTGCTCACCAAGACCGCCGCAAAATACGGCGCGAACGCACTTCCAGAAGACCATGCCGTCCGCGACTGGGGCATCACCTACGACGAGCTCGAGCCTTTCTACACGCGCGTTGACAAACTGCTTGGCAGTTCTGGCCAAGCTGGCAACATTCGCGGAAAACTCATCAACGGTGGCAACATTTTTGAAGGTTGGCGTAGCGAGGAATATCCCACGCCGCCGACGAAAGTTCCCTATTTCTCCTGGTTATTTCGAGACGCCGCGAAATCGCTCGGCTACCACCCCTATCCTGCTCCCTCCGCAAACATCAGCCGCGCATACACAAATCCCGATGGCATTTCTCGTGGCGGCTGCACATATTGTGGCTTCTGCGGCAGGTTTGGCTGCATGGTCGGCGCTAAAGCTCAGCCCACCAACGTCCTTCTCCCCATCATCCAAAAGCGCAAGAACGTTTCTCTTC
Organism: Acidobacteriota bacterium; assembly: GCA_003223295.1. Taxonomy (GTDB): domain Bacteria; phylum Acidobacteriota; class Terriglobia; order Acidiferrales; family UBA7541; genus Acidiferrum. The sequence goes on along the minus strand of QHYM01000313.1, from coordinate 1,520 downwards.
GTATTGGCGCCTGGGTTCGCCGAGTGCTCTTTGACCCAACCCCCAAACCCTCAGCTCGCGGCGTGACCTATGTTGACGGCGCAGGTGAAGAATTCTTTCAGCCCGCGTCTCTCGTTTTTCTCGCCTCTTGGACTTTCAACAACACGCGCCTTCTGCTGCTCTCCGGCATCGGCGAATCGCACGATCCCGCCACCGGGGGCGGCACCGTCGGCAGCAATCTCACCCATCAGGTCAGCGTTCCCTCCGCCACCGCTTTTTTCGATCAACCTCTTAATCGCTTCATGGGCTCCGGCTCCGCCGGATTCCTGTTCAGTGATTTCGACCGCGACGATCTCCATCGCTCGTCAATGAATTTCGTTCGCGGGGGTTACTTCGCGGCGCGTGGCTACGGATTTCAACCCATCGGAGCTTTCGGCGTGCTGCCGAATTCCGTCAAAGCCACTTGGGGATCAGAATGGAAGAAAGCTGCGGTCCGCTATTATGATCGCACCGCAACAATTGGCTTTGTAGGGGAACATCTCGCCTATAAAGCCAATTTCATGGACCTCGATCCTGTCTACAAAGACAAGCTGGGCGACCCACTGCTCCGCCTCACGCTCGACTGGCGCGACAACGAGCGCAAGATGGCTGATTTCGCCACGCGCAGAGCCGTGGAAGTTGCCCATGCCATGGGGGCGCGTGAGATCAACCCGTTCGTCGGCCTTCGCTCTTACGACTCCACCCGCTACAACTCCACCCACATTCAGGGCGGCACCATCATGGGCGACTCACCCGCTCACTCGGTCGTTTCGCCTTACCTTCAGCATTGGCAACTGCCCAATCTCTTCATTCTTGGCGGCTCCACGTTTCCTCAGAATGCTTCCGCCAACCCCACACCAACGATTCTCGCTTTCGTCTACCGCGCCGCCGACGCCATCGTCGACCGTTATCTCAAGCATCCCGGCCCGCTCGCCTGAGGGAAGTTAACAGTTCGCTCGCTGGTCAGTTGTCAGGAGGATGGGAAGAAAGCAAATTATTAGGGCGAACATGGCCCTCGACTGACCCGTGGCCGAGAACTTGTGGCTCGACACGCTTTTTAAGAGCGCAAGATTCTGCGAGCCCATGCCGCAATTTCTATTCGTCTCTTTCCTTGGTTTTCACTTACAACTTAAGACTTAAGACTAACAACTGCTCTTCTCACCACCCCACGGCATACCCCTTCGCGTTGTTCTGTTCGTCCAGCCACGTTTTCAACGGCGCGAAATAATCCGCCAGCGCCATCGCATCCATTTGCTTTTGTGCGGTCAGCGTCTCCAGCGCATCTTGCCACGGTTTGCTCTGCCCCATCGAAAGCATCTGCTTCAGCTTCTCGCCCGCCTTTTTGTTCCCATAAATCGAGCAGCGGTGCAGCGGCCCGGTAACACCGGCTTCCTTGCAAAGCGCGCGGTGAAACTGAAATTGTAAAATCCGCGCAAGGAAATAGCGCGCGTACGGAGTGTTCGAGGGAATGTGGTATTTTGCTCCCGGGTCAAAATCTGCTT
>QHYM01000232.1 GCA_003223295.1 Acidobacteriota bacterium | reverse complement strand
GGCGGCGACCCGAGAGCTAGCCGGATGCCGAACTCGCGCGTGCGAGCGCTGACGGAGAAAGCGAGAACGCCGGCGACGCCGACAAGCGCAATCGTGAGCGCAGCGCCAGCGAAGATGCCGAAGACCACGGTGTTCAAGCGATCCGGCGTGAGGACTTCCGCGCGAATGTCTTCGAGAGTAGCGGCGCGCTCAATGGGCTGCTCGGCGGACATGCCGCGAATGATTCTGGTGACGGGAGTAACCAGCGAATAGGGATTGGCGCTGGTATGGATGAACAAGCGGCCGCCAAACATCGGACCTTCGTCCATGTTGTTGTAGATGGTGAGCGTTGGCTCAGGAACGACGTGTTGGTCGTCAATATCGGCAGTAACGCCAACGATGCGGTGCGGCGCGGTGCTAAACCCGGGGATGAATTTCATCACGGGATCTGTCCAATAGACGTGCCGATTGATGGCATCCTCATTGGGAAACATGCGCTTGGCCAGTGACTCGCTGACGACAACGACGGGCTCCTTGCTTTGACCATCGAGCGCGTTGAAGTCGCGCCCGGCGAGGATGGGCACACCGAGAGCGGCAAAGAATCCGGGTGAGATGGTGCGGAACTGAGCGCGAGGATCTTCTTGCGTGTGAGCGTGACCGTCTCCGGAGAATTGAAGCCAGGGACCGAAGCCGTTATCACGCCAGGGAGCAACGATGCCGAAAGCGGTCTTGCTCACTCCCGGCAGATCATCGATGCGCCGGATCGTTTCCTTGTAGAAATCGACGACTTGCTGCGGCGTCTTTCCGTGGGACATCGTGGGAACGTTGATGGCCAGAACGTGGCGGGTGTCGAGGCCTGTTTGCACGGTTTGCAAGGCGATGAGCGTTTTGAGAAGCATGCTGGCGCCAGCAAGAAGCATAAAGGACGCGGCAATTTGCGTGACGGCGAAAATGCGAAGGCGGCGATTGGTGCTGCCGGTGATGCGGACGCCGCCGCTTGTAAGACCGGGAGTTTGCGAAGTGTTGGCGCTGGGGAGGTGCGGAACGAAAGCCAGAAGGACCGCAGCGATAACTGCCAGCATCGCCCCGACCCAGAGCATGCTCGAGTCCACGGTGAGATCCAGGGCGCGGACGGAAAACCGCGAGGCGTAGCGAGCCAACACCGCAAGCAGCGGGCGCGCGCTGAGGACGCCCAGCGTTGCTCCGGCAACACAGAGGACGAGGCTTTCGGCGAGCAAGGTTCGGCGGAGGGCAGCTGTACCCGCGCCGAGAGCGGAGCGGATGGCCAACTCGCTTTCGCGCCGAACGGTGCGGGCGAGGATGAGGTTGGCGACATTCGAGCAAGCAACGATAAACACCAGGCCGGAGGCGACGAGAAGGACGAGGAGGACAGTCTTCGCGCCCGAAGTGATTTGATCGCGGAGGAACCTGGCGTCAACGCGGAAATCACCATTCGCGGGATAATCTTCGGCGTGATCCTTCTTCATCGAAGCGTAGATAGAACGCAATTCCGCGCGAGCCTGGTCAATGCTGACACCGGGGGCGAGACGGCCGAACAGTTCGGTCATGCGATGGACGCGTCCAGTGACCATCGTGGCGGAAAGGTGATGCTGGCTGGTGACGACGTTGGCGATGATTTCGGTATCTTGCGGATAAGGGACGCAGGGCTCAAGGACCCCGATGACGGTAGCGGAGCGATCATCAAAACTGCCCAGGCGAACGACTTTGCCGACGACGGAAGGATCGCTCTTGAACACGGTGGTCCAGAAACGATAAGTGAGCACGACGACCCCGGCGGCTTTCGGACCGTCGTCTTGAGGTCCGATCAGGCGTCCGAGGACAGGGTGCAGGCCCATGACTTGGAAGTAGGAGCCGCCGACGACACCGGCGCGGACTTCACGCGGTTCCCCCAGGCCGACCATGGTGAAGCCGATTACGGAGAAATCGCCGAACTCGGCGATAGAGTGGACACTGGCTTTGAGGTCCATGAGTTCTGGGACGGAGAAATTAACGTTGTCGCCGCCGATGCCGGTGGCACTCTGACGAATGTAAACGAGGCTGCTTTCATTCTCGTTGACCAGCGGACGAAGGAGGACGCCACGCACGAGGCTGAAGATGGCGGCGTTCGCACCGATGCCGAGCGCGAGAGTGACGATGACGGTGAGAGCGAGGCCTTTAGCGCGCAAGAGAGAGCGAAGGGCAAGTCTCAGATCTTGAGCGAACAGGGTCAGTGCTTGCATCGATCACTCCTTGATGAGGACATGGATTCTGATATCGACCGGCCGGTAGAGGAATTCAGATTGTCGCCATAAGGCCCAAAGAAGGCAAGGCCGTGGTTGGCGACGGCGCTCGGCTTGGCTGCTTGGTTCATGGCGTTCTCTAGGCTATAACGCAGTACGCGACGTTCTGTTTCACATAAATCGTGCAAAAAGGAGCCCTGAAATGAGCCGTAGCGGCCGCCGCCAGAAGTCCTTTGAATCGCGAACCAGGGCGCCATTTTACTTGCATTATGCAAGTAAAATACCATAACTCCAGGTAAATGGGCCAGACCCCCGTTTGTCACCGATCGAGCGAGGCTCCGGTATAGTACGGGATACCCAGCGGCCAGGAGTCCCCTAGGCAGGATAGTGGAGTGAACGGTTGGAATGTGGGCTACTAGTCGCGGTAGAGTGAATCGCATTGAGGCCAGCCATTAAATGATTATGCCGCCTGTGATGAATCTGCGGTGCGATGGGTGCGGGCAAACAGCTTCGCCCCAACACATAGCGCGAAGGCTGCGCCGGCTGGAATGGGCCACGCGGTACCGGCCCGTGCACATCCAGGCGCTGCTGCTGGGTGGCGCTGCTCCGCACGAGGACGCTGACTTTCTGTACTCGCCAAGCGGTGAATTCGGCGGAGAAGCGGGCCTCCTGCTTCATGCCGTGGGGATTTCGTCCGCGGGAAAGGCTGTGGAAGCCGTTCACGCGGAGTTTCAGGGCGCGGGATTCTTCCTGACGCATCTTTTAGAGTGCCCGCTAGAGGATGGCAGCGGCTCCACAGCCAATGCGGCAAAGTTGTTGCGTGAACACTTACCTGCCGTGGCCGGACGGATCCGCCGTTCACTCAAACCAAAGCGTGTGATGCTGGTCACAGAAGTGCCTCAGCCGGTCGTGCAGGATATTCTTGCGTTGGATTTGGGCTGCCCGATCGTTTTGGACGAAGGGAAGCCCTTTCGGTTTAGCTCATCGGCTGAAGAACTGATGTCTTCCCGCTTCCGGGGATTGCTTTCCGGGGCGCGAAAGAGCTGAACGAGAGTACAACGCCGGGCATTGCTCGGGGCACTGTATTTATTGGCAATACAAGGGCATAGACCACTTTTCTGGCTGTGATAGAATCGGACGAGAAGAGCGGCACACCCATGAAGAAACAAGCAAAGTTTGGCGTAGGAATCGGCGTAATCCTCGTGGCGCTGGGGTTTCTCGCCTGGCTCGGGTATGGCGAGAGCAAAACGTACTATCACACCATCGCGGAGCTGCAGACCCTGAACAGCTCACAGCGGTCGCAGCGCATGCGCGTTGGCGGCACCGTGGCGCAAGGCAGTATCCGGCACTTTTCGGGCCGCGTGGATTTCGTGTTGGAGGGTGAAGGGAAGGCCCTTCCGGTGAGTTATGGCGGAAGCGACCCGCTGCCCGACACTTTTGTGGACAAATCGCAGGCTCTGGTGGAGGGCCACCTCGGTTCGGATGGCCGGTTTGTGGCTGAGCATGTACAAGCCAAATGCGCGTCCAAATATGAAGCGGCTCCTGGGGGAGACACCAAGGGCGCCGCAGCCGGTTCCACGCAGCCAAGCAGCATGTAGAGGACCCGGGACGACCGGGGGAGAGGCGGGATCGCTGTGGATGTATTTGGTTCCTTTGCGCTCCTTCTAGCTTTCGTGTGCGCCGTGTATGCCTTCGTGGGGGGCATCGCGGCCATCATCACGCGGCATCCGCTCTTGGTTAAGAGCACGCGTCAGGCAGGAATGGCGACCTGCGGCCTAATCTTCCTTGGCACGTTCTGCCTCGAATATCTGTTCTTCACCGACAACTTTTCGATTGCCTACGTGGTTTCGCACAGCAACCGGGATCTTTCCACGTTTTACAAAGTCGCGGCGCTGTGGTCGGGGATGGAAGGTTCACTGCTGTTTTGGAGTTTTCTGCTCGCCGTCTATGTTCTCTCCGTTTTGATTACCTACCGCAACAAGAACGGGGAGCTGATGCCCTACGTCGGCGTGGTGATGGCCGGCGTGCAAATCTTCTTCCTGACGCTGAACAATTTTGTGGAAAGCCCATTCAAGGCGCTGGCGGTGTCCGGCGCCACGGATTATTTCACGCGGGCCGATGGCAATGGCTTGAATCCGCTTTTGCAATACCCGGAGATGGTGATTCACCCGCCGAACCTGTACTCCGGCTACACGGGATTCACAATTCCGTTTGCGTTTGCGCTAGGAGCGCTGCTGGCGCGCTATCCGGGTGAAAAGTGGATTCACCTGACGCGCAAGTGGGCGATGATCGCATGGATGTTTCAGTCGCTGGGTATTTTGCTGGGCGCGCACTGGGCATATGCGGTGCTGGGCTGGGGCGGTTATTGGGGCTGGGATCCGGTCGAGAATGCGTCGCTGTTGCCATGGCTGACCGGCACGGCGTTTCTGCATTCGGTGATGATGCAGGAAAAACGCGGGATGATGAAAGTGTGGAACGTGTGGCTGGTGTTCTGCACGTTTCTGCTGTGCATTCTGGGTACCTTCATCACGCGGAGCGGCGTGGTCAACTCGGTGCATGCGTTCGCGCAATCCAATACCAGCAGTTGGTTCGTGGGCTTTATTGTCATCACGCTGTTGGTTTGCTTCGGCGCGTATTTGAAAAACCGTGATTACCTGAAGAGCGAAAACCAACTCGATTCGGTGATCTCGCGAGAATCAAGCTTCCTGTTCAACAATTTGCTTTTCCTCGTGGCCTGCATCGCCGTGCTCTCCGGCACGCTGTTTCCGGTTTTCTCGGAGTGGTTCACGGGCGACCGCATCAGCGTGGGCGCGCCGTTCTTCAATAAAGTGAATATTCCGATCGGGCTGCTGATTCTGTTTCTGACGGGAGTGGGGCCGCTGCTGGCATGGAGGAAAACTTCCACAGAAAGCCTGACGCGGAATTTTGGCCGGCCCCTATTGATCGGCCTTGTGGCGGGCGGCGTGGCTTTCGCGTTTGGCTTCCGCGCCTTCTATTCGCTCATGAGCTTGATTCTTTGCGTTTTCGTAGCGGCCACGATTTTGCTGGAGTTTTACCGGGGCGCGAAAGTGATTCGCGCGCGCGCGGGCGCTTCGCTTCCCGCTTGCGCGATTGACCTGACGATGCGCAACACGCGCCGGTACGGCGGTTACATCATTCATATGGGCATGGTGTTTGTGTTCATCGGCTTGGCCGGTGCGGCGTTTAATCGCGACGTGCAAAAAGCCATGCAGGTCGGGCAGACGATGGAAATTGGACCGTATACGCTGATGCTGCAGGAAGTGGAGACCAAGCCGGAGCGAAATTACACGGCGCAACGCATGCTGGTGGAAGTGCTGCGCGACAACAAGCCGATGATGATGCTATTTCCTGAAAAGCGGAATTTTATTACCAACAAAGAAAACGGTACGATGGTGGCTATCTATTCGACCTTGAAGGAAGATTTGTACGTTGTTTTTGCGGGAATCGATCCCGAGACGCAAATGCCGGTGATTCATGCCTTCCTGAATCCGTTGGTGAAGTGGATTTGGTTTGGCGGAGTCGTGGTGGTGTTTGGCACGTTGGTGGCGCTGTTGCCGAATCGCCGCTCCGTGCTCGTTTTGGCGGGCGCGCCACAACCTGTGCAGCCTCTGCCACAGGCGGTCACTTCATCGGTTGCTTTGCGAGAGGGCCATGACTAAAGCCCGTCCCCTGATTGCGGCTACTATCCTGGTAGGATTTGCCACCCTTCCGCTATTGCTCGTGCCGGCAGGCGCGCTGCAACTCTCCGATCGCACGCGGCAAATGGGGATGAAGATCAAATGCATGTGCGGCTCGTGCGACATGACGGCAGCCGGCTGTTCGCATCCCGGTGGAGCGTTCTCCGGGCCGTGCGCGACGGCGATGGCCATGTTGAAGGAAGTTGATCAACACATCGCAAAGGGCGAACCCGATGACCAGATTCTGCAAGCGTTCGTGCAGCAATATGGAACCCGCGTCTATGCCGAACCGCCGAAATCAGGATTCAGCCTGGTCGCATGGGTGATGCCGTCGGTCTATCTCGTGCTTGGCACACTGGTGGTCATTTTCGTGATTTCGCGATGGGTGAAAAGACCAACGCCGGAATCCGGTTCCGGCAGCGCTGCGGCAAGAACCATTTCGCCAGAACTTCTGGCGCGGGCAAAAGCCGAAGCGAGCATGCCTCATGCTCGCCGTTGCCGTCGCGCTGTTCATCTTCTACATTCAGCCGGATGCGTCGGATCTTGCACCGCAGCGCACCAAGCTCGATCAGTTGCTCGAGCGCCGCGACACCATTTATGACAATTTGCGGGACTTGCGGTTTGAATACCGCTCCGGAAAATATTCGGAGGGCGACTTTGAGGCCATGAAGACAGCTCTGGAAAATGAGGTGGCCCTGGTTCTCGCCGAAATCGACCAGGTGACGGAATCGCAGGTGCGGCGGCCGCGAGGCGCGCGCCCGGCCGACCGGAGCGCGCCATGATGAGTTGGATAGCACGCTTGAGCGTTCTTGGCACATTGCTTTTGGCGGCGGGATCTGCGCAGGCCGGAACGGTGCGCGGCACGGTAAGAAATGGCACCACAGGGCAACCCGCTGCTGGTGTGGAGCTTACACTGGTCCAGCCGATGGG
>QHYM01000231.1 GCA_003223295.1 Acidobacteriota bacterium | reverse complement strand
AGAGTGGCTTGGTTTCGCGTCGCCACCTCCTGTCCGGCTAGGCGAAGAATCTTTGCGTATCTTGCCTTCGCGCGTGCGCGAGCCGCGGGCAGCACCTCTTCGGGAGGTTCAACCACGCAGGTCAGAACGTACTGCAACAGGGAATTGGTGAGGGCGAACTGCGCGTGCGCCAGAGTGAAGAGCGACTGTACTTGCTTTCCCGTATTCGCGAGAGTAGCCGCAATACGGGCCTCTAGCCGATCTGTTGCTTCCGCACTATCGCTTTCCCGAAGTTCGCGCTCACAGGCGGCAACAAGGAATGCTTGCTCCGAACGGAAGCCCCGTTCTTTGACAGCAAGGCGAACCCTATTTCGCAGTTCGGCTGAAGGGTATCGAAAATTGCGTGAAATCACAGTTTTAGCCATGAAAAATCACCTTTCCTGTGTGGTACCGAAGTGATACCACAATCATCTGGAATCGGCCCTCACCAAACAACCTCAAAGCGAAGAAGTTAGTACAGCAACGCACCACGAAATGGCCCCATTCCTTTATGTTCCAATACCCGCCGAGCCATCTCAACACGCGCCGCTCTTCCTGTCTCCAGTTGTCTCCAACTGTTTCCAGTTATCGCTTTTTGTGGCCTTCTGTGGCCTTTGTTGCTTCTTGTGGCCTTTTGAGGCTTTTTGTGGCATCGAGTCGTGTGTCGAGAGTGTCCCCGATTGTCCCAATCTGTCCCCGGCTGTCCCAAACTGTCCCATTCTGTCCGATTTTGTCCCGGCAACAACTTTTTTCACTCCGGAAGCGCAGCGATGCACAAAATTCTTTCTTACTTTCTCCTGCGTCGAGGTTCCCTAGTAAGTGAGGAGTTTTGCGTGCGGACTCGAAAGAAGAGCACGGTGCTGTTGCCCACAATCCGATGGCAATTGGTCTAAAACTCGCTCCTTGTCTCCTTGTGGTAGAGTTGGTCTCGCCAACTGCGTCAACGGGTCAAGGAGGAGATTTGGCCCGACGCAGGTACCAGAAGGGACAGATCCTGTTCAGCAAGAGCCGCCAGCTCTGGCTAGGCAGGTATCGGGAGGACACGATTCGACCGGATGGAAGCGTCATCCGCGCGCGCCCGCAGATCGTGCTCGGCACCAAGAAGGAATTGCCGACGCAACGCCTTGCAGCTCGCAAGCTCGATGAAATTCTCTCCCGCATCAATGATTGCGCTTATCAACCAACTCGCATCGCAACGGTGGCCGAATTTGCGGCCCGCTGGCGCGAGGAAGTTCTCGCAAAGCGAAAACCGTCAACGGTACGATCCGCCAACTCCCATCTCGACTCTCACATCCTTCCGCAGCTGGGGAAGCTCCGCCTCGACCAGGTGGGCCCCGAGAACCAACAGGTGTTTGTCAACCAACTTGCCGGCGCGTCGAGAAAAACCGTGCTGAATATTCTGAGCACTCTTTCATCGATGCTTGCGACCGCTAAGAATTGGGGATTTTCAAGCGGGGAAATAGCGCTTCGCAAGCTTGTACTCCCCGAAAGAAATGTCCACGTCCCCGCACATTTCACCCGTTCCCAAGTCGAATCGATTCTCTCGCTCGCAAACGAACCGTGGCGCACGTTCTTTATCGTCTTGGCGCTTACGGGATTGCGTGCGGGCGAAGCGCTGGGCCTGCAATGGCCGGATATCGACTTTCATCACAAATGCATTCACGTCCGCCGCTCTGCGTGGTACGGAAAAGCTCAATCCACAAAGAGCAAGGCGAGTGCAGCGCCGGTGACTTTGCCGGATGCACTCGCAAACGTTTTGAGGCAATACCACTCGATCTGGACCGCTAACCCAGAGGGTTGGCTGTTTGCTACCCGAAACAACCGGCCTCCGTCGAGCAACAACGTCGTGGAATACCGGCTTTGGCCAATCCTCGACGCGCTCGATATTCCGCGATGCGGTCTTCATGCTTTCCGGCACTCTGTTGCGTCCTTCATCGTGGACGCAGGCTACTCGCCAGAAGTCGCAAAACAACAGCTCCGTCATACCGACGCCCGCACAACACTCAACTACATTCATCTGCGAGGCGGAATCACAGAACGGGCGATGGCGGACGTTTCAAATTCCCTGAAGTTGGACGCAGTTGGACGCGAACAAGGGAAGGGAAGCCAGTATATTCAATAGCTTGTAGAGCGTGAGAGGTGGGTTCGATTCCCATCGCCCGCTCCAGAAAACAAAGCACTTACGCAGCGGCTTCATTTTCCATTTTTTTCCAAAACCACTCAAATCCATGCCTTTTTTTCGAGAAACGTCGGTCGCGCCTTTCCGGTCGAATCTCGTAAGCGATGCAAACAAGCGAGTTACGCAGATCCTTCGAAGCTTCGATCCCGGGTCGTCGTCAAGATCGGAAGCCCGCGAGGCTTCAGATGTAGGACTCAACCGTCACCTCTAGGTTAGACCTCACAGCGTCGAGCTCTAGACGAAACGAAAACCATCGCTTCTTTGAACAACCCAAAGTGCTTCTTGGCATCCGATAGACGCACGGGTCGAATCACGAGCGTCCTTCACTGTATCCAAAACGCCAAAGAGTTGGCTGGCTGGCGTTCAATGCAAACTCACGGCGTGACTGCCGCGATACACACCTAGCCGCAACCCTTTCCACCTTGTGTTCGCTCGCTGTCATTAAGGGACGTAGAGCAATTCTGGTTAGTTTCTTGGAAGTGGTAGCATGCTCGAATGAAAGTCACAGCAAGCTTGTTTGAAGCGTACCTCAAATGCCCCACGAAGTGCTATTTGCAATCGCATGGTGAATCCGGACCAAGCAACACACACGCCGAATGGCTCCGGGTCCAGAGTGAGTCCTATCGCAGCAAGGGAATCAGGCGGCTGACCACAAGCCTAACACCCGATGAATGCATGAGTGGTGTGCTCGACCCAGAAAAGCTCGCAGCAGCCAAGTGGAGATTGGCTCATGACTTTGAGGCGGGTACGCAGGATCTAGAATCGATTATTCATGCGGCCGAGCGGGTGCCGCCGACAGGACGCGGTCAGCTATCTCGGTTCATCCCGATTCGCTTCATCTTTAAGAACAAACTCACCAGAGATGACAAGTTGCTTCTGGCGTTCGACGCGCTCGTGTTAGCGGAAAGGCTAGGCAGCGAAGTTAACCTCGGCAAGATCATTCATGGAGATAACTATGCCCCATTTAGGGTGAAAACCTCTACTTTGGCAAAACAGACACGCAAGGTGACGGAGAACATCAGGACATTCGTTTCCGGCAATTCGCCGCCGGACCCGATTCTCAATCGGCATTGTTCCGAGTGCGAGTTTCAGGCTCAGTGCAGGCAGAGCGCTATTAGGACGGATGACCTCAGCCTATTAGCTAATCTGACGGCGAGCGAGCGGAAACAGCTTAACAGCAAAGGGATTTTCACTGTGACTCAGCTCTCTTACACATTCCGGCCACGTAGGCGGCCCAAACATCTCAGAGAAAAACGCGAAAAGTATCACCACTCACTGAAGGCCCTCGCGATTCGGGAGCGCAAAATCCACATCGTTGGTAGCCCAAAACTGAACATTAGGGGAACACCCATTTTTTTGGATGTGGAGAGTGTACCGGAGCAGGACTTCTATTACTTGATCGGTGTAAGAATTTTCAAGAACGACTCCTCCGTCCAACACAGTTTGTGGGCAGATACTCAACAGGATGAACGAAAGATTTGGACAGAGTTTCTTCAGGTTCTCGCCGGTGTGGAGGATCCGGTGCTGATCCACTATGGCAGTTTTGAAGCAAAGTTCATCAAGCTGATGCGTGAACGCTATCCTGAAACAGCAGCAAGCGATGTGCGCCTCGATAGGGTACTAAAAGAGTCCGTTAATTTGCTCGAGTTTATCTACGGTCAAGTTTATTTCCCGACGTACTCGAACGGCCTAAAGGAGATCGCCGGGTTCCTGGGATTCAATTGGCCAGACCGAGACGCGACAGGCGCATATTCAGTTATATGGCGTCACCAATGGGAAGAATCGATGACGCCTCGAGTGGAGCAAAAGCTCCGCACATACAACTCCGCCGACTGTGAAGCGCTAGAGTTTGTGGTGAAAGTTTTGTGGCGCTTGCCTAGTCCCGAAGAATCCAAGAAATTGCACCAAGCACGAGATATTGCGTTCGTAACTCCTACTCTCTCCAACGCGTTTTCGCACCCATCTTGGCAGAAATTTGAAGGCGCAATGCCGGAGCTGGACAAGATAAATGAAGCCGCTCAATGGGACTATCAACGAGACAGGATATACCTGAGAACGAGGAAACACTTAAAGGAAAGCGAGGCGCAAAAAGGCCAGGCCGAAGTCAATCCGTTTCGACGTGTCGAAAAGGTGATCTCTTTTCCCGAACGTCCGGTCTGTCCTAAGTGTCTCCGCAAATCTCGGAACAGGTCGGACAAAGTTTCATATCTCTTGCAGGAGTTGGTGTTCGGCAAATCGAGTGTCAAGAAACGGACCATACGACACGATTTCCAGAAGTTCCGGTGTCGCTCCTGTAAAACTCGCTTCGGCTTGGATGAGCGTTTCCACGGAAACACAAAGTTTGGATGGAATCTCACTGCCCTTTACTTCTACCTGGCAGTTGAACTTGGCATTCAACAGCGGACTGTCGCGAGGATGTTCAATAGGCTTTTTGGGGTACACATCTCGACCGGAGGTGGAGCGCACCTTAAGAAGAGAATCGCCGGATACTACGGGGAAACCGTCCAGAAGATAATGGAGAAAATTACTGCCGGGCACTTGGTTCAAGCAGACGAGACCAGGGCCAGGAAAAGCGCTGCGTCAGGCTACGTATGGGTGTTTACAAACTCACATGAAGTCGTCTACCAGTATTCTGAGTCGCGTGAGGCGGACACCCTTCACAAAGTAATGCGTGAGTTCCAAGGGGTGCTGGTTTCGGACTTCTACGCTGCATATGACTCGATCGAGTGCCAGCAACAGAAGTGCCTGATACATCTTTTGCGAGACCTCAATAACGAGGTTCTGGCACAACCATATGACGAAGAGCTAAAAGAACTCGTTCACAACTTCGCTTCGATTCTTAAGCCCATGATCGAAACGATTGATCGCTACGGGCTGAAAAGGCGCTTTTTGAACAAGCACGTGAAATCCGTGAATCGTTTTTACAAAGACCTATCGCGAAGAGAATACCGTAGCGAGGCTGCAGTCAGGTGCAAGCGGCGCTTCGAAACAGGCGGGGAGAGACTCTTCACATTCCTGAGGCACGATGGCGTGCCCTGGAATAACAATAACGCTGAACATGCGATCAAGGCATATGCGAGAGCACGAGAACTATTTCAGGGGACCCCGACGGCCAAGGCCATTTCCGAATACCTTGCTCTCCTTAGTGTTTGCGAGACATGCAGGAACAAACGGATTGATTTTTTGGATTTCCTGCGCTCGGGCGAAAAAGATATCGAAGCCTTTGCTGCGTCCAAAGGCAGGAAGCAGCAGAACAAACACGGCCGGTAGGTTTGGCACAAGCGGGCTCCCGGGTCTCAGCCAACTACGACGATGCCTAGCTGAAGGTCTATCCGGACATCCGATTCTACGAGGGGGAAAATGTAGGGTCGTAGTCCCTAATAAGTGACCTTCCTTACGCCGCGGCCATGATCGGGCCTCACCCGTGCTTTCGACTTCCATTTTGGGTAAGCTAGAAGTATGCAATATGTCACCATCGGTCTTTCGGACGAGCTTTTGGCAGCACTTGCATCCTCTAGCGGAGACCTCTCTCGCGCCGCTCTGGAGGCGCTGGCGACCGAGGCCTATCGCGAAGGGAAGATTTCCCACTCTCAGTTGCGTCGTCTGCTCGGTTTACAAACGCGCACGGATGTCGATGCCTTCTTGAAGGACCGTGGCGTCGAGCTTGAATATACAGCCGAAGATCTCGAACGCGATCGCGAAACACTAAAGCGGTTTGGCGTGTAGATGCACGAGATTGTCGCTGACACTGCTCCGCTCAACTACCTCGTTCTGATCGAAGCCGTCGGAATTCTTCCTCGACTGTTTGCATCTGTTTTGATCCCTCCGGCCGTCAAGAAAGAACTCTCGCATGGAAATGCACCGGCTGCCGTGAGTACCTGGATTTCCAATCCACCCTCTTGGCTGAAAGTGGTGAATCTTAAGACGTCTGTGGCCGCAGTGCTCTCCTATCTGGACGGCGGCGAGGCAGAAGCAATCACGCTCGCGTTGGAACAGCCCGGAACGCTCCTCTTGATGGACGATCGGCACGGAACTGTTGAAGCCAGGAAGCGAGGGTTGGAAGTGGTCGGCACGCTTGCAGTGTTAGATAGGGCAGCAGCCCGCGGTTGGATCGATTTGCAGGAGATGTTTAGGCGGTTGCGCGCGAGCACGTTTCGATCTCCACTTCGGTTGATGGCACGTATGCTGGAAGAGGATGCGCTTCGCAATCGGCGATGACAAACGCCAGCTGTCTAATTGCCATTTTCCATTATTTTCCAATTAAGGCGTTCCGAAAATCGCAGAAATGCCGCCAATCCAGCGTTTTTTGAGTTAAATTGCAAGCTTCCCAAGCTTCGGACGTGGGTTCGATTCCCATCGCCCGCTCCATAAAGCCTGTTGATGCAGTTGGCTTTACTGGCTTCCATACCTCAAAATGGTTCATAAAACTGCGATTTTTGGACGCAGTTGGACGCGGATTCCGTTGGTTCGAGTCCAGTTGGAC
>QHYM01000463.1 GCA_003223295.1 Acidobacteriota bacterium | reverse complement strand
CCGGTCTGGAGATTTCGGGCAGTTGGCGGCCGGCGCGCATCGTCGGAGGCGACTATTTTGATGTCATCAAATTTGGCGCCAGCCGTCTGGGGCTCTGCATCGCCGACGTGTCCGGCAAGGGAATGCCAGCCGCGCTGCTGATGTCCAACCTCCAGGCAGTTGTTAAGGCGCTGGCGGCCGAGAACACGTCGCCCAAGGAACTGGTGGAAAAGGTCAACCGCGTGATGTGGCGTAACACCATGGAGGGCAAGTTCATCACCCTGTTTTATGGCCTGCTGGATGTCGACCGCAAAACCCTGCAATACGCCAACGCCGGACACAACGCACCCGTTCTGACCCGGGAAGACGCGGTTCAGGTACGCCTGGAACAAGGCGGCCTGATCGTCGGTGCTTTCCAGGAGAGTGTTTACGATCAGGGCGAAATCGACCTGCGACCCGGAGACCGCCTGGTGATGTTTACGGATGGCCTGAGCGAGGCGGTGGACGGAAACAGAGAGGAGTTTGGCGAAAAGCGCTTGGCCGAGGCCTCGCTCTGCAACCGCCAACTGTCGGCGGAGGCGCTTCACCGTTGTTTGCTCGACCGCGTCACCGATTTCTGCGGGGGCGAGTTTGAGGACGACGCCACTGTCCTGGTCGTTGCTGTTTCCTAGACAAACCGCGCATCTTCGGCCAATAGGCCAGAGTAAATGACGCGGTATCGCCGATAAATGGAGGACAAACTCAATCATGAAAGATGCCACCAAACGCTCGATTATTCGTTGGATTCACATCGTCTTTGCCATTCCGATAATCGGTTATGTTTATAGCCCGTTTAACCAAATTCCGAACTACGCCACTCCTACTCGGTTTGTCTTCGTTCCTGTACTTGTCCTTTCGGGATTGTGGATGTGGAAAGGCCAGGTCCTTCGACGACTTATTTCGAAAAGTTCGGCCCAGTGATTTGCATGCGCTGTCGCGCCAAAAAGAGGCTTCCCCTCCCGGAGGTTGCAGGTTACGCTGAGCGCAGCCAACCAAAACAGTTTTGGGACAGGAGAAAGAGATGAAGAGGGTACTTTCTGCAGCCGCTG
Organism: Acidobacteriota bacterium; assembly: GCA_003223295.1. Lineage (GTDB taxonomy): Bacteria > Acidobacteriota > Terriglobia > Acidiferrales > UBA7541 > Acidiferrum. The sequence continues at coordinate 1,640 of QHYM01000463.1, read as the reverse complement.
CCGCGGTTACAATCGTTGCGGCAGTCACGTGGGCAACGAGCTTGGCTGAACGGAGCAAGAGGGAGATTGTCGGGTTAACCCCGGACCAAGTACGGTGGTTTACGCCGCCTTACTACAACGACGGCAGACAGCGAGCGCAGCTGTTCGGCGACTCCGGGGAAGGCGGCACCTGGATTGATCGAGTGAAAATACCCGGCGGTGCGCGTGTCCTCGCGCATACGCACCCGCAAGACGAACTAGTTACGGTGATCGAAGGCACTTGGTATCTGGGCGAGGGAGCGAAATTCGACTCAGCGAAGCTAAAAGGCTACCCGGCGGGTAGTTTCATCATCATTCCGGCCGGCGTCCCTCATTTTGTCGCAGCGAAGGAAGGCACCGTTGTCGTTCAGCCAAGCGGTATCGGAAAATTCCAAACTGACTACCTGGAGAAATAATTCTTTGAACCCACATTGCCCCGGGGAGCACGACGGGGCGCGGCCTGAGTGCCCCTCGAAAATTGTTTGGACGGGCAGCAGCCACGCACCGAAGAGGCTTCCACCTACGGAGGTTGCAGGTTACGCCGAGCGCAGGCGAAATTGCTGCGAGAGTTGGGGCTGAACATGAACAAGCCCATCCCGGTGGTATCTGCCTCTGCATTCATCGACGAGAAGATCAAGGAACTTAAGGACTGGCGCGGGAAGACGCTCGCGACAGTGCGCGAAATCATACACGAGGCAGACCCTGATATCCTCGAAGAGTGGAAGTGGGTCAAGCCGACAACGCCGGGGACTCCCGTCTTCTCCCACGGCGGCATCGTCTGCACGGGAGAGACGTACAAAAACGTTGTCAAGATGACGTTTGCCAAGGGAGCTGCGTTGAAGGACCCTTCAGGCCTATTCAACTCCAGCCTCGAGGGGAATGTCAGGCGCGCCATCGACATCCACGAAGGCGACAAGGTCAATGAGGCGGCCTTGAAGGATCTCATCCGAGCTGCAGTGGCGCTCAATGTCAAAGGCCAAAGAAAGCCAAAGCCCAAGCCGAAGCCCCGGCGCCCGAGCAGCAGGCGAACGAGCAGCAAGCGGGCCGACTAGCAGATAGTGGGTCACTTTGAATTTTCTTGATCGTGACACAAGGGGTCAAAATTCAAACTGATCCACTACTCGAATAGCTTCATCACAGGTTCCGGCCATATCTGCTTCCATAGGGGAAGAGCTTCGGCACCCGCCTCATGCGCCAAACAGTTCGCTATTGAAACGCCCAACTGGCCGTCTAAGGCGGCTCAAAAGTCGTGAATCGAGGGGATCGCAAAACAATCCGCAAACCACGCTCGCGGAGGCGACCAAAATTCAATTCAGTTGAGGGGTATTTAGCCTCACTGGACGACCCTACGAAAGAAAGGACCCTCAGGTCTGTAATTGATTTGATTCTTACGCAATTTCCGGAACTAGAGTCCAAAATTTCCTGGAACGTACCTACTATCCACCGGAATGGGAAGTATGTAGTTGGCGTTTGTGCCTGCAAGCATGATCTAACATTTTCACCCTGGAGTTCTCGTGTAATTGAAGACTTTAAGGTGAGATTGGGGAAGTTTGTCTTCTTTAAGAACTGCTTTCAGATCCCTGTCGATTGGGAAATCGATAAAGAATTAGTGAAGGATTTAG
>QHYM01000230.1 GCA_003223295.1 Acidobacteriota bacterium | reverse complement strand
CAAACCTCCAGGCCAATCGACCTGCGCCCCAGAATCCGCAGGCTAGATCATAGCGCGGAGCACTGCGCCATGGACCCACTACTATCTCATTTCACCGTTTCTAACAACGCGGTTACAGCCTGATTAACGGGTCACCGGAGTCGATGCTCCACGCACGGTGCGCTTGCAAACTGTCAATTCCGTTTCACACACTCTGGGCCTTTCGGGCTCAGGGTGGGGTGTGTCACGTATGTTTTGCCTGAAAATATTTTGTTGCCCCGCAGCATACTTGCTGCAGACCGACGCGTCTGTGCAGAATTGGACAGTTCGGAGCCGGGAGTGTGATTTGAAGCCCTGAGGGACTTGTGGGGAGTCGAGGTGTGACGCGGTGGTTTAGGCTTGGCCTATCCGTTGCCGACCCTTTCGTCTGTCGCTGCCTCACTAGCCTCGCCATGCTTCCGTTTTCACACCCGCTCATCGAACCGGACGTGCGGATTTGAATCCTCGCGGGCCTGCCAACGCGAGACATCTGCATCATGGTCACCGGCCATAGCGGCCGATCATTTCGGCATGCGCGAGGATGTGGCCCTTCATGGCACCCTCTACGTCGGCTTTTGTCGCACCAGCTTTCAGATTCAGCTTCGCATCCAGCGCGTAGAGCTTGAAGAAATACCGGTGCGGATTGCCCGGAGGCGGGCACGGCCCTCCGTAGCCGATCTTGCCGAAGTCGTTGCGGCCTTGCCGCGCGCCATTCGCAACCTGTTCCTGCTTCGGCACTCCCTCCGCAAGCTCTCGCGTCTCCGCGGGCAAGTCGAACAGCACCCAGTGGACCCAGGTGCCCACGGGGGCGTCAGGATCGTCCATGATCAGTGCGAAGCTTTGCGTCTTTGGGGGAGGCTCATTCCAACTCAGTTTGGGCGAGGCGTCCGGGCCATCGCACGTGAATCTCTTGGGAATCGTTTCGCCTGCCGAAAAAGCCGCGCTGGAAATTTGCAGAGACACGGTTCCTCCTTTCCCTTGCATACGTGGAGTTGCGGAAGGCCAAGGGGAGAGGCACAACGACAAGCAGGCTACTGCAACGAACTCACAACGCATAAACGCAGCTCTTCTGGGTTATTCTTGCACAGAACCCGCGAGAAACGCGGAAAGTCCAAGCGTTCAGCTTCGAGGCTGGCGAATCAGCGGCGGCTGCGGTTCTTGCGAACCGCCTCGTCAATCAAAGCATCCAACTCGCTTCGCGTCAGCGTAACGCGGTCCTCCGCGGATTCGCCTCCCTCATTGGTCATCGGCAACTCCGCGCCGCCCCCCGGCGGTGGCGAAACGAAATACCGGGGGCGCGCCGCCATCAGTTTCGCCACTTCCCGGCCCGAGAGCAATACCGGCTCGCCGGCAAGCTCCGCGGCAAGGGTGATCTTGGCGCAGTGCTCGATCGTCTCCATTCGAAAAAAGGCCGTGAGCAGATCCGGGCCACAGGTCACCGCTCCATGGTTTGCCAGCAACAGCGCATCGTAGTGCGGAACGAATGGCTCAAGCGCCGCGCTCAACTGGGGCGTCCCCGGAGTGGCATATTGCACCAGCGGAACTTGGCCGAGGCCCACGATCACCTCGGGGAGCAGCGCCTTGTTGAGCGCGCGCCCAGCGACCGCGAATCCCGTGGCTGTTGGAGGGTGCGCGTGGCAAATGGCATTCACATCGGGCCGCATGCGGTAAAAGAGAAGATGCATCGCAAGCTCGGAAGAAACTTTGCGGTCGCCCGCAAGCTGCCGGCCCTCCAGATCGGTCATTACCAGGTCCTCAGGCGAAAGCATGCCCTTGTTCATGCACGTGGGCGTGGTGAGGATGCGCCCGTCGTCGAGCCGAACGGATAGATTGCCTTCACAAGCTACGATGAAACCCTGCTCGTACATCCATCGGCCGGCGACACAAATATCCCTGGCGTGTTGCGCATCGCATTTTGCGTGGCCTGGCAAAAGTGAGTCCGGGGTCACGGGCGGACTCCTTCCTGGCGCGGAAAAACGGCCGCGCCGCTTCCTCTGACTTGCTTCAGGCGCACCCCGTAGGGACTTACGAAATGGCCCCGCCAGTTCCCTGGGACCGGCGTGAGCGGAAAAGAAGCTATTACAAAATCAATCCAGAATCCAGTGCTGTTCCAACTTTCTGTCCCTGAGGGCTGACTGGCCGTCGGGATCGACAAGTTGGATCGCACTACGCATAAATGCCGCGCAGCTTCAGCGCCGTGGCCACGCGGTCAATCGCCAGCATATACGCCGCGATCCGGTTGTTGACTTTGTGCAGCTCCGCGTAGCGTACCACCTCATCGAAAGCGTTTTCCATGAAGTCCAGCAGGCGCTCGTTGACCTCGCTCTCCCGCCAGAAGAAGCCCTGGCGGTCCTGCACCCATTCGAAGTAGCTCACCGTCACGCCCCCGGCGTTGCCCAGAATGTCCGGTATGGTGAAGATGCCTTTCGAATCGATAATCGTATCGGCTTGCCAGGTGGTTGGGCCGTTCGCGCCTTCACAGAGAATCTTCGCTTGGACTTGGTGGGCGTTTTTCTCAGTGATTTGGTTCTCGATGGCCGCGGGAATGGCGATGTCACATGGCTGGAAGAGCACGTCGCGCGCGGACATTTTTGTTCCCCCGCCGGGAAAACTCGGCAGCGTCTTCTTCTGCGTGTACACCCAATCGATCACCTGCGGCACATCGAAGCCCTTCTCGTTGTAGAGCCCTCCGCCGATGTCCGCCAGGCCGACGATCTTGTACCCGGCCTTTTGCATCAAATCCGCTGCCATTGATCCAACATTGCCGAAACCTTGTACCACGACGCGACATCCTTCTTTTTTCAAACCAAGTTTGGCGAGCGCCTTGTCGCAGCACATCATTACCCCGCGCCCGGTGGCCTCGCGTCTTCCGCGCGATCCGCCAAGCTCAATCGGCTTTCCGGTCACCACCGCCGTCGTGGCTTGCCCCACGTGCATCGCGTAAGTGTCCATCACCCAGGCCATGGTTTGTTCGCCCGTGCCGACGTCTGGCGCGGGAATATCGCGTTCAGGTCCGATCCATTCTGCAAGTTCCGCGGTATAGCGCCGCGTCAAGCGTTCAACTTCTCCGCGCGACAGTTTCCGCGGGTCGCAAATCACTCCGCCCTTCGCGCCCCCGAACGGAATATTTACCACCGCGCATTTCCACGTCATCCACGTCGCCAGCGCGCGCATTTCGTCAATCGATACGTCTGGAGCAAAACGAATCCCACCCTTGCCGGGTCCGCGCACGTTCGAATGCAGCACGCGGTACCCCGTAAAAACTTCCAATTGCCCGTTGTCCATTCCCACGGGGATGTACAGCGTAATCTCTTTGCTCGGCCACTTCAGAAAACGGTACAGGCCCTGCTCGAGTCCCAGTTTGCTCGCGGCTACTTCAAAGCGCGCTTCCGCGTTTTGGTAGACATTCATCTCTTCCGGCATCGGGGCTTGCGACATGCAAAATTCTCCTTCGCTGACTTTCCCTATTCCTTGTCACTTGCATCGCAGCGCTGCTTGGCCTTGCTAGATTGCCGAGCCAGGGACCACACGCCCGCGCATCGCTTTTTCCATTTTTTCAGGACCAATGGGTCCTTACACAAGTCGCCTCGTGATTTCTTCACAGGCGTGATTCTGAGGCCAAGGAAGGTAAGCTTCAGCGGTCTACCCCACCGCCAGACTTGCCATTTGGCCGGGCCGCCAGTATACGAACCTGTTCTGTATCCCGCAAGCCAAGCCGCCTTTACTGCCGCACAACATCCACCGGTCTTCTCCAAGCACATGCCGGTTCTCTGCGCTTGCTTGCGATGCGCATGAAAACGGAGCAACCTCAAATGTATCGACGCGAATCCATCGTCTCGAAAACTTGCCGGTCCAGGCTCTGCGGCCTTCCGAAAGGAGTTTCAATCATTGCAGTCGGAATTGGATGGTAACAGTCAGGTGCATTGGCACGGCTGTGCCATTCAGCGTCGCGGGCTGGTATTTCCACTGCTTCAAGGCGTCCATGGCCGCTTGTTGCAGCAGCGTTGGCCCGGAAATCACTTTCATCGTGGTGACGCGTCCACTGGCGTCGATGAGCGCATCAATCGTGACACCTCCGGACACATGCTGCGTCTTCGCCAGCGCCGGATACACAGGCGGCACGGACGTGATCAACTTTGCCTGCCTAACATCTCCGCCAACCGCCACAGGTGCGGCAGGCGCCGCCGGCTGGTTGTTCGTGATTCCTAAGCCCGCGCCCAGCGAATCGGCGTTAGCCTCAGGCTGGTCTTCGTTCAAGGAAATCCCGGCATCCGGTTCAGCGCTGCCTTGGACGGTACGCTTGTGCGCAATCTTCGGCGTCGCCAGGTGGACCTCTCCAAGAACAGGTTTCTTCTCTTGCACCGGTTCAACCTCAGGCGTCGTGGAAGTGGCGCGACTGACCACATTTCCGCCATTCAATGAATTCACGCCGGCTTGCGAGTTGTGCGCGGCTACAGCCGTTGAACCGGCCGGAGCCGCACCCGAAGGATTGCTCGCCGAATTGCTCTGCGCATTCGAATTGACGCCCGCCGGCTTGGGTTGCGAGGCCGCTGCGTCTCTTCGAATGGGAAGCATACTCTCCAGCGCCGCGCCCTTCACTGAATTCGGCTGTGCATCTTGCGACGCCGCGGAAACGGCCGGCGCCTGCTCGGTTGGAACACTCGCATGAACGCCGCCCGACTGCTGATTCATGTACCACCAGCCGCCGCCCGCGAGAACGAGAATTCCCGCCGCTACGGCCCCGAAAAGCGTTCCCTTACCAGATTTCTTGGGCGAGCTCTCCCTCGCGCTCTTCACTTCTTCAAACGGCAGCGCGCTTCCGAACTGCGGAACGCGCGACTCGGCGGCCCGCTCCTCTTCGATTGGCGCTGCCAGCGGGGCCATCATTTCGTGCAATGCAGTCTGCTCCGCGACGCGCTTGGCTTTTTCACGAAGCACGGGCTCTTGAGTCGAAGCCGGTGCTGCCGTGTTGCGTGCCAGCGGCTCAAGCCACGCCGGAATCTTCATTTCTTCCTGGTCCAGCGATCCCAGGGTCGTGATCGTAGCCGGCGGTGTGTCCCTCGCAGGTTCTTCAATCGCCGGCAAATCGGGCAAGAGCGATGCGTTCGACGCGCCAGAATCTTCGATAAGCTGCGCCGCGCTGTCGTGAACCAAATCCGTCTTGATAGCCGAGATCGCTTGCTCGCTGAGAGGAAAAGAGGGCGTCTCCACCTCTGGCCTCGCAGGCCAGCTGGCGGCCGGTTCGGCAAACGGCATTGTCGCTAGCTCATCTTGTAGGTGCGCGGTGTGTTGTTTCAGGTCTTCGGTCTCTGGATCGCTGGCCGGCGCTTGCGGCGGTGGTGGCGGCGGAGGCACATCGGCGGGCGCGGGTTTCACTTCAAAGAAGGGCGCGAGACTCGACAAATCCACCATTGCCGGGTTCGAGGGCGCCTCGGTCGGCGCAAAAAGCGATGCAGGCTTGTCCGACGGACGCGCCAGATCAAAATTAGGAGTCGTCGCAAGGTTTACCACTGGCTTTGCTGGCTTCGCAGGAAGTGCGGGAGGAGCTGCCGCCGGTGGAGCGGCCGGAACCTTGGAAACAGGCTCGCGCTTCTTCAGCCAGGGTTCCACGAGCGGTGCATCCGAATCAAGGGACTTTGCTATGGGCGCCACAGGAGCCGTAGCAACACCGGAATCGCGCTTCGATTTCGGAGCCCCGAGCAAAGTTGCCGAATCGAGCGGCGCAGGAACGAAGGATGAGCTAGACGCTGCCGGAGCCACCGGTTTTGAAGGTACCGGCGCCGGAGATGAAGGTTTCACCGCAACCGTGCTCGAACTGCCATTCGCCGCAGGCTGTTCCACTTTTTGCGCCGCCGGGCGCCCGGGCGCCACAGAGCCATTCCCCGCTGCCGGTGTCGCAGGCGCTGCTTGTGGACCGGGACCAATCCGGTCGCTGGGAAAACGCATGCCCCAAAAACCCACCGCCGGCTCGGTAAACTCTAATTCCACGTAGCCGCTCACGTTGCGATAGTTCTTCGACTTCACTACCTGGCAGACAACTTCTTTCTTGGAGCGGTCGTTGGTGAGAAACAGCAGTTGTCCCGGCGCCAAGGTGGAATTCAATCGGATGACCGCTCCCGAACCGAAGACCATAACGGTTTTCGTGGATTCGGAGAAAGGTTCGCGCTTGTCGGTGCCTTCCATCGTGCGCGCGCCGTTGACCGTAATCGGGATTTCCAGCGCCACCGGCTGCTGCTTTATCGCGGAGTCGCCCGGCGCTGCCGCCGCGGAACCGTTACGCGCGGTTTCCCGGGCGGTGGTTACGGTGTCCGAATCCTTGATGATGGGAGGCATTTCGTGCACATCCGCGAAGCAGATTTTGCGGCGCGCCCCGCGCAGACTTCGTTCAAGACGGCCTTTTCAGCAGGGGCTCTACCTCTTATATCTTCCGCTTCACCGGAGAGAGCCGGCCATAGTACCCGCGTACTGCATTTCGGAATCAACACCTGTCCGGACGAACAGGCCTGTATTCCGAGCGCCTGGTTCTGGCGCAAGGAATCTGCTGTTTCCTGATCCTTTACTGAGAACTGAAAATACTGAGGACTGAAAACTGACGACTGAATACTTGCTGCTGCGAGGCGATTCCACTGTCCACCAGTCACGAGCCACGAGTCACTTCTTTGGCAGCGGCGGCTTAAATCGTTCGTCCACTTCCACTTGATATCCGGTCACTAGTTTGTTGGTTTCGTTGGCCATGCCGATCACCGCTTGCAGTTCCTTGAACATGCCATCCGTCATGCCTTTGCCGAACGCGGAAGCAGTATGCGAGGCGATGCAGTAGGTGCAGTTGTTG
>QHYM01000229.1 GCA_003223295.1 Acidobacteriota bacterium | reverse complement strand
TTTTGTTTCCGGGAATCACGGCGTTGGCATACAGGCCGAGAACAAGCCAGACAGGGTGGTGCGCTACTCCGGCAAGGCAACCACTGTCACTCCGTAGAATTGCACAAAGTTAAGGAACACCTGCGCCCATCTCTATTCGTTCGGTTCGCGGACCGGTGTGTTGTCATCGGCCATCGAGGAGAATCCTGTGCGACTGCTGGAAAGACTCGAAAAGGGAGCTCCTAGATTGCAAACGATAGAACTTTTCAACGCTTCAGGAATACAGAGTGCCGCAGGTATTAGGCCTGGGCGTTTTTCTCATTTCCGGCGAAGTCGCAGATCATGGCAAGCCTGAGCGGGGCGTCCGGATTTGAACCGGAGACCTCCTGCGCCCAAGGCAGTTGCAAAAAATCTATCTTGTTGGTCCGTCCAGCTTTGTTCTGCGTCATGGTACTCGGTTTTGAACCCAGTTTGTCAGCATTTGGACCCAAATGGACCCAAGTTTTTTCTCGCAACTAGGCAGACGGTACGCAGGCGCGGCGTCGAGGCTGGCGGACCGTTTTGGGTGACCGCCCGTTAGGAACGTAGTTGTCGAGAACGCGGCTTGGAGCAAAATAAGCATGCTTTTCGATGACGCGCTTTGCGATCTCTTGCCTCTTTCTGAATTTTGCGAATCGCGGCCCTCGCTTCTTTGCTGACAGACCAAAAACCTCGCACAATTCGGTGGTCCTTTTCCGCGAGTTTCTTCAAGGTAGTGAGCGATTCTTCGTCTCCCATTTCAGACAGAGAGTAGGCGCACCAGAAACGGACGTCCTTCGAAGGATCATCGAGATTTCGGCGTAGAAGGCGATGCGTTTCTTCTCGGTGATTGTGCGCTAGGGACTCCGCGGCCTGACCTCTGACTTTCGGATGTTCATGCTTATTATCCAAGGACTTTTCTAGCGCACGAATTGTAGCCTTTCCCGTGCATAAGATTCAGAGCGTAAGCAGACGCGGCTCTGTTCATCGGCCTCTGACCATGGTGCAAGATGCGGATGACTGAGCGTATGGTATCCGGGTCGTCCTTCTGCCATATTTCCTTCGCTCCTTCGTAAACGTCGATGGATGTTGAACCGTTGAGGCGCTCCAACGGCGTTCGACCGTGTATCTTCCCTAGGCGGCGCTTCCCCTGGCCGTAAAAGTTCCGCTCCTCAGACAATCGTTCCACGTCGAAATATTTCAACAGGAATTCTCGGTCGGTAGTCTGCTCGTACTTGCCATCTTCGTTGACCAGCCAAATGCAGCCCGTCTTTACGGCTGTAGTATCCGACGCGGAATTCGCGACCGACGTCTTTGCGCCAAGCGGGAGTGCGTTTGTCGAACCGCACTAAGCGCACCCGGGAACGCGGAGGGATCACCTTGGGAAGAGATTTCATAGGTCAATCGAGGAATCCATCGAAGGTTGACCCACTGTGGTCCGTTCTCTTCCGCTTTTTCTCTACTTTCATCGGCATCCGTTAGTTCTAAGAAGCTCCGCTGTTGCGACTGCTCTTATACCAGCGCGACTTCGCGGTCGAAATTTGGCTTCTTCTCGGCGTGGAGCTTCAGGGCGACGCCGCAAGCCGTGGCGATTCGCTCCAGCATAGTAAGCGAGTGCCCCGTGTATTCGGCGTCCTCAAGGCGGGCAATCACGGACTGTGTGGTGCCAACCTTCTTGGCAAGCTCGGCCTGAGTCAGACGCGCATCCTCTCGCATTTCGCGGACCAGGAGAGCCAGGTCAATCTGATGCAGGGTACGCGCGAAGGTCTTTCGGTAGGTCGCGCTCTTGCGCGTGCGCTGCTCGATAATCTCACTGTGCCTGTCGCTCTTGACGCTTTGTCTCATAGGCCCAACTCCTTCAGGATGGCTTCTCTTTCCTTCTGCGATCCCGTATAACGGTTTCTGTACTTCATCCAGAGCTTTCTTAGCTGCTCTGCTCTCGTAATCTCGCTCGGCGGAGTCTCTTGCGTCTTCTTCTGAAATCCCGACGTAATCACGATCAACATTCCCGGCTGGTAGAAAAATAGAACTCGAAAAATCCGGTCGAATTGTTTGACCCTAAGCTCGAATATGTCATCCGTAAGCTTCTTTACGAATTTGCCCTGCATCCGGTTCCCGTAGACGCGCAGGCGCTCGATAAAGGCGTCTATTCTGGCGGCGGCCTTGTCATCCAGCGAATCCACGAACTCCCGCGCGGGCAGTCGCCCGTTAGGCAACTCCACATACTCAATGGCGAATTCGCCGTTCACCTGCCTTAGATTATCGCATTATTGCGATACGAGGTCAACACCGGTTGCAAGCCGCTGGAGTTTCTCGTCTAGCTTGATCTTCAACGAGTTGCAATGGCGCGGGTTGACGCTCTGTATCACGGCTCCGAATATTCAAATTACGAGTTTTATCTCAGAGGTTATGATCAAACCGTACCTAAACCGTGTAGCTCTGTGGAGGCCCTCCGTTGGTTATTGCGCCTTGGAGAAAGCTTTGGGTCGCTTCTCTTGCCTTTGCGGCTCTATGCGGGTTCCTTTACGGCTGGAGACAGCGCTCGGAAAACCCTCCTTTTGTCATCACGAGAAAAGCAGAAGAGCCGCCCGAGATAAGATTGTTGAGGAAAGGTCGGTACGACGAAGCTGCTAAGGCGGCCCTCGAATCGATCAAGGATGAAAAGAAAGAGTATTTCAAATATCAGAGCGTAGCCGCGGTGTACGCTGCCCGTGCGGTCAAAGATCCGACGAATCGAGAAAAATGGGCTGGCCAAGCGTCGCTTTATATCGACAAGAGTGCAAGTTTGGCTCCCGATGATTCCATCAACTTGTTGGATGCGGCGATGAGCACTGAGCGGATCGGTGACATATCCGGCCAGAGTTGCCAATACTACGAGAAGGCACGCGAATACGCACAAACTGGAATGAGTCAGATCAAAAGCGATTGCATTTTCGTGTCGGACGAAAGAGTGCCCACCCAACCGATCCGGAACGAGTTCAGCAAGCTTCTGGGTACATTGCAGAGTAAGATCGCGGCAAGATGCGGCCAAAAGCCTTGACATCACCAGATTGTATCTAGCTGTCACCGAAGGACGGAGAAGGGCATGCCTAGGTCGGTTCGATCCAAGATATTGCTCGGAGTTCTGTGGGTCACGTCCTTTGCAGTGGCAGGCGCCGGTGCGTATTTCGGGGGATGGGGCGCTGAAGCTAAATACGAAGACCTGATAACCAGCAAGGAGCCTGCCCCGGAGGTGAAGCTGGAAGATCAAGGCCGCTACGACGAGGCCATCCAAACGGTGTTGGACCGAAGGAAAGAAGGGCTACGTGAAGCAGATGCTGACACCGAAGTGGCCCTGATCTATCTGAACAGGGCGAAGAAAGATTGGGCGAACCGCGAAAAGTGGGCCCAGCAAGTCGAATTTTACATCGACAAGGCTGCGGCTTTGGCTCCGAATGACCCCTTCATCCTAGAGAGTGCGATGGATGAACTGAACACGGTGGGAGATTACTCGGATAAAGGATGTCCCCACTACCAGAAAGCGGTCCGATTCGGAGAGGCTGCCCTGGCCCTTCTGCAGGGAACCAGTGTCACTGTGGAAGGTCACGTCAGAAGCTATCCGACACAGCCAATCAAAGAAGGCCTCCAGCCTCGACTCAAAAGAATCCGAGAAAAAGTCGAGGCGTGCTGCAAGAAAACTCCGTAGAGACTTCTAGCAGCTGGTTGTCAACCTCTGACCATCAGAGGAACTGGAAAGTCCGCTTCAGCGGAAGCGGCAGCAAACGCGATGGCTGCCTGAATATCTTCTGCTTTCAGGCTCGGGAAGTCGACGAGAATCTCTTCGGTGGAATCGCCGTCGGCCAGGCTCGCGAGCGCGGTACGCAAGATGACGCGGGTCCCTTGAAGACAGGCTCTCCTACTGGGACGGACAAGTAATTCGTCGAGCCCTAACGTGCGCGATTCGCGGAATGAGCTTGACGGCGTCAAAATGTGTATGGGCCGATCCGTTCAACTCGTCTCTGTTCTTTGTGAGATCGAGGGTGATTCCGACAAAGCCGTCCGTCCATGTCAGCAGCAATTGATTTTGAGATTTAGTGTTCCAGAAGGAAGACTCCCTGTCTCCTGGCGGTCTGTCTTGACGTGGGATCGTGCGGATCAGAGGTTTATCCTACTCAAATCCGCGTGTGCCGTGCTCTCCCAGCAGCTGAATATGGGTTGGCGGCGTCACGTACTTGTTCTCCTCGCCGAAACCCCATGGCCACCATCGGCTCAACTTCAACTCGTAGCAACCCTCAAAAGGGGCCGACGTCGGAGCAGGTTGAACCTGGGCCTTGGCTTCTGATTTCTTAGTCTGGGCGAAACACGTTAATGGCACGAGCGCGAGGAACGGAATTATGATCACCAGCCAGAATGCACGGTCGCGAGCCTCAATGTGCTTCGAGTGTTGCATGGCCTGTACTTGCATTGTCCTGTACGCGTGCCTCAGGCTAACATCCCCCTTTCGCTTGTGGAACCCGCCCCATCTCTCGCCCGCACCTTCGCAGTCAAGCCTCGTTGTGGCTTGCTTTCAGCGACGAAAAAGGAGAACACAGGAACACACGCAGTGTTCTGGTCGAAGGATATCGCTCGCGTTCTGCGGCGCGCTGCTACGGGTGAACACAAGACCACACAAAGCGTTCACTCCTAAAAGCAAGTGTTCCGTTCACTTACGATTCACGGCAACGCATCGCTGAGGACCGGATTGCAGAATTCGAGGCTGAAAAAAGACCGCGGGCACGAACCCCCGGTTTGGGCGGTAGCGACCCACCCATTTGGGCCGACGAGCCGCCCAAATGTAATGCGGGGTCGCTACCGCCCAAACCGATCTCGCCATGCGTCGCGTAGTTAGTCCCTCGACCAAACAGCGTAGGGCTTGGCACTTACGGCGTGTATTACACCTCGAAAAACGTGCAGCCGCTAAGTTTTTTGCTCTGACTGTGAAACATTTTTCTTTGAAATGTTTTTGAGGCTTCTTGCCCATTAGTAGTAATAGGGAGGCCTTTCATGCCTATTCTCAAAGCACCGCCCGCTCAACCCAAAAATGAAACGCTGCAGTTGCGCGTATCGCAGGATTTGAAATTCCGGCTCATGCGTTACGCCGATTTCATCCATGCGAATGCTTCTTACGTCGTAACTGCGGCCCTCGAACGCCTCTTCGGCAAGGACGCGGAATTCCAGGAATTTCTTGCGTCGTACAAGCCGCCAGAATCAGGGGACCACAGTGGGGAAGAAAAGACTCTCTATAACTCGAAGAATTCCCCTACAAAATAGGGCACCGAGTTCGTAGTCACAACCCGTCGTAAAACCTCTCTTAAATCACTGCACATTTCCTCAAGACAAAACGCTTCAAAAGGAGCCGCCGACATGAGCACGCAATCGAAGTGTGAGCTTCTCAGCGTCCAGCAGGTCGCTGAGCTACTACAGGTCCCTGTGTCCTGGGTATACGGGCGCTTACGGAAACGTTCGCTCGAGAGACTGCCCGGATACCGCCTCGGAAAATATTGGCGCTTTGACAGGGAAGAAGTCTTGGCGTGGCTAGCGCAGCAGCGTGGAAACCGAAAGGCGGCTTGACATGGGCACTACACTAAGAAACGACTCAGAACAAGCTGGGCGGGCCATCGAGACCCCAAGGAAGGGAGAAACGATGGCTCGAAGAGGTTTCCAGCAAGGCTCACTTTTCCAGCGTGGCACTCGTAGGAAAGTCTGGGTGGCGCGCTGGTGGGAGGATGTAATTCAAGCAGACGGCACGCTCGGGAGATTGCGGCGATCGGAAGTGATCGGCACGGTCGCTGAGTTTCCGACGCGTCGCCGTGCAATGCAGGTTCTGTCTCAGAGGCTAGGGTCGATTAACAGCGGCAAGGCACGACCGCAGTCCGTCCGCAGCTTTGGCGATTTTGTCAAAGACGATTGGATGCCCGTGGTTTTGCCAACGCTCAAGTACGCAACACAGAAGCACTATCGGTACATGCTCGACGTGCATCTCATTCCGGCATTCGGCAAAAGGCAGCTTCGCGAGCTCACTCGAGAAGAGCTGCAAACCTTCCTTAGCCGAAAGCTCAACAGCGGGTTGTCATGGGAGACGGTCCACCGCTTCAAATGTGGTCTGAGCAAAATTCTCAGTGCAGCCGAAGAGTGGGGCTGCATCACCGAGAACGTCGCTCAGAAAACCAAACTCCCACGACGACAGCATGGAGCGGAGCGTGTAGTGCTCACTCCGGTCCAGGTACGGAAACTCGCTGCGACTCTGAATGAGCCGGCACGCTCGGTCACGTTGCTGCTAGTGCTGACTGGCTTGCGCGTTGGTGAGTTGCTTGCGCTTCGCTGGGGAAGCATCGATTTGAACGCTCGTTTGCTCCGCGTTTGCGAAACCGTGTACGACGGGCATTTCGATCAACCCAAGACGAAACGCAGCGCACGAACCATACCGATTGGAACGGAGACAGCAGAAATTCTCGCCGCCCTCCGTCCCGCCGCTGTTGATCCAAAGGCCCTGGTATTTGGCACACGCGAGGGATTGCCATTAGAGCGATGGAATCTTTTGCGCAAGCACCTGAAGCCTGTCGCGAAGAAATTAGGGCTTCCTGGTGTCACGTGGCATCTTCTGAGACATAGCCACGCGACGATGCTCGACTCTGTAGGCACGCCACTGGGAACGATGCAATCGCTTCTAGGGCATTCCACGCCGGAAATCACGCGCGAGATTTATTTGCACGCGATTCCGGAAGAGCAGCGTCGCGCAGTAGAAAGCGTCGAGAGGCTTGTATT
>QHYM01000312.1 GCA_003223295.1 Acidobacteriota bacterium | reverse complement strand
ATTGATGAGTATTCAAAGCGCGTTCGCAGTAGTCGAGCGCGTGCCAGGTGAGTTTTAGGATATTGGGGATAGGGACGAGGGAACAATCGGACGATATCGGGAATTGGGGTGGGGGAAATACCTGCCTGTACATAATGTTGAAACTAAAATTCTCGATGCCATTAACTAGAAAGAATCACCTACTCAAGTAAGGGAAAGACCCTATCCTCCAGCTTGCGCCTTCCGCCGCGAAGTATTCAAAAAAATGCGAGAGCAACCTCTGGGTACTTCCTTGGCTCAGTTTTTAAGGTTTAGACCGGATTGTGACCGTGGTACCTCCGGGCTACCTTGCTCACAGGGCCGGGATTCCCGATTGCGGTGTTGGTCCGCGCATACGGGCAGCGATGTAGATGCGGAAGTAGAAAAGGGAATGCGGACACATGCCGACCCAAGGTCACTTGCAGGAATTGTGACTCTTACGGCGGTAGCTTCTCTGGGGGAAAGCGTTATGGGAATTCGATCTCAACAATGGCCCTGGTTTGCGGTGCTGGTCAGAACGGGGAGAGAGAAGACCGCCAACCTGCTTTTGGAAAACGCTGGTTATGAGTGCCTCCTGCCTGTAAGTAGGAGCACACGGCGCTGGTCGGATCGCACGAAAGTGATCGAAGTGCCGCTGTTTCCGGGCTACCTGTTTTGCCGAATGAACCCACACAATCGGCTGACGGTTCTGATGACCCCGGGAGTCATGCAAATTGTTGGCGTAGGGAAGACTCCTATCCCTGTTGAAGAAGAAGAGATCGAAGCCATTCGGCGTGTGCAGAAGAGCGGGCTGTCAGCCATGCCCTGGCCGTACATGCAAATCGGCAATGTGGCGCAAATCCTGGAGGGCCCGCTGCGCGGTTTGACGGGGATCATCGTCAAAATCAAATCGGGTGTAAAGCTGGTGCTCTCCGTGAGCCTCCTTCAGCGCTCCGTGGCTGTGGAAGTCGAAAGAGATTGGGTAGGCGAAGTGCAACCGGGAAAGCCAGCGGAGATTGGCGCGTTGCATCGGCGGCAGGTTTCTGTTCCTAATGAGGTGGTCCACTTGGGCGCGATGACAGGCGCCGGCGACGAGAGCATTCAGGCGGACTAGATGGCGCGCGAAAGGTTCGTGCCGGGAAGGGAGGCTTTGGTGATTTACAACAGTCAAGAAACTTCAAGGTCCTCGAAGCGCATCGGTCGAGTTCTTCTCCCGATTCTTCTAACGTTCGCGGGAGCCTCGGCGATCGTCGCGCAGGATCCGCAGGCGCAAGTTCCTCCGGCTTCGCAACAAGTCACCCGCGACAGCGAAAGGACAACGGACAGTCATGGCCAAACCACGATTCTGCAGCACCGCAACCGCCGCTATCAATTGCATTCCGCGGATGTGCTGGCACTTGAATTTCCGTTCACGCCGGAGTTCAACCAGACGGTGACGGTACAACCGGATGGATACATCACTCTGCGCGGCATCGAAAACATGCGCGTGGAGGGGCAGACCTTGCCCGAAGTGACCAACGCGCTGCGGTTGGCGTATTCAAAAATATTGCACGACCCGGTCATCAACGTGGAGCTCAAGGATTTCGAGAAGCCGTTTTTTATCGTGGGTGGAGAAGTAGGACACCCTGGAAAATTTGAACTCCGAGAAGACACTTCCGCCACAGAAGCGGTGGCCATTGCGGGCGGCTTGCGGGATTCCGCAAAGCATTCGCAGGTGTTGCTCTTCCACCGAGTCCCGGGCGGATGGGCGCAAGTCAAAAAGCTGAACATGAAGAAGATGCTGAAAGAGGGAAACCTGGACGAAGATGCCTACTTGCAGCCCGGTGATTTTCTCTACATTCCAAAAAACGCGATGTCCAAGATTGCCAGATTTATTCCCACTTCATCCTTAGGTCTGTATGCGAACCCTGGTGTGCTCTGAGCCGCTCCGAGAAAGTGAGGGGAAACGGCCATGGTCGAAACGAATCTGAATGGAAAACAAGCTGACGAACGACAATCCGTGACGTTGCGAGACTTGCTGAGCGTTGGTTTCCGGCAGCGACGATTGATGATCAACACGTTTCTGGGCATTCTTGCGCTTGCGGTCATATTGGCGTGTGTCATGCCGAAGAAGTATCAGTCCGAAATGAAGATCCTGGTGAGGCATGAACGCGCCGACTCGATGGTGACCCCCGACCGCGAACAACCGATGCAGTTGCGTACGGAAGTGAGCGAGGAAGAGCTGCAATCGGAAGCCGAGCTGCTCAGATCAAGAGATCTGCTAACCAAGGTCGTTGAGGCGTGCGGTCTGGAAGGAACCGGGGATCACTCGCTTTTAAATGTGATCGGACACAAGGATGACGAACAGATTTCACGCGCGGTCGCGAAGTTGGAGAATGGCCTCACGGTGCAGCCCATCAAGCTGACGAACCTGATCAGCGTGAAATACAGCGCGAAAGATCCGCAGTTGGCCGCGCGAGTATTGAACACGCTGGCCAGCCTGTACCTTGAGAAACATCTGGCCATCCACCGCGCGCCCGGGGAATTCGAATTCTTTCATCAACAGGCGGAGCAATACCGTACTGCCCTGATCAACGCAGAGACGAAGCTGACCAATTTCAGCCGCGAGCAGGGAGTCGTGAGTCCGGCGCTACAGAAAGAGATCAGCGTACGGAAGCTGGCGGAGGTGGAAGCGGATTTGAAAACGACGCGAGCGAGCATTGCGGAAACCCGCGAGCGGATCCGCAAGCTGGAAGCGCAACTGGGGACGCTTCCAAACCGGCAGACAACGCAAGTTCGCACGGCCGACAATCCGCAACTCATGGAGCGCATGAAGTCCACGCTGCTGGAGCTTGAGCTTAAGCGAACGAACCTCCTGACAAAATTCGAGCCCACTTACCGGCCGGTGCAGGAAGTCGAGCAGCAGATTGCCCAGACCCGCGCGGCCATCGAGGCGGCTGAAAAGGCGCCGCTCCGGGATGAAATCACCGACCGCGACCCAACTTATGAGGCGTTGAAGTCAGAGCTGGCCAAGGCGCAGACAAACTTGGCGGGTTTGGAAGCGCGTGCGACGGCGACTTCCTCGCTCGTGCGCACGTACAAAACGGAAAGCGCACAACTCGACAGTAAGGAAATTCTCCACCAGGACATACTTCGCGCAGCGAAAGCAGACGAAGAAAATTACATGCTTTATCTACGCAAGCAGGAAGAAGCGCGCATTTCCGATGCGCTGGACCGGCAGCGGATTTCGAACGTAGTGGTCGCGGAGCCCGCGGCCGTGCCTTTTACCGCGCAATCGCGATGGCTGTTTGTGTTGATGTTGGGCGGACTCCTGGCGGGGGTGTCGAGCGTGGTGCTGGCATTTGCCGTGGATTACTGGGACCCGTCGTTCCGGACGCCGGAAGAAGTGGAATCACTTCTGGGGAGTCCGGTGGTAGCCGCGATTCCAAGGGATGGCGACTAAGCGATGTTCCTCGACTTCTACCAACTGCACGAACAGCCGTTCGGTGTGACTCCGGACCCGCGGTACTTGTATTTTAGTCCGGGTCACCGAGAGGCACTGGCGTCCCTGTTCTATGGGATTGAGACCGGACGTGGATTTCTGTCTCTGGTGGCACAGCCTGGGATGGGAAAGACCACGCTGCTGTTCCAGTTGCTCAAACGCTGGAAGGGCTACGTCCACAGCGCATTCCTTTTTCAAACGCAGTGCGATTCCCGCGAACTTCTTCGCTATTTGATGGAAGACCTTGGCCTCGACAGTCAGGATCGGGACATCGTGCGAATGCACGCGGACTTGAACGACTTTCTGTTCCGCGAAACGAAAGCTGGGAAGCGCGTCGTTCTTTTTATTGACGAGGCCCAGAACCTTTCCGACTCCGTGTTGGAAACGGTTCGATTGCTTTCCGACTTCGAAGCTCCGGACAGAAAACTTCTGCAAATCGTTCTGGCCGGCCAGCCGGAGCTCGAGCAACGGTTAGCGCAGCCCGGCTTGACGCAACTCGGGCAACGGATTGCCGTGCGAGCACGGCTGGAGGCGTTGCCGGCTGCCGAGGCAGTCCGCTACATCAATCACCGGCTACATGTGGCTGGGTACCAGGGAACGGAATTGTTTACTCCGGGGGCGGCCGCAGCTATTGCCGAACGCAGCCGGGGAATTCCACGCTTGATCAATCACCTTTGCTTCAATGCTTTGTCATTAGGATGCGCGATGCGCTGCAGGCAGATTGGGCCGGAAATCGTCCGCGAAGCGGCGGGCGACTTGGCGCTGGATTCGCAGGCGGCGAAACCGCCAGCAACGAATCCGCAGGTCACGAGACCGCCGGCACAACGGCGCGCAGCTCCGCAGACTGTCCCGTCATTCACGTCTTTTTCCTCTCGGATGAAGGGAAAACTCTCTCATCAGAGAATTTATCAGACCTCGTTCCTTGCCCTGATGCTGTTGAGCCTGGCCATCTATCTCGGCACACGCGCGGGAGCGGGAACGTTTCAGCCGGAACCGGCAAGCGATCTCTCGTCGCCAAATGCTTCAGCAAGCTCGAGCCTGAAACACACGCCAGGGTCGCCTGTTGCGGCGGCTTCCGATGGATTACAACCCCCAGATCCCCAACAGGCTGATGGGCGTCAGGACTCATCGAATGTCTTCACGTATATAGTTCAGCCGGACGACACGCTGCGGGCGTTGTGCCTGTCCCTCGTTGGGAGATATGACGAGGCAATTCAAAAAGAGATTCGCAGGTTGAATCCTAACCTCAAAGACCTAACCCATCTCAGCGCAGGACAAGAGATTCGCCTTCCGTTGAGCTCTTCAAAGCAGAGGGAAGACAGGCACTGAAAATACGCATTTGAGATCAACAGGCAAACCATGGTGCGGCCATGAGCAAGAACTTCGAACTGTTACATCACATCAGCAATGAGAAGGGGCTTTTTCAGACCTTGGACGGCTGGGAAGACGCCGCTGAGATCGCTCCGGAGTCCGAGCAGCCGAATCCGGAAGTCGATGCCAAGACGCAAAACCATGCCCTACATCAAACCTCGTTGCCGGATGTGTTCCGAGCGATCGGCGAGCCTTGGGAACCGCTTGGTCCTTTGGACTTGGACTCGAACCGCAACCATGAACCAGTGGAAGAGATGGGCCACTGGGAAATACTTAGCAGCACGCTTGAAGACAGATTCCCGATATCTCGCGATCCAATCACGCCGCTGAATGCTGCGCCGGCTGTCCCAGCGTGGGCCGGGCATGAGATTGGGCCTGACTCCATCAGCGAGACACCTGTGGAGCTGGAACCGGAGGTGCGCCAGAGCATTTCCAATTTAGGGTCGTTGCCTGGCGCAGAGAGAACCAACGTTTTCAGCGAATTCAGCACCCAGGAACCGCCTTCCGTCAAGGAAGAAAGCACCCATCGGGCCCCGCATGCAGAGGTGGCATGGCGTACAGAGGAAGTACCGCAGCCGCAGCCCCCTGCAGGCCCTTCGGTGGACGCAGGGAGAGCCAGCGAAAAGAATTGGGGAAGAAAAGTCCGGGCGCGAGGGGTCTACAAAGACGCGAAGAGAGAAGCAATCGCCCGCGAGGAAGAACTCAAACTCGTGCAGCGCATTTTCCTTGGAGGCGAACAGAATTCACCGCGAATCGCGCTGTTCTCAGGACTTGAGCGTGATGCCGGTTGCGCTTCGATTTGCGTTCGCGCGGGCGAAATACTCGCTGCACAGGCTGAAGGTTCCGTTTGCCTAGTGGATGCAAATTTCCAGAGTCCCTCGCTCCATGAATATTTCGACCTGCAAAACAACAAGGGGCTCGCCGAAGCCACGCAAGAATCCGCGCCGATACAAGAGTTTGCGCAGCAACTCTCGCCCGCCAACCTCTGGTTGATAACGGGTGGGTACGGTGCCTCGCAGTTGAATATCGCAAAGGTTACGGACCGGCTGCGGTCTAGGATGGAAGAACTGCGTAACGCGTACCGATACGTGGTGTTCAACTCCGGACCTTTCTGGCTCAACGCCAACGCGATGTTACTGAGCAAGTGGACGGATGGCGTCGTGCTGGTTTTGGAGGCGAATTCCACGCGGCGCGATACGGCCCGCCGGATCAAGGAAAGTTTGGCGGTGGCTAATACGAAAGTGCTGGGCGTTGTGCTCAACAATCGCACTTATCCCATCCCCGAGGCGCTTTACAGCCGGCTATAAAAGAAGTTGTTCACAAACCCGCGCCAGCCACACCACGGCGCAGGGATCCCAGCGGCCGATTAGCTTTGAGAAGGTCGGCCGGACTTGCTTCTGTCCCCAAATCCAAAACGTCAGGAATGAACGAAATGGCTGAACAGCAAACATGGCAATGGTCGAGCCGAATTGCAGTGACGGAGGCCGAATCAGAGAACATTTTCTACGGTGTCTTGAAACGCGGCATGGACATCTTTCTTACATTTGCGTTGCTCATTCTTCTCTCTCCTCTGCTCCTGCTCATCGCCCTGCTGATCAAGCTGGACTCGCCCGGGCCGGTGATCTTCACCCAGGAACGTGTGGGGGCAAAACGTCAGAAGCTTGGGCGCCAGCGTGTCTGGTTAGTTCAAAATTTCAAGTTCTACAAGTTCCGCTCCATGGTTCAAGACGCGGATCCTTCCTTGCACGAAGCCTACATCAAGGACTTTGTCGAGGGCCGTGCACAGCCCACACCCGAGAGTGGCGGAAAATTTAAACTGACCAACGATCCTCGCGTGACCAGAGTCGGCTGCTTCCTCCGGAAGTTCAGTTTGGACGAGCTTCCCCAACTCTTCAACGTACTCAAAGGAGACATGAGCTTGGTTGGACCGCGTCCGGTCCCCACGTATGAAGTTGCCGGCTACCGTCCCCGTCATCACCACCGTTTTGCCGCCATGCCGGGGATTACCGGCTGGTGGCAGGTGAAAGGAAGGTGCCGGGTATCCTTCGAGGACATGATCCGCATGGACCTGGACTACATCCGCAACGCGTCCCTGTGGTTCGATCTGAAGATTCTGTTTCTCACTATTCCGGCAGTCCTTTCCAGAAGAGGTGCTGAATGAGCAACGCCATCCTTCCGTTTGGAGTCAGAGAAAACGTCTCTAGTTCCAGGCCCATGGGTATCGCGGTCATCGGATGCGGCTATTGGGGAATGAACTACGTTCGAATCTTCAACGAACTGACGGAGTCGCGTGTCGTTGCCGTTTGCGAGCAGTGCCCGGAACGTTTGAAGGAGGTCGCGCGGCGGTTCCCCAACGTGTATCTGACGACGCAGATCGAAGATGTGATTTCGCAGCCGGACGTGCAGGCTGTGATTGTTTGCACGGAAGCGACTTCGCACTTCAACGTCACCCGCCGTTTGTTGCTGGCAGGAAAACACGTGCTTGTGGAAAAGCCACTCACAACAACCTCGTCCCACGCGCAAGAACTGATCGAGTTGGCGGACTCGCAGTCCGCGACCTTGATGGTGGGTCACACATTCATCTTCAATGCGGGCGTCCGCAAGGTGAAGGAGTACGTGCAGCAGGACAGCGGGCGCGTATACTATTTGTATGCCCGAAGGACAAACCTCGGCCCTATCCGCCGCGACGTAAACGCTCTCTGGGACCTTGCCCCGCATGACATCGCTATCTTTAATTACTTGCTGAACAGCACGCCGGGGTGGGTCAGCGCTATTGGCGGGAAGGTTCTGGGGAATTGCCGGGATGACGTGGGTTTTATCTCCCTCGGCTATCCCAACAATGTTCTCGCTCACGTGCACGTCAGCTGGGCGGATCCCGATAAAGCCCGAGAGGTCGTGGTGGTCAAGAGCGACCGCAGAATCGTCTTTAACGACCTCAATGGAGTGGAGCAAGTGCGCGTGTTTGAGAAGGGTGTGAGTCCGGTGGAAGAAGAACCGCTCAACTATGGGGAGCTTCGCTTCCAGATCCGGGATGGTGACATTGTCAGCCCCCGGGTCGAGCCCGCTGAACCGCTGAAAAATCAGTGCCGGCACTTCCTGGAGTGTGTGAGAACTGGGAAGAGCCCGCTGAGCAACGGAACGGATGGGCGGGATGTGGTGCGGGTGCTCGAAGCCATGAATCGTTCGATCGAACTTAAAGGACTGCAAGTATTAGTGGAGGATCAGGCGGACTATGTCCACGCAAATGTTGACGAGCCCAAAGCACCAGAATGTTCCGTTCGTTGATTTAGGAATCCAATACCAGGCGATCGCCGCCGAGATTAATCACGCAATATCGAAGGTAATCCAGGAAGCGGATTTCATCCTGGGGCGCGAGGTGCGCCTCTTCGAGGAAGAGTTCGCCGCTTTCTGCGACGTGCCATATGCGGTCGGTGTGGACTCCGGTACGTCGGCACTCGAACTCGCGTTGCGGGCGTTCGATATCGGTCCTGGTGACGAGGTCATCACCGCCGCCAACAGTTTCATCGCCTCCGCACTCGGCGTGTCGCATGCTGGCGCCAAGCCGGTGTTGGTCGACGTCGATCCTTACACCTACACTCTGGACGTGACGGCCATCGAAAGAGCCATCACTCGCCGCACGAAAGCTATTCTCCCCGTTCATCTGTATGGGCATCCGGCCCACATGGATCCCATCCAGCAACTTGCCGATAAGCATGGGCTCATGGTGATTGAAGACGCATGCCAGGCCCACGGTGCGCGCTACAAAGGCAAGCGCGTGGGCTCTCTGAGCCATGCGGCGGCTTTTAGTTTTTACCCTGGCAAAAACCTGGGGGCCTACGGCGATGGCGGCATGGTGGTTACCAACGACAAGAAGGTCGCAAATCGCCTGGAAATGCTCCGGAATTATGGGCAGAAGGAAAAATACAAGCATCTTTTCCGAGGCTACAACCGCCGGCTCGACACAATGCAAGCGGCGATCCTGCGGGTCAAATTAAGGTATCTGGAAAAGTGGAACGCCGCCCGGCGTTGGAACGCCTCACTGTATCAAAAGCATTTGGAGGGCAGTGGGGTCGTCGTGCCGGGCGAAGCCGGTGGCGCCGAATCCGTGTGGCATCTTTACGTCATTCGCACGGAGCAACGCGACCAACTGAAAGACCACCTCGTCAGCAAAGGCATCAACGCAAGCATCCACTATCCGGTTCCGATTCATCTGCAGCCGGCATATCAGGATCTGGGACACAAACGGGGAGATTTTCCCGTAACCGAGGCGTACGCCGAGAAAATCCTGTCGTTGCCGATGTATGCGGAACTTACCGGCCGCCAGATCGAGTTTGTTGCCCAAACCATTTCCGAATTCCAGGCCGTAAATCGAACCGGCCAAGTTGCTTGTGAACCTCATGTCCGAGGCATCAGTCCATCGTTATGACTTCTGTGGGAATGCGTTCACCGAGAGAAGTGGGGAAGATGCCACTCGCATTCGGGAATGAGGGCCCGTCACAACCAGCCGGCGTAGGCTTTCGTCAAAGCAGCATAGAAGCGCAAGGGAGTTCCGCGAGTCTGCGCTCTTTGGGAGGAACCTCCCTTGTCGTGGCAATCCTCAGCCCGTTTCTTGCGCTGGCGTCTGCGTCGGTACAGAGGGTTCTGCTCGCGATTGTCATCCTCGACATTCCCTTTCAATTCGGCACGCACTTCTTTTATCGTGAGGACGACGCGGCGCTCGGCGCGCTGGGTGGGCTGAGTCTCTCTGCGACGACGCTCGCTCTTATCGGTTTATATCTGTCGTGGCTGATCCGATCATTCGCAAATCGAAATCCCGTGCCGCGTGTTGGAATTGGCATCAATTGGCCCCTCCTCGCGTATTTCGGAATTACCGCGTTCTCTGTTTTTGTCGCACAGGATGTCAGTCTCAGCCTTTTTGAAGTATGTCTCCTTTTGGAAGCGTGCCTGGTCTACTTCTACGTGGCGGGTAACGTTCGAACCAGGCAGGACATTGTTTTCGTGGTCTCCGTCCTCCTCGTTGCGTGCCTGATGGAAAGCGTGGTGATGATCATCCTCCGGTTCACGGGAATGCCGTCGACCATCTGGGGTAGTCCAGCTCACATCCATATCGACAGCGACCCGAAAGAAGGCTTCACGCGCATTGGCGGCACGGTTGGGTCGTCCAATTTCGCAGCGGCTTACCTCAGCATTTCTATCACATGCGCCGCCAGTCTGTTGTTCACAAACCTCGGCCGAATTTACAAGTGGCTGGCAACAGCGGTTCTGGCGTTGGGCAGCATTGCCCTGATTCTCACGTTCTCGCGGGGAGGATGGCTGGCCTTGGCGCTGTCCCTCGCGCTGCTGTGTTTCATCAGTTGGCGGCGGCGAAGGCTTTCGCTCAAGGCGCCGATTGCAGTCCTTGCGCTTCTTGCGCTGCTGTACGTGCCATTTCACTCGCTTATTTCGGGGCGATTGTTCGGGGATGATCGAGGGTCGGCGGAATCGCGCATTCCCTTGATGAATTTGGCGTTTCGAATCATTGAAGACAACCCCGTGCTCGGAGTAGGCGCGAACAACTTCACGGTGGTCATGGGCCGCTACCTGACTTCCGAGTTTCGACAAGGTTTTCTCTTTGCCGTTCACAACAAATATTTGTTGGTCCTGGCGGAAACAGGAATAGGCGGATTGGTGGCCTTTCTCGTATTTTTCGGCGGTACAGTGCGCAAAGGGTGGCAGTGCTGGAATCTTCAGGACCGCCTTCTCTCGCCGCTCGCTCTCGGCTTTGCGGCGGGCCTGGCGGGGCATATGGTGCACATGACCGTCGACGTTTTCCGCGGACGCCCGACGCAGCAATTGGTCTGGCTGATTGCCGGGTTGTTGGCGGCGATGTACAGGATCGCCTCGGCGCCTGCGGGACAAGATTTATTTGCGAAGGTCACCTGAACGTCGAGTTTTTCTCAGAGCGCAGGTGAAACTCGCAGCCCACGGCGGTTAGTTCGAATGGCCTGAAGAAACCACAAGTATCCCACTGCTTCTTATAGATCTCACAAACAAAAGGACGAGGGACCGTTCGATGAAAGTGCTAATCATGACGGCGATTTATCCGACGCCCGAGAATCCGGCTTTCGGCTCGTTTGTTCGAACGCAGGCGGAATCTCTCAAGCGCGCGGGGATTGACGTTGAACTGCTGGTCATGCGCGGGCGCATCCGAAAATTGCTATATCCGAAAGCGATCTTTCAATTGCGGAAGCGCCTCCAGCAGGGCTCCTTTGATCTCGTGCACGCGCACTTTGGTTATGTCGGCTTGGTGGCGCGCACACAGTGGAAAGTTCCCCTCGTGGTTACTTACCACGGGGACGATTTGCTGGGCACCATCAATGAGCGCGGCAAGAAAGCGGCTTGGAGCCTTGTTGCGGCCGCTGCCTGTAGGAAACTGGCGCAACGCGTGGATGCCGCGATTGTCCAGTCCTCGGAAATGGCGAGACAACTCAAGAAGTCAAACGTCTTTCTCATCCCGCACGAAGTCGATTTCGAACTCTTCCGGCCCACGGAAAAGAATGAAGCCAGGGCGATTCTGCGTCTGCACCCGGACAAAAAATACATACTCTTTGCCGCAAATCCGGAAATACCGGTGAAACGCTTCCCGCTGGCCAAGGCTGCGGCGGATGCCCTGGCCCAGCAAGATGCCTCCATTGAATTGCTCGTGGTTCACAAAGAGCCCCAGGAGCGGCTCGCGCTGTACCTGAGCGCTTGCGACGTGCTGGTCTTCCCGTCTTATCAGGAGGGTTCCCCGAACGTCATCAAGCAAGCGATGGCTTGCAACCTCCCGATCGTGGCGACCGATGTCGGAGATGTTCGCGAGGTAATCGGCAAGACGCGCGATTGCCATATCTGCCGCCCCAACATCCCGGAATTCGCGGCGTGGATGCAAGAGATTCTCCTGCACTGTCCAAGAACGGATGGCCGTGCGCATATCCAGCATCTGAACCCGGAGTCTGTGTCCGGGAGAATTATTGAAGTGTACGAGCGAGTGTTAAGGGGCCGGGAAAAACCTTTCGAGGGAAGGACCCATTCAGATTCTTATGCTCCAGCAAAGTAGACTGGCCCGGGGAAATCGAGGAATCCTGTAATGTGCGGCATCTGCGGTTTCTTTGAGTACAAAACACACAAGCCCGCGAACCGCGAGGTTCTCAGCGACATGCTGCGCGTTCTCCATCACCGGGGACCGGACGATTCGGGTGCGCATTTCGACAAAGACCTGGCTCTGGGGATGCGGCGGCTCAGCATCATTGACCTGAGCGGCGGTAAGCAGCCGATCACCAACGAAGATGGGACCATTGTCACCGTCTTCAATGGCGAGATTTACAACTATCGCCCGCTTCGCGATGAGCTCGAAAGCCGCGGACATGTGCTAGCGACAGAGAGTGACACCGAGGTGATCGTTCACCTGTACGAGGAATTCGGTGAGGACTGCACGCACCATTTGCGAGGCATGTTTGGGTTCGCCGTTTGGGATGCGCGCCAGCGCCGCTTGTTCGTGGCCCGCGATCGGCTGGGAATCAAGCCTTTGTATTTTGCCCAAGCGGGTGGCGCGCTAACCTTTGCCTCGGAGATTAAAGCGATTCTGCAGCATCCGGCTGTACAAGCAAGGTTGAATGTAGAAGCCCTGAACAATTATCTGTCGCTGAAATACGTGCCGGCGCCGCAGACAATGTTTGACGGAATCAGTGCGCTGCCACCGGGTTGCAGCCTCACTTGCGATAGCAATGGATTGAAAGTCCGGCGTTACTGGGACTTGTCCTTTGCGAATCACCGCAACGGTCACCTCCGTGAAGAGGCTTATGGCGAACAGCTCGAGACTTTGCTCCGCGAATGCGTCCAACAGCACTTGATGAGCGACGTTCCTTTCGGAGCGTTTCTGAGCGGAGGCGTGGACTCAAGCACGATTGTCGCGCTGATGAGTCAGTTCATGAACGAGCCCGTCAAAACCTACTCCGTGGGATTTGAAGGTGACGGCGAGGCATTCAGCGAACTTCCTTATGCGCGCATGGTCGCAAAGAAATTCAAAGCGGATCACCACGAGGTCATCATCCGGCCTTCGCACCTCTGCGAACTGGCGGAGAAAGTGGTTTGGCATTTGGATCAGCCGCTCGCGGAGCATGCTACGTTGGCGAATTACCTGGTTGCCGAACTGGCCGCGCGTGACGTCAAGATGGTGCTCACCGGAGAAGGCGGCGACGAACTGTTTGCGGGCTATGCGCGTTATTCAGGCGAAAGATTCTCGCCCCTGTTTCGAGCGATTCCCCAGCCTGTCAAATCCCTTGCGCTGGGTGCCTGTTCGCACCTCCGAGGGATGCGCCGGCAAAAACTGGCTCTTTTTGCCTTGAGCCAGCCGGACGAGATCACCCGTTTCGTCAACTGGTTTCCGCTCTTCAATTCAGAGATGAGGCAATCGCTGCTGTCTGAGAACCTGAAGGAATCGTTGAGTGGATATGGCGCGGACTACGTGTTCGCCGAACACTTGTCGCGAACCGATGCGGTCGAACCGCTCAACCGCATGCTGTACGTGGACACAAAACTCTGGCTGGCGGACCTGTTGCTCGCGCGCGGCGACAAAATGAGCATGGCCGTTTCCCTGGAAGCTCGTGTGCCGCTCCTGGATCACAAGCTCGTGGAGTTTGCGGCGGCGCTTCCGCAAAACCTGAAGCTGAGAAATCTGACCCGCAAGTATTTGTTGAAGAAAGTGAGCAAAGCCTGGCTGCCGCCGGAAATCCTCCATCGCAAGAAACAAGGTTTCCCCATGCCGAGTTCTTCGTGGTTACGCAAAGAAGCGCGATCGTTCATGCGCGACGTGCTCTCCCTCCCGGCCTTGCGGCGGCGGGGTCTCTTCAATCCACCATTCGTCGAAAAGTTGATCGCTGAGCATGAAAACGGATTTGCCGATTACGGTGGGCTACTGTGGGGCCTGATGAATGTGGAACTCTGGCAGCGCATCTTTATAGATTCACGGGTGCGTCCGGAGCATACGAAGCCGTCGCTTGCTCCGCAGCTTGCATAACACTTGGTCAGAAATTGCGAACGGTGATAAAGGGGAAACCGTGAAGGTAAGCGACAAAAATCGAGTCCTCATGTTGCTGGAAAACTTGCCTTTTCCGCAGGACCTTCGAGTTCGCCGGGAGGCCTTTGCCCTGAGTTCCGCAGGTTACCAGGTGACGGTGATCTGTCCATCAGCGAAAGGACAGCTTTCTCGCGAGATCGTGAACGGCGTCCGAGTCTACCGTTATCCGGCGCCCTCCACCGGGAACGGTCTTCTCTCCTATGTTTGGGAATACGCGTACTCGATGGCCGCCAGCTTCGTCCTGTCGCTGGGGGCTTTCTTCCGCGAAGGCTTCGACGTGATTCACGCCCACAACCCCCCGGACACCTTCGTATTCATCGCTCTGTTCTACAAGGTTTTCGGCAAACATTTTGTCTACGACCATCACGACCTGTCTCCAGAAATGTACGCCGCGAGGCTTCGAGGTGGCGGAAATCCAAATGTTTATCGTGTGCTCGTCTGGCTGGAGAAGCTCAGCTGCCGCTTTGCGGATCACGTCATCGTCACAAATGAGTCTTACAAGAAAATTGCTTTGGACCGCGGCCGCGTTCCCGAACAACGGATCACCATCGTTCGAAACGGAATTGAATTGGACCGTGCAATGGTTCCCATTGAGCCTGACCAGGCTCTCCGACAAATGGGGAAGACCATTATCGGTTATGTGGGAGTGATGGGTGTCCAGGACGGCGTGGACTACCTTGTGCGGGCGCTGCACCACCTTGTTTACCATCTCGGTCGAAGGGATTTTTATTGCCTACTGGTTGGCTTTGGCGATGCGATGGAGAGTTTGAAGACCCTCGCGCAGGAACTCAGTCTCCAGGATTATGTGTGCTTCACTGGGCCCATTTTCGGCGAGGGCCTCCGGCGGATTCTGGCCGCGACGGATATCTGTGTGGACTCCTCGCCTGCCAACCCGTACAGCGATCGTTCAACGATCTTCAAGATCATGGAATACATGTCGCTGGGCAAACCGATTGTAGTGTTCGATTTGCCCGAGCATCGCTTCACGGCACGGGGAGCCGCGGTTTACGTAACTCCCAACGATGAGCGCGCATTTGCGCGCGCGCTGGCACAACTCATGGACGATCCGAACCGCAGAATGGCTCTTGGAGCTTGCGGGAGCGGCCGCATCAAGACCCAGCTTGCTTGGGATTACTCCATCCCGAATCTTCTCTCCGTATACCGGCAGGTGCTGCCCGAAGCGGAGGCTTCGAAAGTGCCGGCTCCGCACGAGTCAAAAGGCTCTGCGCACATTTTCCAGGAACATGACGCCAACGCAGCTCCAGAGATTAGTCAACCAAACAAAGTGCTTGCTCAAACAGAGGAAACAACTGCCTTTCTCGCTTGATCGCGATACGGATATTCCGAGTCCGTCGCATAGGGGGCAAATAAATTGAACGTTGTAGGCAACCTCGTAAGAGTCGATCCGCGAACCGATTCCTTGTGGGGCCAATTGGTGCATCAAGCTCCCAGCAGCGTTTTTCATTCACCCGACTGGATGCAGGTTCTGTCCGATACCTACGGCTGGGAGCCCAGCGCCCACATCTTGCTCGATGAGCATGGTCAGCCTCAAGCAGGCATTCCGTTCTGCCGGATCTCCGACATCCTGGGAGAACGTATCGTGGCCCTGCCGTTTTCCGATTATTGTGACCCATTGGCGAATGACGAGGAGTCGTGGCGCTTTCTGATCGATCAGTTAGTGTCCGAACGCCACCCTATCAGTGTGCGCTGCCTGCACAATGACTTGCCACTTGGTGACAAGCGGTTCGCCGTAGTGAAGCAAGCGAAATGGCACCGCTTGGATTTGCTGCGGGATCTCGACGCGCTGTGGAAAGGAATGCACGATTCGACGCACCGCGCGATCCGGAAGTCGGAGCGCGAGGGGCTCACGGTTCGAATGGCGCAGTCGGAGCAAGAACTGCGCGTCTTTTTCGAGATGCACTTGAAAATACGGAAATACAAATACGGCCTGCTTGCGCAGCCTTACAGCTTTTTCCAAAACATCTGGCGTCATTTTGTGGAACAGAAGCATGGGTTTCTGATGCTCGCAATTTACGAGGGTAAGATTGTGGCCGGAGATTTCTTCCTGGAGTGGAAAGACACGCTCTACTACAAGTTTAATGCTTCTCTCCTCGACGATCTGTCTCACCGGCCGAACGATCTCCTGATCTGGCAGGGAATTCAGGAAGGAAAAAGCCGAGGCCTCGCTTACCTGGACTTTGGGCTAAGCGACATCGACCAGGAAGGACTCATCCGCTACAAGCGCAAGTTCGGCACCGAAGAGAAGACGATTTCCTTTCTTCGCCATGCGCCCAACGGTCCCCCGACGCCTGTGGAAAAAGAAATGCGCGATCTCCTCTCCAAACTGACCAACCGCTTCACCGATCAACTCGTTCCCGACCTGGTGACTGAGCGGGCTGGCGAAGATCTGTACCGGTTGTTTACCTGATTTCGATCGGGCGTTTTCTACCAAAGAATCAGGACACTTCTGATCTTGCCAATTGGCTCGTCCAGCGGGCCAGCTTGAGAAGCAGCCCCAGCACTCTGAACAAGGCGGAGCATCATGTTTCATCCGCACGTTTCCATGCGAGGACTGCCTACTCTTCAGACCATGGTGTATCGACGGCTGGAATCGGTTCGTGGGATCCGCCCAGCGCTGAAGAAAATCCTGGTGCTCTCGCTGGCATTCCCATCGATAGCGCTTGCGACCTTCGCGAGTTGCTTGGCGCCTCAAAATCCGATCGAAGCAGAGAATTGCCTCCCTGGCAATCCCCAAAGCGAATGGTTCGTGATGGGGGCGGGCTCCACCAATATCCAGGGTTTCGCAACGGACATTAGCGTAAACGCGGGCCAGACTATCAACTTCAAAGTGGCGAGCAACGCGACTGCCCACCGTATCGATATCTATCGTTTGGGCTACTACCAGGGAAATGGTGCGCGCAAGATAGTCTCTATCACACCTTCGGTCGCGTTACCTCAGACGCAACCGCCCTGTCTGACAGATAGTGCGACGGGGCTGACAGACTGCGGAAACTGGGCGATATCGGCATCGTGGGCAGTGCCGGCCACGGCTACTTCAGGAGTCTATCTTGCCCGCCTCGTGCGTACGGATACTGGAGACGCAAGCCCGATTGTTTTCGTCGTGCGAAACGACTCCAGTCACTCCGGCATCCTGTTTCAAACTTCTGACGCCACCTGGCAGGCCTACAACGACTACGGAGGAAACAGCCTCTATGTTGGGAATCCCATGGGGCGAGCATTTAAAGTCAGCTACAGCCGGCCGTTCAACGTCCCTAACATGTATACCTGGCTTTTCAGCGCTGAGTTTCCGATGATTCGCTGGCTTGAAGCGAACGGATACGACGTCAGCTATTTTACGGGAGTCGATACGGATCGCAATGGCCCGCTGATCCGCCAGCATAGAGTCTTCATGTCCGTCGGACACGATGAGTATTGGTCAGGCCCGCAGCGCGCCAACGTGGAAAGCGCCAGAGCCGCTGGCGTGAATCTCGCATTTTTCAGCGGAAACGAGATTTTTTGGAAGACCCGCTGGGAAGCTAGCATTGATGGCACAAACACACCGTACCGTACTTTAGTCTGTTACAAAGAAACGGACCAGAATCACCCGTTCGACCCCGCCGATCCACCCACATGGACGGGCCTGTGGCGGGACAGGAGGTTTAGTCCACCCGCCGACGGGGGCCGCCCTGAGAACGCCCTGAGTGGGACACTCTCCAGGGTTAATGCCTTTCGCAGCGATTCCATTTCCGTGCCCCAAGCAGACGGCAGGATGCGATTCTGGCGAAACACGAGTATCGCGTCCCTTGCACCCGGCCAAGTCGCCACGCTGCCTGCCGGAGTTCTCGGTTACGAATGGGATGTGGACGATGACAATGGATTCCGCCCGGCGGGCCTGATTCCCCTGTCGACAACCACACTTTCTGTTTCGACGTATCTCCTCGATAACTACACCATGGGCAATGGCATCGCGACGCATCACTTGAGCTTGTATCGCGCAACGAGCGGGGCATTGGTCTTCGGCGCAGGCACCGTTTATTGGTCGTGGGGCTTGGATGCTGATCATGCAATCCAGGGGACCCCTACCGATCCCAACATGCAGCAAGCAACGGTAAACATTCTGGCCGACATGGGGGTTCAGCCGGCGACGCTACAAAGCGGCCTGGTGCCGGCGACTGCATCCACGGACACAACCCCTCCCCGATCGACAGTTACCTCGCCTGCTCCAGGGACACTGGTCACTGCCGGGTCTCAGGTAACCATTTCCGGGACCGCCCAGGACTTTGGGGGCGGCGTGGTCGGAGCCGTTGAGGTTTCGCTCGATGGAGGAGCAACGTGGCATCCCGCAATCGGACGAGAGAGTTGGAGTTATAACGCTACATTCACAGATAGCGGGCCAGCGAATGTCCTGAGTCGCGCGGTCGATGACAGCGGCAATTTGGAAGTGCAGAGCGCAGGCGTGAACGTGCAGGTTTCCCCTCAACCATGCCCGTGCACAATCTGGCCATCAAGTGCCGTTCCCGCAAATGTCGACGCCGGACCGGATTCCCCAGTCGAGTTGGGCGTTTCGTTTAGGTCCGACATCAACGGCTACATTACCGGCATTCGCTTCTATAAGAGCGCTGCCAACAGCGGCACGCACGTTGGCAATCTTTGGAACACTGCGGGCACGCTCCTGGCCACCGCAACATTCACGGGGGAGACGGCCTCCGGCTGGCAACAAGTAAACTTCTCGAATCCAGTGGCCATCACGGCCAACACCGTGTACGTCGCTTCTTACCACAGCACGACGGGGCACTACGGTGCCGACTGGGGCTATTTTACAAACTCAGGTGTTGACAATTCTCCGCTATATGCCCTTGCAAATGGCAGCAGTGGAGCTTCCGACGGAATATTCGCCTACGGCAGCACCAGTATTTTCCCGGTCAGTGCGTTTCAGTCCGCGAACTATTGGGTAGACGTCGTATTCAACCCGACTATTCCGTTGGCAATCGCAAGCACCAGTCTGTCGAATGGCGTCATCTCCTCACCCTACAGTCAGACCCTGAGCGCATCGGGAGGCGCCTCGCCTTACACCTGGTCCCTGCAGTCAGGTTCTTTGCCGCCAGGTCTGACTCTATCTTCGAGTGGATTAATTTCTGGGACTCCCACGCAGGTCGGGACCTTCAACTTCGCGGTGCATGTCGTGGATTCGAGCAGTCCTGTTCAGTCCGCCAACGCGTCAGAAAGTATCACGGTCAATGCCACACGGGGTTGTCCCTGTACGATCTGGCCGGGCACCACTCCAGGAAACATCGACGTTGGCCCCGACTCGCCGATAGAGCTCGGTGTCACTTTCCGGTCCGACGCGAACGGCTACATTACCGGCATTCGCTTTTACAAGAGCGCTGCCAACACCGGCACGCATGTGGCCAACTTATGGAGCAATACCGGAACCTTGCTCGCCACGGCGACATTCACAGGAGAGACGCCTTCCGGTTGGCAGCAGGTGAATTTCTCCAACCCAGTACCTGTCACCGCAAATACGCTGTACGTAGCCTCTTACTTCACCACGGCAGGGCATTACAGTGCCGACTGGAGTTACTTTGCCAATGCTGGAGTGGATAGTGCTCCGTTGCATGCGCCGATGGACGGAACGGGGAGCTCGAACGGAGTGTTCGTCTACGGCAACGCCAGCGCCTTTCCCGTAAACACGCACCAGTCCACAAACTATTGGGTCGATGTGGTGTTTAACACCAGCCCGAACTGAAGGAAGTCGAAGATCATCCATTGTCACAGATGACCTTTATCTCAAAGACAGCCGCATAGCCTCAACATGAACCTAAAGAAAATAAGCCGCAACGCGCTCTCGCTTCTCTCCAGTGATGTGATGAACCGGGCCACGAGCTTTGTCTTGTACGCTCTGGTCGCACGCCACTTGGGCGCTCAGGAGTTCGGCCAACTCACACTGGCGTTCACGCTGTTCTATGCCTTTCAAGTGTTTGCCGTCGGCGGCTTGAAAACTCTCCTTATCAGAGAAGTTGCGAAGGACCGAACACAGACCGCGCGCTACTTCACTAACGGCTGCGTGATCGTGACGGTCACGTCGCTGGCGTCGGTCGCCGCCGTGTGGGGATTCGTCCGATTGGTGCACTATCCCAGCTCGACGACTCTTGTCATCTTGTTGCTTTCACTCGGACTTGTTCCGTACACGCTCTCGGCGATATGCGAAGGTATTTTCCAGGCTTGGGAGCAGATGCGGTACATCGCCTTGGTCAATGTCCCCGTGAATATCGGGAAGGTCGGCGCTACCTTCCTGCTGCTGTCCACCAATCGAGGCCTCTATACGGTAATCCTGATTGTTCTCTGCTGTCTTTTCAGCATCGCTGCGGTTGAGCTTTGGATTCTTTTCCGGCGGCTCCCCGTGCGCGGCGCGTCCATCGAATTTCCTTTTGCCTGGGCAACTGCCCGAGCAGCCGCCACTTTCCTGGGTATCGACGGCACCTTGGCCGTCATGAGCAGCCTGAATGTTCTTTTACTCTCGAAGCTCGCGGGTGAAACCGAAGTTGGACTCTACAGCGCAGCCGCCCAATTGATGGTGCCTCTGCTCCTTGTTTATCAGAGCATGGCTCAGAGTATTTTCCCCATGATGTGCAGGAAGATTGAGCCCGGTTATCGCAGTCTGAAACAGATTGCGGAAAATGCCATGGAACTGCTCATGGTTCTTGCTCTTCCTTCTGTGGCCGGACTTTATTTCATCGGGGACCGTGTCCTTTCCTTGCTCTATAAGAACCCCACGTTTGTTCAGGCGTTTCCTACCTTGCGAATCATTGCTTTTGTCCTGATATTCCAAGTATTTACTAGCGTGCTTGGGCAAGTGTTGGTGGCGAGCCATCGAGAAAAAATCACCCTGAGAATCGTGGTCGTCGATGCCGTGGTCAACTTGCTTGTGGGCTGGCCGCTTGTCAGTCTTTTCGGTCTACGCGGTGCAGCCATCTCGCTGTTTCTGGTGCGCCTGGCGGATTGCTGCCAGCACTACATCCCAGCGGCGCACCTGCTCTCCGGAATCCCCGTGTTGCGGCTGGTGTGGAAGCCGGTCGTGGCGGCTGCGTGCATGGCTGTTTATCTCGCCGTGCCCGAGGGTCGCGTCAGCCTGGTAACCGGCGTATGCGCCACGCTGATTTATGGCGCGGCTCTGCTTGGCCTGGCGGTTTGGGCGTCAGGGGGATTGCGCCCGTTTCGGGAAAAGTACCGTCCACTCCTGTCTGAGTAACATCCAAAGAACAGTTTCAAGATCGAAAAGATTATGCTTTTTGATTCCACAGCCTACATTCTGTTCTTGATTCTCGCGACGCTGGCCTACTGGTGCCTGCCCTTTCGCAAGCAGAACTATATGTTGCTCGCGGCGAGTTATTTCTTTTACGGATGGTGGGACTGGCGATTCCTCATCTTGATGGCCGTTTCGACCGTGGTGGATTACCTGGTAGCGCACAAAATTGCCGCGAGCTCGGACGAGCGGACGCGCCGTTTCTGGCTGCTTTTCTCCCTCATTCTGAATTTCTCCTTCCTGGGCGTCTTCAAATATTTCAATTTCTTCGTGGACTCCATGGCGCACCTCGCCGGGCTCCTCGGGATGAAACAGATTCCCGTGAGCGTCTGGCGCATCCTATTACCGCCGGGAATTTCGTTTTACACCTTCCAGGAAGTTGCCTACATCGTGGACGTCTACCACCGGAAAGTAGAACCGGCAAAATCGCTTGTGGACTACGCCCTCTTCATCAGCCTTTTTCCTCATTTGATCGCCGGGCCGATTCAGCGGCCCTCGCACTTGCTTCCGCAAGTTCAGAAGGAGCGCGTGTGGGATCCTGCCAAAGCCTTCGACGGTTTAATCCTGATTCTAGAGGGCCTTTTTCGCAAAGTGGTCATTGCCGACAACTGCGCGCTTATCGCCAACGCCATTTTTTCCGGAAGCTTCGGCGGACCGAACGCCATGACCGTGTCGCTGGGAACGTATGCCTTCGCTTGGCAAATTTATGGAGACTTTAGCGGTTATAGCAGCATTGCTCGCGGAAGCGCGCAGCTTCTCGGCTTCCACTTCATGGTGAATTTTCGACAGCCTTATCTGGCAGAAAGCCTTCAGGATTTCTGGCGCAGGTGGCACATCAGCCTGAGCACCTGGCTGCGGGATTATCTTTACATCCCGCTCGGCGGCAATCGTTTGGGAAAAGTCCGGACCTACATCAATCTGATGCTCACGATGTTGCTCGGGGGGCTTTGGCACGGAGCGAACTGGACCTTCGTTGTCTGGGGCGGCATTCACGGAGCCGGATTAGCGGTTGAGCGCTTGTTCACAGGAAAGCATGAGATAGCGCCATCTTCAAGCCTCCTGGGACGTTGGGGCCGAAGAATTGTCATCTTCCACCTTGTTTGTCTCGCCTGGATCTTCTTCCGGATTCCGTCTTTTGGCGGCGCGTGGGAGCAGATCGCCGCACTTGCGTCCTGGCAATGGAATCCTGCGTACCTGACGGCGCTGGTATTTTTGGCGTGCTATGTGTTTGCTCTTTTTCTGCTCGACCTGCAGTTGGAATCGTCGAAGGGCGAGCACGTATTTGCGTCGTATCCGTATTCACTCCGAGTCGCCACCGGAATCGCTTTCTGCGTGCTGATCACACTTTTTGGAGCAAATCAGGAAAGTGCCTTCATCTATTTCAGGTTCTGAACAGCGAAAGGCCACCTGCGCGATTGCAGTCTTGCTTGCATCGATGCTCGCTTACGTCTGCTCGCTCGAAATTGTGACGCGCATGGCTTTTCCACGCATCAATCACGTGTGGCGCACTCTCCAAGCCGACCAGCTCACCGCCGTTTCGCTCCGCCCTTCGGCTCCCAGCAAATCTGCGACGATGTTGATGGTGGGCAATTCCTATCTGGAAGTAGGAGTGAACCGCGACAATCTGCAGCATGAAATCACGCCCACCTTTTCCATCGCGTACCTTCCGATTTCTGGCACCAGTTATCTGGATTGGTATTTCGGGTTGCGCCGGCTCTTTGCCGAAGGTTCCCGCCCGGCGATCGTGGGAGTTTGTTTGTCAACGCGCGACTTGATTTCCGATGCGACCTACGGCGGACCCTTCGCCCATACCTTGATGCTCAGGAGTGACCTCCTCCAAGTCAGGAAAGAAAGCCACTTGGACAACACCATGACGAGCGACTACTTTTTTGACAGCCTCAGCAGTTGGATGGGACATCGCGCCGAGATCCACAATTGGCTTCTGCGAAAGTCCGCGCCCAAAGTCGATGACCTGGTTCCGTATCTCCGGCCACAGAAGCAACCCCTGCCGCCGAGTGATGTCATCGTGGCCAAGG
This sequence comes from Acidobacteriota bacterium, assembly GCA_003223295.1. GTDB lineage: Bacteria > Acidobacteriota > Terriglobia > Acidiferrales > UBA7541 > Acidiferrum. Next base: position 6,905 of record QHYM01000312.1, on the reverse strand, counting down.
CGCTTCCCCGCCTCCGTATACTGAATGAATTGGCTCAACAGCACGGAGCGCGTTTCTTTTTGCTGATTCCGCCAACCATGGATGTTCAAGACGCCTCCAAAGAGATTCAGCATGCAGCGGCCAAGGAAGGCATTCTCGTGTTGTTGCCATTTCAACACGCGGAATTGCCGGAAAGCGCGTTTTTGGACGGCGCGCATTTGAACCCTCAAGGCGCCGCTCTGTTCACAGAAAAATTAGGACCCACGCTTCTGCAGTCCCTTTATCAGAATTAGCGTGAATGAGTTAAGCTCTCCGCTCTCGCATCCATTGTGGGCATCCAAGGAGCCGTCGACATTGCTAATGAGCAATCCTTGATGCGCTGAAACTCGACCATTCCTACATGACTCCACGAAACCGTCTCCGCGTCGCCTTCATCTCATACAACTTCGGTGAGTACTCCGTTCGCCTGGTCAACGCGTTGGCGGAACACGCGGATGTATTGCTGGTCATGCCCGACCGGATCATCGAGCCGCATATCGCTAAACTGGACAACGCTGTTCGCCTGATTTCCTTCCGCAATCCAAGGCTGCGACAACCCACTCAGCAAGTCCGTAACATTCGCGGGCTCATTGCGCAAATCCATGGATTTGCTCCTGACGCAATCCACTATCAGGGCGCCCACCTTTGGTTTGACCTGGCGCTGCCGCTGCTGCGCCGCTACCCACTGGTATTTACCATCCACGACATCAGGCCCCACCCGGGCGATCGTCTCTCAAAAAAAACGCCGCAGTGGATTGAAAAGTTTGCGCGCGGTCAAGCAGATGAGCTGATCGCACATACGCAATACACCCGCGGTCTGCTGGCGCGCGAAATGCCAGGCACTGTAGAGAAAACTTCTGTGATCCCTCACATTCAGATTGGGAATGTGCCGTCGCAGGCCAAAAGCGAAGAACAGGAAAATCTCATTCTCTTCTTCGGCCGCATTTGGGAATACAAAGGGTTGGAATACTTGGTCCGCGCCGAGCCCTTAATCACCGCGCGTGTGCCCAACGCACGCATTCTCATTGCCGGGGAAGGCGAAGACTTTGCGCGCTACCGCCGGATGATGGTACATCCAGACCGCTTCATCGTTCACAACGAGTTTGTTCCCGAAGACCGCGCGGCCGATTATTTCCGGCGCGCGAGCGTCGTCGTCCTTCCTTACATTGAGGCTTCGCAGAGCGGCGTGATCCCCATGGCCTATTCGTCGGGAAAGCCTGTGGTTGCCACGACAGTCGGCGGACTGCCCGAAGCGGTGGAAAACGGCCGTACCGGATTTCTCGTTGCCCCACGGAACTCGGTGCAATTGGCGGATGCTGTGGTGCAGTTGCTCGTGGATGCGCCGCTCCGCCGATGGATGGGCGCAAACGGGAAGCGCAAAATCGAAGAGGAGGGTTCTCCAAGGGTAGTCGCTCAAAAAACATTGGAAGTTTATCGTCGCGCCGTGGAGGGAACCGCTCATGCCAGGAAGGCAAGTCTCCTCCACAACTCTTCTTCGGTGACATCGCGGACGGAAAGCGGAGACTAAAAAAGAACGTGGAGAGGGAGGGTGCCGGTCTACGCCATTTCTCGTAGCTGGCACTCAACTCCCCTCGCACGGGATTGAGACGGGGCAGGGGCTAGATAAAGCCGTCGGACATTACAGGCGAATGCGGTTATCGCTTATTTAAGCACATGATCCGCATCCGATACATAAGGGGCACATCAGCCTAGTGCTGATATGCCCCAAGGTCGGAGCCGCCGCCTTGCGGGCGGGCTTTTCCGTTGAGGTCCACGTAGATGTACTTCTTCAAGTCGCTCACGATCGACGCTGAAAGGCCAGATAGCGTACTGGGATCGATGCCGCGGTTGTAGGCCGGGCTCGAGGCCTGCAGCGTCAGCCCGGTGCCCAGCAGCGAAGGCGCCAACGAACTGGTATATCCGCCGATGCTCAGGCTCGGTGGGTTGACGAACAGCGGGTTGGCGTTGATCAACTGCGTTGGGTCGGAGTAGCTGAAACTGTCGGGCGCGCCGAAATACAGGTCGGCGAAGTATTTCACGTTGCGAGCCGGCGTTGCCGAGCGAAGTGTCGAGGTTGTTCTTGTAGCAGGTGTTGTTGACGATCCAGAAGTTAGTGACGACAAAGGCCTGGATGCAGCGGCCGCCGTTGCCGTAGACGACGTTGTTGATGATCAGCGCCGGTGGTGTATTCGCAGTGCTGTAGTTATAGGAGCCGTTGCTGAGGTCGAGGATGATGCCGTTGCCGTCGGTGTGATTGGAGGAGCCGTCGTATTCGCCGGTGATGATGTTGTTGGAGACGATGTTGTGGAAGCCTGAGTAGTTATCGAACCACTGGGCGCTGTTGTAGGAGATAGCGCTGGTCCAGCCGTAGAGATAGCCGTTGTGGTTGATGAGGTTGTGGTCGCTGGTGAGGTAGTCGCAATTGACGGCGCCGACGCCGGAGCCGCCGGTGTTGTTGATGGTGTTGGACATGAAGCGCAGGTGATGGCCGCCCTGGCAGAGGAATCCGTCTAGGGCGTTGTTCTTGCCGTCGAGGTTGAGACCCCGGAATTCAAGATAAGCGGCGCCGGAAGGGAAGCTGCTGCCGCCGAACTTGAACATGGGCTGGCCGGTCGCGCCGGCGGTCCAGACGAGATTGACGGCGCCGTTGCCATAGCTCTTGTAAACGATCCAGGAGGAAGGCGTGCCGCTGGTGGGAGCAAAGAAGGTAGAACCCATGTTGTAGGTGCCGGCAAGCAAGCAGACCACGGAGCCAGGCTGCGAAGCAGACGCAGCACCCGCAAAGGTTTTGGGGGCCGACGAAGAAGTGCCGGAGTTGCCGTCATTGCCCGAAGCGGAGCCAAACAACGTGCAATCGGATGCCGTGGCACCGTTGCTGACCGTGATGTTCACCGGAGAACTGGTGGCAGAGACGCCAGCAAGGTCCGTCGTCTTTGCAGTAAGCGTGTGCGAGCCGTTGGGCAGCGAAGCGCTATTGAGGCTGTAAGACCAACTGGTCGTGCCTGAAGCATTGGAGTACGCGCCAGAATCAACCGAGAGCTGCACGGACGAGAGCGACACGGTGTCGGAAGCGGTTCCCGAGACGTTGATCGTGCCGGAGACGGTGGCGCCGTTCGCCGGGGAGCTGATGGCCACCGAGGCCACGGGATTGACCACGTTGATGCTGAAATTGCTTGAGGCTGTGTGCGCCGCGGCATCTTTCACCTGAACTGTGAAGGGGAAAGAGCCCAGGACGGAAGGTGTGCCCGAGAGGGCGCCAGAGGGGCTCAGAGCAAGGCCAGTCGGCAGGGCGCCGCTGGCAAGAGACCAGGTATAAGGAGTCGTCCCGCCGGAAGCAGCAAGCGTGGCGTTGTAAGCACCGGACAGGGTACCTCCTGGAAACTGCGTTGTGGTGATTTTGACTGTGCCAGAGGCGGCGTTGACGGTGAGAGTGGCCGCATTGCTGGTCGCGCTGCCGCTGGCATTACTGACCAGTATAGAAAAGAGCGCGCCATTGTCGGGGGTCGTGGCTGCGGGCGTGGTGTAGGAAGAGGAAGTAGCGCCACTGATCGCGGTACCGTTTTTCCTCCACTGATAAGTCAAAGGAGCAGTGCCGGAAGCCGTCACGGAGAAAGAGCCAGTCTGGCCCGCGGTCACCGTTTGGTTTATTGGCTGCGTGGTGATTGATGGCGCGACGGCGCTCGATCCGCCATTCGCTGTGAAGGCTACGTCCACCCAATAGTTGGCGCCGTTGGTGCTGGTCGGGAAGGCGCTGGTGCTGCCGTAGGCGAAGCGTCCATCCGGAGTACCACTGACATTTGCCGAAGCGTGAAGGGGGGCATTATCCACTCCGGAGGTAGCAAAGAAGTTCCAGCTAGCGCTCCAGTGGCCAATGGTGCTGTGGTAAGAGGCCACATACACGGTATTCGCCGTAATGGCCAGGGGATTTGCAAAATTCACCTGCTGCCAGCCAGAAGCGGTTTCGTTGGTGAAGGCAGCCGAGGCCAGGAGGGTGCCGGTGCTGCTCCAGAGGTTACCGACGTGGGTGCCGGTGTTGGCGGAACTCTTGTAGAAGCGGATGCCTGTGATATACCCGCTGCTGTCGGCTTTAAAGGAAACACCAAGCTCTACAGGGGAATCGGCGCCAACGTCAGGGACCGCCGGTGTGGCAGTATTCGGCCAGATCGTGTTTGCGTTACCAGCTGGAGGGGTTGTGGAGGCAGGAGTAAAGGCCACGTCGACCCAGTAGTTTGCGGTATTGCTGCTGGTGGGGAAGGCGCTGGTGCTGCCATAGGTGAAGCGTCCATCCGGAGTACCGCTGACGTTTGCCAGAGCGTGGAGTGGGGCATTATCCACTCCTGCGGTGGCAAAGAAGTTCCAGTTAGCGCTCCAGTGGCCAATGATGCTGTGGTAAGAAGCCACATACACGGTATTGGCCGTGACGGCTACGGGACTTGCGAAATTCACCTGTTGCCAACCGGAAGCCGTTTCGTTGGTAAAGGTAGCGGAGGCCAGGAGCGTGCCAGTGCTGCTCCAGAGATTGCCAACGTGCGTGCCGGTGTTGGCAGCGCTCTTATAGAACCGAATACCGGTAATGTAGCCGTTGGTGTCGGCCCTAAAAGAAACGCCCAGCTCTACGGGTGAGTCGGCGCCAACATCGGTCACCGCTGGCACTGCACTAGCCGGCCAAATGGTGTTGGTTGCAGCGGCATTCGCCGAAAAGCCCAGGGCCACCACCAGAGCCAACAAAGTGACCTTGGCATATGCCTTAGTCCTGAACAGCATTGAGGGAATAAATCTCTCGATGCAACGGAATCCCCACTTCGCAGTCCTTACCGACCAAAACAGACCCTGAGTACGCACAAAAGCCTCCTAAACGGTTTGCGTGGGCCTGATGGAACCGCAGGTCGCTGGGGGACTGGGGGCTGGGTTGGGTTGCGGCAGTTTGGAAGCGCCAGGTTTTCGCGTAAACAAGGCCTTCTCAATGAAGGAAGGCCGACACGCCCCGGGTGAAAGCCCTATGCGCTTTTCAGTATTCCGCCCACAGTCGAGAGGTTAATTTGGAAGCGTTTTTGTGAATGTCGGCAGGGAAATGATTCTGCCGTCAGACCTTATGGTTGAGCCATGTCCCCCGGTGTCCTACAGAAGTCCAGTTCGCGCCTGTCCTTGGATACGGGCCGAACGAGAGCATTGCGGGAAAAACCTGCGCTGAAAATGAGGGATTCGCGCGGCTTGTTTCAGGTGATTTCCCAATTGCCCAGCGGGATGCGACCGGGTGAGGGTACGCGAAGAATTGTTATGACCACACGTCGAACTTCTGGGTCGGGAGCCCAGGCCGCCAAATCCGCGCTCAAAAAACCGGCAGATGCGATCGCGTCTCTTTATCCTGAGATTCTCAAGGGCATGCCCTTGGGAGTGATCGTTCTGCATTTAGAGAATCCGCGGGACCCGAAGACATTCAGAATCATAGACTCCAACCCGGCGGCGGCATTGCTCACTGGCGCCACATTAGAGGACTTCCGCGGCAGAACGCTGGCAGATTTTCCCAAGCTTCTCAAGACGCCGTTTCCGGCTTCTTGCCTTGATGTTCTGCGCGCTCAAGAACCAAGAAACCTGGGGGAGATTACCTATGGGGCTGAGCGCATTCGCGAAGGGATTTATGCGGTTCAGGTATTCCCGCTATCCCACGATTTCCTGGGAGTTGTCATTGAGAATGTCACGGATCAAAGGCGGGCGGAACGCGCCTTGCACGAGAGCGAAGAGCGCTTCCGTTTGCTCATTCAAGGCATACAGGAGTACGCCATTTTCCAATTGGATCCTTCGGGCAACGTGGTGACCTGGAATGCCGGCGCAGCACGCTTGAAGGGCTACCACGCCGAGGAAATCATCGGGAAACACTTCTCGATATTTTATCCGAAGGAAGATGTGTTGAACGGCAAGCCGGAGCGTCTCCTGGCGGAAGCGGTTCAGCGAGGGCAGAGCGAGGACGAAGGTTGGAGAGTCCGCAAAGACGGATCGCGTTTCTGGGCTAGTGTCCTTGTTACGGCACTGCGGGACGTCAAAGGAGATTTGCGCGGGTTCGCGAAGCTCACGCGGGACATGACCGAGCGCCGTGAAAGAGAAGAAGCACTGACACGTGCCAAGGAACTGTTGGAACTCCGCGTCGAGCAGCGGGCGGCCGTCCTGACAAGGGTAAATGAAGAGCTAAGAGTAGAGATTGCGGAACGGAGGCATACTGAGGAACAATTCAAGGCGACGCTCGAACAGCTTCGCGCCCTCGCTGCCCGCCTTCAGAGCATCCGCGAAGAAGAACGCGCTTCCATCGCGCGAGAAATCCACGATGAGCTTGGCCAAGCCTGCACGGCGATCAAGATGGATCTGGCCCTGATCGGGCGCAAAATCACAAAGAGGCAAACGCAACTGCGCACAAAAATCGAATCTTCCATGCAGTTGGTGGACGAAATGATCGCAACGCTGCGAAGAATCGCCTCCGACCTGAGGCCAAGAACTCTCGATGATCTGGGTCTCGCGGCCGCGCTCGAGTGGCAAGGCCAGGAGTTCGAAAAACGCACAGGGATTCACTGCCATCTAGCCCTACCGGAAGAGCCCTTGAATCTGGATTCGGAGCGATCCATAGCCATCTTCCGCATCTTTCAGGAGTCGTTAACGAACGTCATCCGCCACGCGCAAGCCACGAGCGTTGATGCGCACCTGGAGATTCAAGGAGAGCAGTTGATTTTCTATGTTCACGACAATGGCAAGGGATTTGACCCCCAGGAGGCTAGAGCGCGGAGATCGCTTGGCCTCGTCGGTATGCAAGAGCGCGCTCTTTTGCTCAACGGAGAGGTCAAAATTGAAGGAGTGCCGGGTTCTGGCACGACCATGATTCTGCGCATCCCATTGCAGCC
>QHYM01000228.1 GCA_003223295.1 Acidobacteriota bacterium | reverse complement strand
GGATTTCATGGACCGAATGAGTGCGCACGGAAGTCTTCGGAAAGTGCTTTTGCGAAATAGGGAGAACAAGATCATCGGCTGGTATATGTACTACTTGAGGCGCGGCGGCGTTGGCCAAGTCATCCAGGTCGGGGCGTCTCCTTCGTCGATTGACGCCGTACTTGATCATCTTGCTTACGACGCATGGACTCATGGGGCGCTAGCGCTTCACGGAAGGCTGGAGCCGCAGCTTTCGCAGAAACTATCAGGAAAGTATTGCTTCTATTTTCTCGGTAATCGCCTGCTCGTGCATTCTCGCAATCCTGAACTGGCGCGACAGATTCAGAGTGGCAGCGCGTTCCTCACGCGACTGGATGGCGAGTGGTGCTTAAGGTTTGGCATGCCAGAACCGGCAACGCGTCGCGAGTCAGGAAGATACCGATCAGACGCGAAAGACTTAGTGCGGCCTTCGCAGCATGTGAAACGCGATTTCGAAACGAGCACCTCCGAGTCTGCCGCAGAAGCGAATACGGCATAGCAGTCCGAAGCAATAGCAAAATACCGGCAAGAGTTCCGCGAAGAAATAGGAATTTTCTCGGCTTTCGTAGCGGCATCTCAGCACTTGCCTGACACACCGACAGAGAAAACCAAACAAGATGGATGCTATCGCTGAAGTTGGCCGGCCGGAAGTTCAGCGCAAACAGGACACGACCCATACACAGATCCGGGGCTCCAGCCTGTTTCTGGGCGGAAGAGTGCTTTCGCTGGGCATCAACTTCTGCGCGCAGGTTTTGATGGTGCGGTTTCTCTCGGTTGCCCAGTACGGCGCACTTGCTTATGGGTTGTCGGTCGTCGCTTTCCTTCAACTCTTCGCGACGCTGGGTTTGCAAGACGCAATTTCGCGGTATGTGCCTATCTATTATGAAAATGGCGAATACGAAAAACTGTTTGGGACGATTTTCCTTGCGGCCGGCGTGATCTTCGGGACCGGACTGCTCATCGTCGCAAGCATAGCGGGGGCTCCCGGATTCCTTTCCCATCTGCTAACTCATGAAGAGCTTGCGCTTCGCCTGCTGCCTATTCTCATCTTCCTGGTTCCGGTCGAGGCTGCCGATGCCATGTTGGATGGACTCTTCGCAAGTTTCAACTCGGCGTCGTCATTCTCCTCATGTGGCGGAACGCGACCGTGATTTTCCTCGCCTATGGGTATGTCTCAGCCAGCATCTTGGGCGTCTTGATGTATAGCTGGATGTATTTGCGCCTCCTGCGTGACCAGCGACTACTGCAGCACATCAACCCAAGGCGAATCAACATTCCGTTGAGAGAGATTCTGGCTTTCATTGTCCCAGGGCTCAGTTCGATACTGGCTACGGTAGCCCTTTCCACGGTCAGCATCTTTCTCCTGGGCGCCATTCGAACCATGTCAGACGTCGCGTACTTCCGGGCTGTCCTTCCTCTTGCGCAGATGAACAGCATTGTCATGGCAAGTTTCACGCTCCTTTACACTCCTTCAGCGGCGCGCTTGTTGGCCAACTCGGACTATCACGCGATTAACAAACTCTACTGGCAAACGGCTGCGTGGATGTCCGTGATCTCTTTCCCGATTTTTGCCGTGACCTTTTCTTTGGCGCAACCGCTGACTGTATTTCTCTATGGAGCTCGCTACGAGCAGGCCGCTCCTATCTTGGCGCTACTTTCGTTTGGCAGTTATTTCAATGTGGCACTCGGGTTTAACTTGCAAACGCTCAAGGTAGTCAAAAGGCTGCGTTACATCACGGTGATGAGCGTGCTGGCCGTCCTGCTCAATGTTGTTTTAAACGTCGTCTTGATCCCGCGATTCGGCGCAGTAGGTGCGGCAATTGGCACTGCGGCGTCACTGGTCATTTACAACCTATTGATGCAGGTGGGACTGCTTCGAGCGGCGAATTTCAACGCGTTTGATCGTGAGTATCTGTCCATTTATCTGGCAATCGCCTCGGGGGCGGCAGGTCTGTTTGTTTTCCAATACTTTAGTTCCTTGAGCATTTATCTGGCATTGCCTTTAACGGGATGCGTTTCTCTGCTCGTGCTTGCCATTGCCAAGAAGAAGCTCAAAATTATGGAAGTTTTCCCGGAGTTGCTCAGCTTGCCATTCGCGCGGCTTCTCACCTGAAGATGTACACGCCCACATTCGAGAGAAGAATGTTCTTTGATGCGTTCACATTAAAGAGCGCAAAGGTTCTGCTGCCGTGTGTGGCCGCCGGCTTCGCCATCTTTTTCCTCACGAACCAGAACGTGTTACTGGCGGCGGGCGCGCTAACTATTATGGGGATTCTTGGCTTGATGCTTCGTTGGCCGGAGATGGGAACGCTGGTGGTTCTCTTCGCAATTTATTCCAACATCGGCGTTCTGGCGATGAGACCCCAGACGGCAATTCAAGCTTCAGCGGGATCTGCCGACCAAAATCCGCGGATCATTATCGTATTGGCGGCGATGGGGTTATTTCTGTCCTTGTCTTTGGTTCACCAACTTTTGATCCGCAAAGGAAAGTTAATATTCGATTGCGGATTTATTCTCTTGTCAGCTTTTTTGGTGGCCTTACTCATGTCGTCATTGTTTGCCCTGGACGGACGGCTTGCGGGGGCACGGGTTGCCGACTATCTGGTTGAAGGTTTGGTCCCCTATTTTCTTCTGATCAATGTGATTCGGGATTTCTCCACTTTAAGACGGGCAACATGGGCCCTGCTTCTCGCCGGCAGCCTGATGGGGGGATTCACGCTTTACCAAAGGGCAACACATACCGAGGACAGAATTTACGGCGGCCTGGCCCAGATGGGGACGGATGTCACCTTGACAGCCAGCGGGCAGGAGCGCTCGCTGCGGCCGTTAGGAACGGTCGCAGGGAGGGGCGGAGCCGAAGGCCAGTTACGAGCGGCGGGTCCGATCGGTGAGACCAATCGATATGGACAGATACTGCTTGTTCTCCTTCCCTTTGCCGCCTTGACGTTTCGTACCGAGCGTACGCGCACGCTACGAATGTTCGGCTTGGTTGCCGGCGGGCTCATTCTTGGTGGTCTGTTGCTCACATTTTCACGAGGGGCCTTTCTCACGGGTGTCGTCTTGCTTGGGATGATGACGTCCATGCGATTGGTAAAGCCCCGCCATGTTCTTGCGTCGGGGCTTGGCGTGAGCGTGCTTATCGCGGCTTTTGCACCTGCGGTTGTAACCCGGATGGCAACTCTGGAGGATTTGAAGAGCCTGATATTCCACACAGACTACACCTATCGAGCGCCCGACAGTTCCGCTATCCACCGATACGTATTGAACCTCGCGACGTGGCATGTGTTCCTGGATCACCCGATCTTTGGGGCTGGCCCGGGGCATTTTGCGGAATATTACTCGGTGCCGTATGCCAATCGCGTTGGCCTGATTGAAACGACGAAGAAATACATGGGGCACAACCTTTATTTGGAAACGCTGGCAGAAACAGGCGTTATTGGGCTGGCGTGCTTGCTGGCGATCTTTTTCGTAATCATGCATGAGCTATGGAAAGAACGCCGCCTGTGGATGCAAAGCAATCCAGAAATCGCCAGTTGGGCGACCGCATTCTTTCTTTGTCTCTGTGCTTATGCCATATCGGCTGTCTTCGCGCACTTGTCTTACCAGAGGTACTTCTGGGTATTGGTGGCGCTATCGAGCGCGGCGGTCCGGATTATTCGTTCCATGCGTGAAGAACAAGAAATGCCATTCTTAAATCAAGGCTAGAGTCTGCGAAGGCCATTTCGATGGACGCCCTACCCCCACCGCAGATATTTTGAAATTCCTTTTGCCCATCGTTAACGCATTGATTCCAAAGGGGCGGAAAACGGTTTTGAAACCAACTCTGGAGAGAGGGGAGCAGCGGTGCTTCGCATACTGGCATACCATCGAGTAGCTGAATTGCGGGACACCCCCACGGTTGATTCCCGCAGCGTCAGTGCGACACCTGCGGTATTTACCCGGCAGATGCAGCATCTGGCGCGTCATTATCAAGTCGTCGGTATGCCCCAACTCTTGAACGGCATTGAGTCCGGGGCGCCCCTTCCCAAGCGAGCCGTTTTGATAACTTTTGATGACGCCTATGCCGACTTCGGCGAAATCGCGTGGCCCATCCTCAAGCAATTTGGGTTGCCCGCGACCATGTTCGTTCCAACTGCTTATCCAGACCGCCCCGAAGTGCCCTTTTGGGAGAACAAGCTGTATCAGGCGTTCAAAGCTTCTGCTCGAACAGAATTGTGCGGGACGCCGCTCGGCCATTTGCCGCTCGGCGACTCTGAAGAGAAGCGGCGCGGCCTACGCAAAGTCCAAGACTACTGCACGACCATCCCGCACGATGAGGCGATGAGACTGGTTGATTCGGTATGCGCTCAATTAGTGGAGAGCCAGGCATATTCGGGCAGCGTTTTGAGCTGGGAGCAACTCCGCCAACTGGCAAAAGAAGGACTTGCGCTTGGATCGCACACGCGAACACATCCCATTATGACCCAGGTGACGCCGAACAGAATGTGCCAAGAGATTAGGGGATCTCAAGAAGATCTCAAAAGAGAGATCGGGACCGTCCTGCCAGTCTTTTGCTATCCCAATGGGAATCATAATGACACGGTCGTCTCGATTGTGAGAAACGAGGGCATCCGGCTAGCTTTCACAACGCTCAGCGGGGAAAACAAGTCGCATTCCCTTGACCTTCTGCGGCTGCGACGCATCATTATCACTCCCCGAACATCAATTGCCGTTTTCTATGCCCGCCTCCTCCGGATGGGCGCGTACTTCGACGCCTGGCGTCATGGGAGCTTGAAAAAGAATCCCATTGCAGCGCGGTCTCGGCATCAAGCCAGCGTCGTCTAGGCCTGCACAAGACTCCAGTATTAAAGATGAAAAGAGTTCTGAATACGATTTTAGGAAACTGCTGACGACTTACCGGGAGGGCGATGAATACACACTCGCAGGAAGTTTCTCGTGGCGAACGGTTCGGTTTCGGGAAGAACTGGGAAAGATTCCTGCAAAGGCTGAATGAGGAGCGTATCGACGAAGCCCAGCGATCATTGGAGGAAATGTTACAAATGGGGACGCTGGCAGGAAAGTCGTTCCTGGATGTCGGCTCCGGAAGCGGCTTGTTCTCGTTGGCAGCCATGCGGCTGGGCGCCGACCGGGTTCACTCGTTTGACTATGACCCGCAAAGCGTCGGTTGCACAAAAGAATTGCGACAGCGCTTTTTCCCTAAAACAGGTAGATGGACGATCGAGGAAGGCAGTGTTCTCGATGCTGATTATCTATCCCGGCTGGGGAAGTTCGACATCGTTTACTCATGGGGCGTCTTGCATCACACGGGGAACATGTGGCAAGCCCTGGAGAATGTAAGCGATCGGGTTCAGGACGGAGGAACTCTTTTCGTTGCAATCTACAACGACCAAGGCAAAGCCTCGCGAGTCTGGAAGGCAGTGAAGGTGCTCTATAACCGGTCGCTCGCGTGGCGGATTCTTATTACCCCGCTTTACCTGGCATGCATGGTAGCCCACGGAATAGCTCTTGATTTGATCGGCTGGAAGAATCCCTCCTCACGATACTTCGGATATCGAAAGAGACGGGGGATGTCACTCTGGCCCGACATCCTGGATTGGCTCGGGGGTTACCCCTTTGAAGTTGCCAGAGCCGACGAAATCAATGATTTCTACAAGACAAGAGGCTTTACGTTGATCCATTCAACTTTGTCGAAGGGCGGCAAGGGCCGCGGCAATAACCAATATATTTTTGTGAAAGGCAGCGGCCCGGAGCAGGCCCATTACGAGAGTCATCGAGTCGCTCGTGAATCCACGAGCCAATCCACCGTGCCACAAGTTTCAGAAGCCTAGGTTTGGATTCGGAATTTCCGCATACAAGACAAGAAATAAATAGTCGCATTCTCGGACTAACTAAATGAATAGGCGACCCGTGACTCGTGAAATGCTCGCGTTCGAGGGAGGGATCGGGACGACGATCTCTCCGCCGGACACTATATTGAAACGGCCAGATTCGCGAGCAAAGTTAGACAGCGTGCTGATATTAGATGGGAACACCAGAAGCGCGCTCGCGGCAACGCGGTCTCTGGGAATGAAGGGAGTGCATGTCGTAGTCGCTGATGAGATCAAGAGAACGCTGGCCGGCGCCTCGCGATACTGCAGTGACAGCTTTACCTACCCGTCCCCGGCCACCAACCTGGAGGGGTTCCTCAATACGGTTAAGACAGCATCGTCGCGGCGCGGGATAGGAGTGATGCTGCCGATGACTGAGTTGAGTACTTCGACGGTATTGAGACATCGCGAAGAATTTGAATCTTTGAGAGTACCGTTTGGGGAACTTACAGCCTTTGATGCGTTGAATGACAAGTGGAGGCTGCTGAAGCTTGCACAACAACTCAATCTTCCCATACCGAAGACGCAGTTTGTAAGAGAAATCAGCTCACTCGACGAACTCTGCAAAGCGCTGAAGTTTCCCGTAGTCCTGAAACCCTATCGTTCCATGATCTCGTCTCATGGACGCTGGATCGCCACCTCCGTGCAGTACGCGCGTTCCATGGAAGAGCTAAAAGAGATTGCCGCCCGATATGAGTACTTCAGCCAGCACCCCTTCATGATCCAAGAATACATCTCGGGTCGAGCCGAGGGAGTATTTGTTCTGTGTGATCATGGCAAACCAATTGTGTTCTTCGCGCACCGGCGCTTGCGAGAAAGACCACCAACGGGGGGAGTCAGCGTTCTAAGTGAAAGCATCGAGCCGAACCCGGAAGCACAGAGGGTGACGCGAGCCATACTCGAAACCGTTGAATGGCACGGCGTCGCCATGGTCGAGTTCAAGGTTTCCGCTGAGGGAACTCCGTACCTGATGGAAGTGAATGGCCGCTTCTGGGGATCGCTGCAATTGGCAATTGATGCAGGAGTGGATTTTCCCTGGCTCCTTTATCAAATGGCGATTGGAAAGAATCTAGGCAAGGTGAAGCCATACATCACGGGAATCAAATGCCGATGGCTGCTGGGTGACCTGGTAAGCCTGTGGAAGGTATTGATCAACAGCGGACCACGCCCCCGCCCGTTCCCTTTCGGCAAGGTCGAATCGATCGTGCAGTTTTTGAATTTCAACGAGAAAGCCTCGCGATATGAAGTAAACCGGTGGGGCGACCTGAAACCCTTCTGGTTGGAAGTAAGGCAGTACGTGACGGAGTTGGGTTCTGGTTTTGTTAAACGAGTCGCTCGACCCCGAATTTAACTATCAGAGCATTCCGATTCATCAAACCGATTATCTGAGTAGTTTCGTTTTCCAGTAGGCCCTAATTCCACAGGATCCATCGTTGGCAGCTACGCATTTGGAGAGACTACACCCATGACAACCTCGATAGCGACAAAATCCGTGCCATTCCACGTTCCCTCCATTGGTGAAGAGGCGATTCGCGCTGTCACAGAAACATTAGAGAGCGGCTGGATCACGACGGGACCCAAGACACGAAGCTTCGAAGAGGCATTCGCCCGGTTTATTGGTGTCCGCCATGCTCTCGCCGTGAGCTCCTGTACGGCCGCGCTACATCTTTCCCTCGATGCGGCCCGCCTCAGCGAAGGCGACGAAGTGTTGGTTCCCACTCTGACCTTTGCCGCGACGGGAGAAGTCGTGACGTACTTCAAAGCAAAGCCGGTGCTGGTGGATGTCGATCCAATCCATTTCAATTTGAGCGCGGAAGATGCCAAACGAAAAATCACGCCTAAGACCAAGGTCATTATGCCGGTTCACTTTGGCGGCCACCCGTGCCGCATGGATTCCATACTCGACCTTGCGGCAACGAGAGGTTTGACAGTCATCGAAGACGCTGCGCACGCGATCCCCGCCAAGTTTAGAGGGCAAAACATTGGGACCCTGAGCCCCATGACGGCATTCAGTTTTTATGCCACCAAAACTCTTACAACCGGCGAAGGTGGAATGGTAACCACAAACGATGACGCGCTGGCGAATCGCGTTAGCCTTATGAGGTTGCATGGAATGAGCCGTGACGCCTGGAAGCGATACACCGCGGAAGGGACTTGGCGTTACGAACTCACAGAGGCCGGGTATAAATACAACCTCACCGACCCCCAGGCCGCACTGGGACTCGTCCAGCTCTCTCACTGCGAGGAGATGTGGCGGCGCCGAGTGAAAATAGCGCAAAAGTATGACGGCCTGGCATCTCTATGTTGTCCTCGTGGAGCCTTCCGCGCTTCGCATCCATCGCGACCAGGTGATTGAAGAACTTCGGCAGCGTGGAATCGGAACCTCGGTTCACTTCATTCCCTTGCACCTTCATCCTTATTACCAGAAGAAATGGGGATATCGCCCGGGGGAATTTCCGGTTGCTGAGGATTACTTTGATCGCTGCATATCCTTGCCAATCTATCCAAGCATGACAGATGAAGATATCAATCAAGTGGTGGAAGCCCTGCAAGACATTTCCATCAAGTTTCGAAGATAGGGCAACACATTCACGCCGTGACTTGCAATGGGATGTCGCGAGGGAACAAACAGGAGGCGACGCCGATGAGTGGTATTCCACAGTTGCACAGGATCCCAGCGCAGAAGCGAGTGAACCCTGGTTTCAACGTCACTGCGGCGGAACAACCCAAGAACCGCATCGGACGAGACGCGGCCGGCGTTAGGGCGGCGTTCTACATTCGGCATGGAAAGAGAGTATTTGACGTCATCGGAGCCGCAGTGGCTTTGATTATCGCCAGTCCTATTCTTTTTCTCTGCGCGGTGGCAGTGCTGCTGGAGTCCCGCGGGCCTGCATTCTTCCGCCAATGGCGAGTCGGAAAGAACGGCAAGCCCTTCCAGGTTTTCAAACTGCGCACGATGACTCATGGAGCGGACAAACGCGGGCCGAAGATCACGGCATCGGGCGACTCCCGCATAACGAGAGTGGGCAGAATTCTTCGCAAGACAAAGATGGATGAGCTTCCGCAATTATTCAATGTTCTTCGAGGCGAAATGAGCCTGGTGGGGCCGCGCCCGGAAGTACCGGAATACACGCTGAAATACACTCTCGCGGAAAGAAAAATCCTGGATGTGAAACCTGGCATAACCGGGCCTGCCTCATTGGCGCACATCAATGAAGAGCAACTCCTGGCTGGCCGGGCAGACAAAGAGCATTTCTACGTTACCACCATTATGCGGCGCAAACTCGAAATCGATCTGGCCTACGGCCGCAACATCAGCTTATTCGAAGATCTCAAAAACATTCTTTTAACCGTAGGGGCCCTGTTCATCCCTGGCGGATCTCAGACGAAGAACCTGGAGACCAGTCCACCTGCCAGTGAAGGGGCAGCAGACTGAGGGATACAGGTCCGTGCAGAGACTTCGTGCGAGTGAAATGGACTTGTTCTAACTCCAGGGACAAATCAAATGCGAACGGCCTTACGAACAATTAAGTGGCGGCATGTTGTACCGCGAATTTTTGCGGATTTCGTAATTATTCACTGCGCGATGTTGATTGCATTCGCAGTCTCCATGGCTTACCAGGCTCGGGCGGACCAATGGCCGAGCGCATCGAGCCTAGCAAACGCTTTCCGGCACTATTATTTCTCCAGGTTTCTAATTCTGTCGGCATTATTCCCGCTGGTTTTCTTTCTGAATGGACTCTATACCCACGTGCGCTCCTATCCGACAATGGCCAAGCTGGAGCGGTTTACCATCGTGGTCCTGCTGTCCCTGACCGTATTCATTACGGTGAATTATCTCGTGATTCTGCATCAGAATCCG
>QHYM01000227.1 GCA_003223295.1 Acidobacteriota bacterium | reverse complement strand
GCCGCACTCGCGAGCAACTTGCGGCCGAGTCGAATGTAATCGCAGGGCGGGTTCGCGCGTTCAGCGTTCTATCTCCGGGTATCGCAACGCATTACCCGGCGTCACGCCGCAACGGGCGGAACCTGGGGTTCGGGCTGGGACCCAGGGCGGCTTAGCTCCGGTGAATTTCCCTTCTCACTCTTCCTAATGCACATCTCGCCGGAGAAAGTTTGCGCGTCCGGAGAAGAATTTTTTGAATTTTTATCCTTGCGGGTCGTTTTCGGGCCTCGAACGGCCTGCTCTCCCCGGATAAGGCGGCGCAAACGGTTGATGGTTCTGTACACGCGGAAGTAGAGGGCAAGGGCGGATGGCCCGTCTTTCCCACCGCCCAGCTCGTTGCGATGGAATCCGTCGCAATGGAACTTGCGAACGAGTTCGCATTCGCTCGCCGAGAGGACACCCATGCGTTGCGCTTTCGATAGAACTTGCTCTAGGAGAACGCCTTCCTCGAAATTGCGCGCCTGGGTTCCCGGAATGTTGCCTGCAAACTCTTCCAACGGAAGCGATTGCAGCAGTTCGTTGATTGCCCACCGAAAGAGGCTTTGGCGAAATCTTCTCGCCAATGCGGCAGGCAAATGGCCGTTGAGGGTCTGCATCTCTACCGACCTCGCGGTTTCCAGGAGGCACAGTACCGCCTGTTGCGCGATGTCCTCGGGACACAACCCAGGAAATTTTTGGCAGACCTCTCGATAAACCTTATGGATTGCAGGGGCATACGCGACGAGAAGCAATTGCTGCCCGATTTCTTCGGCGGTCCCGCCTGCAATGGAATCAACAAGCGCGTGCAGGATTCCGTTTCAAGCCTTGTGGTTTACATGCTCGACCCGCTCATGCTCGTGCAACTGCGCGATTACGTCGGTGGGCGAATCGAAGTGGTTCAGAATTGGGTAGTTGCGGGCAAGGGTCTGGAAGTGGGTTCGGGCTGTTTGTGTGCTTAGCGAATTGAGCAGACTGCGCTCAACCTGACAGACGACACAGCGACAATTGCTCTCCTTTAGCATTGGTATCCGACTCCTGACGGAGACCCGCGAGCAGCCAGATTGAAACCGACGCCGGTCGCACGTAGAACCATGGCGACTCGGTTTCGTACCGTCCGCCCATTCGAGTTTTCTCCCTCACTATCTATGAGGCAAAATTTCGGGAAAAACTCACAAAGAATTTTTGACTGCAACTTTTAGGTCATGGTAGACAGGAGAGCGAACTTGACACTTTGAAGCCAAAATTCGTCAAGTAATTCCGCAACTTGCGATCATGTTGCAAAGGGCATTGCGAAGCTCGGCATGAAGCGGGAGCCCAAAGGTATACCGTAGCGGACGCCGCAAAAATTCATGAAGGCTGCCAACGGCGTCTTGCATAACTCAGCAGCGTCGCCGTCGTCCGACAGGAAGAAACCGAAGGAAGAGAAGAGGTAGGTCGCCGTGTCCCGACCGTCGCCATGAACCATCACCTGTCGTCTATTCCGTGCGGCGGTCCGCACCATACCGCCCTTCTTTATATGAACTCTCAATGACTTAGCTGCGGAGCCCCGTATGCTTTCCCTGCGAAGGAACGTCTCTAGTATCGGGGTGACTCATGCGCAGAGCCATATTCTTCGCAATTCTCTTGTGTGGGGTTCCGCCAAATCTATTTGCCCAAAGATACTACGACTCAGAACTGCCCCGATATGAGTTGGGATTGCGTTTAGATCTGGTTAACATCCATGCTGCAGGTGCCATGGTGGGCGGTGGAGCGACATTCCATTACAACTTCAATGGCCACCTCGCGCTTGATTCCCAATTCGCTTTTGGGCCGGTCACCATCTCGGGCGGCAACGCTGGGGGGCACACCACTTTCCTAACGGGTATCCGCACCGGGCAAAGAGTGGAGGATTCCGGTTTTTTCATTCACGCACGTGGGGGGTTCCTGCACTACGTCAACGCGAATGGTACGTCACTTCTCAGCCGGACTAGCTTTCCGGCCTTCAACGTGGGAGGGACATTCGAGCAGTATTTCGGTCCGATCCGAAGGTCGGGGGGCACAAATATGGTCTTCCGATTGGAGTTCGGGGCGCTGATCGTGCCATATGGGAGCGCTACAATTATTCCATCCTCTTCTCCCACAATCGGATCTTCTCCCGCACCCACAGGACCGCTCAGGACACGCGTTGGCCCCGTACTTGGCCTGGGAATCGGCTTCCGTTTCTGAACGGAGCGCATTGACAGCTCTCTACAATGCACCGCAGCGAGCGGAAAAGTCACAAAACCGTCCGCTTCATTTCCGAAGGGGGAAACGCTGCTGTGGCCTTCTGCAAATGAGATGAAACGCTGAACTTCAGATTCGCACTATAGGGAGGAAGCCAGCCCGCGGGGCACGGACTTGTCCTTCGCCGCTTTTTGGTTCTTCGCTCGCATTGCAAGGTCGGGAGTGTACCTTGGCATACGATCACGTACTTCTTTTCAAAGAGGTTCGACAATCTTTGCGCCGGAAGCCTTTCCGTTTACTGAGAGGTCTCTGCAAACAATTGCGAGTGAGCAAGGGGACCTTGGAGAAAGCAATCAGTGCTGCCACAGGAGAGACTTTTAGGTCATTTAGGGAAGAAATTATCGTCAGTCATATTCTAAATTCCTTCGCCTCTCGTCCCACTCGCACCATCAAACAAATCTCGCGCGCGTTAGGCTATAAGTCTGCTCGCTCTTTCGCTCGCGCAATTAAGCGTGTGTGCGGATTGCCGCCAAAAGACTTGCGTTTTCGACTGTCTCAGGGCCTTTTGAACGCGTATTCGACGACTGCCAAAGTTGATGTTCGCCAGAAACGCAGAGCGTCTTCTCGCAAAACGCAGAGCATCCCTTCGAGCCAGAAATAGGAAGAATTTGGGCAAACTGCCCCATTTTTGATTCTTCTGGGTTCTTGCATTCGGCAAGCTCGGCCACTAGAGTCCGCGAGCGATTCCCTTCCACGTCCCTGCGCGTTTTTGGCTCGTGGATTCGGCACAGGAGGGGTGTTCATGCGTACAATTCGTCTTGCTCTTTTGC
Organism: Acidobacteriota bacterium; assembly: GCA_003223295.1. GTDB lineage: Bacteria > Acidobacteriota > Terriglobia > Acidiferrales > UBA7541 > Acidiferrum. The sequence goes on along the minus strand of QHYM01000227.1, from coordinate 13,843 downwards.
TGATTGTTCTACTCTTTTCCTTGAAACCCACTTTCGGCCAGCTTTCGCAAAACTCGGGCATCAACAGCGCCGACACGTGGGTCGTCTATGACTCCACCCTGAATTTCCAGGGAACGGTCACCGGCAGCACGCTGAGCGTGAGCAGCACGCAGACCTACCACGTTGAGTCTGGCTATGATTCGAATGGCGGACTCGTATTGAATCTGCAACCCACAGGGTCCACAGGAAGTCAACTCGGAATAAGCATGATCCGCTTTGCGGGCGGACAGGTTACTGTTTTTGACGATACCGGAAACCCATTCCCTGTCGTGCCAGCGGCCTCCAATGTTGGCGCACTGACGCTGCTCAATCTGCTGGGTATCGATCCCGGATGCTCCCCAATCTGCGCGCTCGTCGTGCCCAACCTCAACACGTACGCTCAGCAAAAGAACGCCCAACTCCAATACGTCAACTCAAGCCCACAACAATACACAATGTCCAAGTCCATCAGCAGCGGGCCGGGCGGAACACAGAATTGGCTTTACACGCAACTGGGTAGCAACTGGGTCGCCACCAGCGTCACGTCCACACCGAACGATTCGAGTGGCAGTCAAACCCTGACTCTTCAGTTTGCCAACCTGTCGTGGTACGACAACAGCGCGAACGATACGGCGCGCACAAACAGAGGATACACGGCGCAAAACCCGCCCAGCCCCACGTCCATCAGCACTGCCCTAACGCAAACAGCCAGCTCCAGCACCAACTGTCCGAACCCGACGAACAACAATGGGGGAACGGGAAATCTTGTCATGCAACACGGCATGGCGAGCGACGGCTGCACTTGGCAATACCTGTATCCCATACTGCAACAAGATTTCAAACTCGGTACGGTGCTGATTCCCACTTCGAGCTGGTCGAGCGCCCTCAGCCAGCAAGCCACTGGCTTGGAAAACACGATAAACGCAAGCGCAGCTTCGGCCTTCGCATTGATCGGGCACAGCCAGGGCGGACTCATCGCTCGCAGTGCTGCGCAACATTATCAGTCGCTGAACCAGCCGAATATCGTTTCAGGCGTTGCCAGCGTCGGCACACCGCACCAAGGCGTTCCTCTCATGCTGAATGCGCAGGACTACGTGCAGAGCAAGCTCCAAAGCCTGGGCGACAACTTCCTCAACGATTTGGGCTGCCAGAGTCAATACGACAGTCCCGCTTGCTACATCGCCTTCGCGGTGGTAAACGGCGCAGTCCAACAAGGAACTCCGGCCGTCTTCAACTTCGCCTATAGCACAGCCGCGCCCGACACTTGTGACATGGTCCCTAACGACCAGTGCAGCAACTTCATCGGCAACTTGAATAGCTATCCCGAGAGCTTTCTTCAAGCGGGAATTTTGGGCAACGCCAAATCGCGCTGGGTCCTATTTCGCTTGCTAGGTGATCTTGGATGCGGAAAAAGCCTCGGCTGCCAGGGTCCCACCTTCTATTTTGCCGCGCAAATTGTCTACTATTCAGCGGTAGTTGGGTTTATTCTCTCGGAAATTTTTTGCGACTTCGATCTGGCCAATTTTTTTGCCTCAGTCATCAACAACATGAACAAGATAGATGGCTTCTGGAACAATTTGGTGGCGTCGCCGGGAGATGGCATTGTGCCGTCGGCGAGCCAGCAGTATCCTGCAAGCTCGGCCCAGCAGTTTCCTATTTCGGACTCAGCCGCGCACGTGGGCGAAACCCACAGCAAGAAGACGCTCAACCAACTCGAAGCCGCTCTTGCTCAAGTGTTTAAGATTCCGACCGCGGCAAGCTGCACTTTTTCCCCCTCCACCTTTAGCCTAACGTTCAGCCCCTCGGCTACTACCTACACGCTGAGCGTAAGCACCCAACTTGGCTGCGGTTGGCATGCCGATTCTCAGTCTCCCTGGATTTCGATTTCCGCGCCTTCTGGCGTAATCAGTGGGACGAACAACGTAACTTTTTCTATTCTGGCAAATACGACCAACCTGCCGCGCTCAGGAACCATCACCTTCGGCAACTTGAGCCAGACCTTATCGGTCACCATCACTCAGAACGCCGCTTGTACTTACACCTTGTCGCCAGCCTCGCTCTTCTTTGGCGCGTCCGGCGGGAGCGCAACGGTCAGCGTCTCAACTCAGATCGGCTGCGTGTGGTCCGCGGTTCCCCAAGTGAGCTGGATCACCGTCACTGCTAGCCAGACGGGCACGAACAGTGGGAACTTCACTTTTTCTGTGGCCTCAAACGGCAGCGCCACTTCATTTAAGGGAACCATCCTCGTTGCTGGCCAGCCGGTCACCGTGTACGTGGGCAGTCCGGTCGGATCACCGGGTACGGGTTGGGCAACGATAAGCGGGCAAGACCTCAGCAGAACCATAACATACGGTTGTCCCCCTGCGGAGCACCCCTGCCCCAGTCAGACTTTTCACGATAGCGGCAGCATCACTTTGTCGGTCGGAAACGATGCCTTCACTGTTTCTTACCAAGGAGTTTCGGATACTCCTGGTAGTATTGCGACTTCCTTAGCCAACGTCGTCAATGCGCAAACTCAAGGACCGGTTTCGGCGACAGTCTCCGGTTCAACAATCTACCTGACGGCGAAGTTCGACGGCATAATCACGAACTATCCCACGTCCGTATCGTATACTTATAACACGCAGTATTTCACAGGCCCCGCTTTCACAGCGGCTCTTTCGGGGTCAAGCCTAACTGGAGGAACAGACTAAGAGTGGGCAACACAAACACCAGGGGCGCAGCCAGCTTGGCTCCTCTTGCCGCGCTCTTGGTGTTTTTTGGCGGATGTGCCGGAGGGTCATCAAGCTCGCCGCCGCCACCCCCAAACATCGTCCTCCAATCCATTGTTCCCACATACGTTGTGGCAGGGTCAGGCAACACCATCCTCAATCTCAACGGCACCGGGTTCACATCATCATCTGCTGTCTATTGGAACACCACAGCTCTGTCTGCGTCGTTCGGCAGCAGCGTGAATATGCAGGCGACGATTCCGGCGAGTCTCTTAACGCAGCCTGGCACAGCCCAAATCACAGTGAAAGATTCCCCCGTAACGTCAAACGCACTGTCCTTTAGCGTGGCATCCCCAGCGGCGGTGGCTGCAGGAGTGATCGCGATGGTTACCGCCGCCCCGGACGGTTCGCCAGCCAACGCGGATACTGGCAGCGGCAACACGCCCGCCATTAGTGCAACGGGCCGCTACGTGGCGTTTCAGTCGCTGGCTACAAATCTGGCACCTGGAACGAACACCAGCGGATATGCGGAAATCTTCGAGCGAGATACGTGCATCGGCGCCCCCTCTTTTGGATGCACACCAAGCACATGGCGAATCACTGTCACATCGGATGGGTCTCCCGTCAATGGTCACAGCTATCACGCCGCAATCAGCGCTGACGGTAGATATGTGGCCTTCGATACTGCCGCAACAAACATCCTGCCAAATACACCGCAGTGCAGCCCCAGCCAGTTGTTCGGCTGCATCTTTCTGCGTGACACTTGCACCGGCGCTCCTCTTGGCTGTGCGCCAACTACTACTATAATCTCAATCACGCCTTCGGGTGCTGCGGGAGGAGGGAATCCTGCGATCACCTCTGACGGCCGGTTCATCACTTTCAACACCACAGGCACAAGTCCAGGTGTCAGCAATGTATACATCTGGGATGCCTGCAACGGCGCACCCTCCGCCTGTGTGCCTGGCGCAACCCTCGTCTCCGCCGCACCAGACGGTAGTCCAGGAAATCAAAACAGCACTCCGTCTGCCGTTAGCGCAAGCGGGCGATTTGTCGCTTTTGCCTCTTGGGCCAGCAATCTAACCAGTGCTTCGACGGGCGGCTATAAGCATGTCTACCGGCGGGATACTTGCATTGGCGCTCCTTCCGGCTGCACGCCAAGCACCGTTATGGCAGACTTGAGCAACACCGCCGTTGCCGCGAACCAGTCGTTTGATTCCTTCGGCGACAATGTGCCATGATACGTGCAACGGTGCGCCCTCCGGCTGCACGCCGACCACCAGCCTAGCTTCGTTGGCAAATGACGGCTCGGTCGCCAATCAGGGAAGTAACAATGAGGCTATGAGCGCGGATGGTCGCTTCGTCGCGTTCGCTTCTCTGGCCTCGAATTTGGTTCCCGGAGATACTTTCGCTCCCGCTGCGTGGAAGGACATTTTCGTCCGCGACACCTGCTACAACGCACCCACTGGGTGTATCCCCAGCACCGTGCGTGTTTCGGTCACCAACACACCGAATCCTCAGACCGAAGCCAATGCCATCAGCGACTACCCCGCCATCAGCGCCGACGGCCATTATATTGTTTTCCTCTCCGCCGCGACGAACTTCTTGCCGGGAGTGACAGGCAACGGCCACACCATGGTCTACTTTGCAAAGACCGGCTTTTGATCCGCTTTCCCATATTACTGTGTTGACCTGCTCCTGTGCTTCGAACTGGCTTTAGCCTCTTCGTTTCAGGTCGGATAAAATTTCCATGTAGCGGTTGAAGCACGGTGAACAGCAGGTCAAGTGTTGGCTGACCGCGTCGCGAGCCTCGACGGGGTGTGCGGCCATGCGCTGTAGGTCGCAATCCGGTGGGCAGCCAACCCGCTGAGGGTTGGGAAACGCTTCTGAGAGATATGATTTGGCAAAGCCAAAGAATTCGGCCTCACTAAACTCGTCATGAAATTCACGTCGGTCTTTTTCCGTCATCGCTGTCCGTTACTGGCTTCAACTTTTCATTCTGATCGCCCATGGCGCTACGAGAGCTCCTCCAAGGAACGAACCCAGTCCGGCCTGTCGCTTGGCCTTTCGCGCGTTCACGGTCAGCACAGGAATCGCAGATCCCGTGGCTGACGGAGCCATTCTCGCCGCCAGGCTCGGCTTCGTGCATCGTCTTGCCACACCAAGCGCCAAGCAAGCGCAGCTTTGCCGTATCCGTGGCCGCATTCACTGACGATGCTCCAGATGCGCTCGAATCCAGCGATCCGCTACGGTGAACGGCCACACGCCGCCAAGGATGATGCGGAGAATTCGTCGGCTGAATGGTGCAGGCAACAGCCACAAGGCCAAGCTAAAAAGTAGCAACAGCATTGCAATGGCCGCAAAAAATTGCTGAGCGATAGAGGGCGGCGGAAGGTCTGCCGGGTCGGGAACGGGAAACTGGAACACGGTTTGTATGTTTCTATATGTCTGTTGACGTTCTGTCTGTAGACGAATCGTGAGCATACCCCACAGACTGCGGTCGAAAAGTCACCTGTTTTTTATTGCAAAAACATCAAAACATGCAAAAAGCCAATACAAAACCGGTGTCGTTTCTCAGACCACGCGATTTACCACGCGATTTACCACGCGATTTATCGCGCGGTCGAATGCGCGATTTACCACGCGATCTAATAAAACTCGAAAAACAGGTGTCATTTCGACACCCCCTCTTATATGTAGAAGTAGACGTAAAGGTAGAGGTAGAGATAGAGAACCCCGCGCGCCAACCAACTTCAAAACCTTCGGGGCCTAAAACCGGCCCCTGTACGCAAGGAAAGAGCTTTGGGCAAAAGAAGTCCTTGCCTGTAATTCCCATGCCCGGAAAAAGAAAGAGCCGAGTATGCGCCGCGCCGGATGGCCACTAAAAAAGTTGAAAATAGTTGGGATAAAAGCGGGACGGATTGCGTTATTTATCCACGAAGGCGGAAAGCCTTCGCCCCCTGGCCGGGGCTGATAACACCAGCGAAATGACCATGACTGCGTTAAGTGCATTAAGTGAAAAAGTTTATTGATTCCACGTGCCAGCGTGGTCTTTTCGCTCAACCGGGGGCGGGTCCAATGACTCGCAAAGGCTCAGTTCCTAATGCGTTTTACCCCAACATCGTCGACCTGATTCAGATCGCCCAGCAGAAACTAACGGCGGCCCGAGCAAAGATCGAGGAAATTTGGAACGGGGTTGATGGATTCCGCAGCGTCTCCCGGTACGTATCCCGAGTTGTCACGAACGCCCTCATAGATGAGAAACGCCGACGCGAGACGCAAAAGCGCAAACCGGGAATATCAGCGGCTAGCCTCGATGAGCCGGTCAGCGTAACAGACGAAGGCACCGACAAAACCAGCCTCGGGGACACCATCTCCGGCGAAGTCGAGATCGACCTGCCATTCGCGTTCTACGAGTTGCGCGGCGAAATGACGGACGAGGAGTACCGCGTCCTAGAATCCGCCATCAAGACCGGCGCAACGATTTCGGAACTTGCAGAGCAGCGTGGCGAAAGTAAATCCACTACGGGCCGGATTGCCAAGTCCGCGAAGAAAAAAAGCCGCAAATGGATTAAGGGATTGCGGCGGGGACCGCATCAGCGAATCAAAGCCCGTTTCTTGTGCACCCTCGGCTGGGGGTCAAGTTTACGGCCCGATCATATCTCGAAGGAAGTTTTGGAAACGTGGGAGACTGCGATTCCAACCGTACCATTCCACGATCCTGCGAGCGAGTGGCGTCCGCCGACGATTACGAAACAAAGCCACGTCAGAGCTAAACGGGAATGTTGGAACGCCGCCTGCCAGAACGGATTAGCGATAGGGGTCGACAATTTGGTGCTGCCAACTGCGCGACAGCACGAAGCCATACGATTTTTACCTGCGTATACCGGTACAGATAACCGGCTGTGCGAGGGTTGTAAGAAAGCAGCAAAGCCAGACCCAAAGATGTTCAGCGATAGGACAACTTGGACAGCAAGTCAGATTGGGCATGCTGAACCAAACGTAGAGGCAATTCCTGTACGGGATGATTTGGTCGCTGATGCAGAGCAATACCAAGAGCAACATAACTTTTTTGTTGGTAACGAAACGAAGAGGAATTTCTTGTATAACAAGATACAGCAGGACGCCGCAATTCACGTAATCAAGTCGCACGAAATTCCCAAGCAGCAGTTGGCAGACATAGCGAACGTGCCAGCCGCCCGCCTATCGGATTACTTGCGGAACCGACCTGTGTCGCAGGAACAAGCTGACAGGATCACAGGAGCCGTGATCAACATCCTGCTCGTTTGGGAAACGTTTGCTCCCATCAAGATTGCGCTCGATGATCCGCAGGCGTTTGCAAAAGCTGTCGAGTTGGCGAGGCAGGTTCATGCCAAGCTCGCGAAGGAACAAGCGGATACGGTGCTGGAATTGCCGCTGCGTATGAAACCGCTAGAGGGGACAGCGGCGGCGAATTAAATTTTTTTACAAGAAAGGCAGTGAAAGTGGAAACAGCAGCAGCACAGGCAATCAGAGAACGCGGGCAGGTCAAGTTTTTCGATAACGTGAAGGCGTGGGGTTTTATTCAGCGTCAAACCCTAGCCTTAATTATTCACGATTTTGCTGGCTAAAAAAGAAAAGGTGCTCTAAAAGATTGATGAACACTGGGTTTTCGAAGAACCCGGCATTCTCTTTCGGAGCACCTAAAAATGACATCTTGTTGTATACCACAGCTCCCATTTTCTTTCTACCAACATCAAGCCATTCGAGCCGATTTTTCGGGTGGACAGATCACCAGTGATGCCGGCCTGCTGCCGCTGCGGGCCTTCGATGAGCGTCATCATCTGACGCGCGATTGGGCCGCGCTGCTCGGCGACCCGCGCCAGGAGGAGCGCGTGCAGCACGACGCGCTGGCGCTGTTGCGGCAACGCATCTACCAAATCGTGGCCGGCTATGAGGACGCCAACGACGCCGACCGCTTGCGCCATGATCCGGCCTTGCAAATCGTCGCTGATCAGAAGCTGGGGGAGCCGCTCGGCTCCCAACCGACCCTCAGCCGCTGGGAAAACGCGCCTTCCGCGCGCAGCCTGGTGCATCTGAACGACGCCTTAGTGGAGCAGTTCATTCGTCTTTGCGGCCGGCAGGTCCGCCAGCGCGGGGAAATCTTGCTGGACATCGATTCCACCGACGATCCCACGCACGGCCAGCAGCAATTCAGTTTCTTCAACGGCGCCTACGACCAGCACATGTACCACCCCATGCTGATTTTCGAGCGTCACACCGGATGCTTGCTCAGCGCGCGTCTGCGACCGGGCAATGCTTCCAGTCACGCCCGCATCGTGCCCCTCTTACTGCGGATCGTGCCGCGATTGCAGCGCGCTTTTCCCGGCGTGCTTATCAAGCTGCGCGGCGATGCCGGCTTCGCTCTGCCGCTGCTCTATGAGTTCTGCGAGTTCTTCGGAATCCAATACGTACTGGGCATTCCTGCCAATTGCGTGTTCCAGCGCCGCGCCGAGCCCCTCCAGAAAAAACTGAAGCGCCGTTATCGTCGCACGGAACTCCCGCAGCGCAGCTTCTCCAGCTTTCGTCACCGCGCGCGCTCTTGGTCGCGCCAGCGGCACATCTGCTACAAGGCCGAGCACACCGCGGTGGGAACCAATCTACGCTTCCTGATCACCAATGTCGCGGGCCGAGCTTCCCAGATCTTCGCTTTTTACAACGACCGCGGTGAATGTGAAAACCGCATTGAGGAATTCAAGAACGGTTTCCGCGCCGACCGCTTGAGCTGCCACCGCTTTTTGGCCAACGCCTTCCGCCTGCTGCTGCATGCCTTCGCCTACAATTTGGTCAATCTGTTTCGTCTGCTGCAACTGCCGCAAGCGTGGCGCTCGATCCAAATCGAAACGCTGCGCGCCCGGCTCTTCAAAATCGGCGCTCGCATCCGTCCAACCGCGCGCTGCATCCGGGTTCATCTGGCCACGGGCTGGCCCTGGCAAGCGCTGTTCGGCAAACTCGCGCTGGCCCTCAATACCAGTTAGCCGCCTCTTGCGTCGCCAATCCGTTTGTCTCGCACGTCAAGGGCGAAGCCTGCTCCAAAAACTGTCTTCCTCCATCGTCATGCAGCACTTCGTCCTCACTGCGGCCTTTCAACGCCTCGCGCGATGACTCAAACGCCAAAAAACCAAAAATTCCGACCGTCGAACGATAAAACTTCGACTCTAACGAATTAAGCAGGCTAGAGGTTTGTTCGCCGTAAGTGTCAAGCCAGGTGAATGATGCGCAAAACGCAGGACGCGGCCCAGCAAATAGTTGACGATGCACAATCCAAGCGTGAACAAGATGAGGCCGAGCAACGGCGGGCGCAGCGTTTAGAAGCGATGCGCAAGCGATGGATAGAAAATTTGCAGGTAGATTGAGTTCCCCTTTGGTCTAGTAGGCACCGAAGGGCCGGAGCCGTCCTTTGACTCTCTCCTAGTCCCTACGGGGCGGCTCCCAACTTTTTTCTTCAGAAAGAAATCGCATGGAACTCCAGCGGGTCCTGCCGGTATTGGAAGCGTTACAGCGTCAACACTTATATATTGAAATGCTGCGCGACCACCCTAAGGTGCCTGCCAGTCATTTGCAAAAGTGCGAGTCCATTCTGTCGAACATCGAATCCGCGCTCGACGATATTGTTACAACGCCGCCTCCGCGTTTGGCCAGCGAAATTAAAGTTTGCATCGCTTCCGGAAGGAGACACGGCATTGCCAGACGCGTTGCGGCTTCGAATTGCGGAAGCTGGGTTGCTTGCCCTGCGTTTTCATCTGCGAGTACTTTCGGACGCGCTTCCCACGGCAGTCGATGACGGGCATGAATTGGTGAATTGATGAACGAACAGAAAGAGCAAACGAAATTGAAGGCGCAAACTCCCCCGTCCGCTCCAATAACGGAATCCCCGCTCGATTCGCCCTTGAGTTTTGAGTACGACCGCGATCTGTTGAGCAGCCAGGTTCTAGAAGCGAGATGGTACGAATGATGAGCGACCTATCGGAACTGTTCAAAGCCTCGGCGAGACCGCAAGCCGATCTCGTAAATGACGACGCCGCCGATCCCGTTGACGCCCTGTACCGGCAAGCCGTGAAAGTGGCCGAGGAAATGAACTGGGAACCGCCGTCATGGCCAGAGTTTGAAGCGCAATATAGGAGAGAGATCGAATCAAGGCAGCACGAATGAGAAGAAAAGACCCACCACCCGGCATGGTGACTGAAAGAGTGCTCCGGGGCTTGATAAGGGCGGTTCTACGTAAAGTGAAGGACCCGAACCTTACGCCTAAAGAAACCATGACACTCTTGAAGGAACAACGGAAGTTGGCCAAGCAACTAAAGGCAAGCGTAGCGGCACAAGCGGCGATGGATCTAGACGATAGGCGAGAACGAGAACGGGCACGCACGCTCGAAGTTACGAACGAACTTAGGAACGAACGTAAGGAAACCAACGAGCTTACGAACGAGCTAACCGAGGTCGAGGCGCGCCCGAATGATGGACAGAATGCGTGCCCCAATGACGAAGTGCAGGATGGCAGGTAAGCCTAAGAAAATCGGGACATGAGCCGGGCAGGTAAAGACATCGCGCGGTCGCCGGAAAAGTGCTCGAATCGCAAATTCACTTTGTGCCATAAAGCAGAATGGTTGTTGTAACAACTAATTGGAGGTATTCTTGGCTTTTGATCTGGACGATGCCGAGGATTTAATTGAACGCCTGTGCGGGAGATTGACGAGTTGCGCCAAAACCTAGGGAAAGTTAACGCGCCACCTCAGCGAGATCGAGCCGCGCGTAAGCAGGATGTACAATTTCCTGTGGCAGAGGATGTCCGAAGAGGAATAGGCCCTGGTCGTAGAAATGGCCGCCATAGCAATACGGGCGCGCAGGAGCGATGTTTGACTGGGTAAAGGAAACTACTGAGGCCCGCGCAACGTAGGAGTACGGCGCGTTTATCTAAGAGTTCCCAAACGACCAAAATCAGATGTTTTTGACCACCTGTTCTGGTTGCGGCATCTTCCTACACATGCTGAGTTATCGTGATCGGTATTACTGGAAGGCGGAAGAACGGCGCGAATCGGGCGAGGACAGGCGCGAGTTGGAAGAACTTCTCAAGCAGGACTGGCTGGAGTTTGACCGGCGGAGAAAACGATGACCGGCGTTCCTCAACTAGCAGGACCGGCAAGTCTACTCGGTCGAAGGAGCAGACGCCCGTCATCTAGGTCCAAATTTATCCTATGACTCATTCTCGTTTGCAGCTGCCCTCGCGGGCCGAACATAGGTAATACAGACCGTCCGATAATTCGAACAAACTCGAAGCCTTGTATAACCAGTGCCTCATTGTGCTGTGTTGTGGATAACGTATTTTGGGCTTCCATTCCTGCGCTTGCGGGAAACCGCCTGAGGCTATGACGCGTTCGAGCGATCTTCGATCGAAATAATAGAAGTGTGTTGGGTTCTGGTAGTTCACCCAGCGTGCGCCCTCTATGCGCGCGCGCAGACACTTAACATTCATTGTGCCTATAAGGAGTTGACCTCCCGGACGCAGAAGAATACGCAATTCTCGCAGGTCCAACCAAGGTTGCCGCAAGTGCTCAATTACATTCCAAAGGATGATTACATCAAATTGTGCCTCGGGGTGTTGCGAACGCAGCTCTTCAAGATTTGCGTACACGGGCACTCCGAATTGAGTGGACGTAAAATTTCGCGCCACGGCGTCAGGCTCAATCCCTATCGGCACAAGGCCCACCTCAAGGGCGACACCGGAAATCGACCCCCGTCCGCAACCGTAATCGAGCAATCGCAAGCTCCTCAAACTTCCTAGAACAGATTCCAGTTGTGGGACGACTTGAGGCGTCACAAGATATGAAGTGTCTTCATACTTGCCTGAGTGACCGTCGTCTGCCGGTAGGTAATAATGCGTCGAATAGGCACGCGCAAGGTCCTGGTGACTCAACTGTGGAGAAGCAAATCGCAAGCCGCAACTGTCTGCTCGGCACCGCCAAGCAACAGTATGGGGCAACCTCAACTGCCTGACGGCCTCGCTACCACAAAGGGGGCATAGATTTATGATGTTAGTGCCTCCCAGTCACAGTTAACCGACTGAAGCATCCGGCACTCTACAGCGCCGCAGATTTTGTAAGTCGCTGATTTCTTGATGGTTCCTAATATAGCAACCAAAGTTGCTGTGCAGCACCCTTTTAGGGGTGACGTGTCATACCCACTCCCGGCGCAGCAGCGCCGCTCTTCTCCGCTGCTCCCCACCGGCCAGCTATCTTCGGCCTGGCTAAGCCCCCCGCGCGCGCTACTGGTTCGCCTTCGCGCTCACGACAACCGGCACCGCTAGATGCAGGTTGCCATTCCTCGGGTCCACGGTCGCGACACCACTGCCGCTGCGGTTCTGAGCGCCGCAGTCGCTGCACGTTGGCTTGAACGGTTTGGCCGTTACTTTCACCAGACGCGGGAGGTCCAGTTCGACCTTCGGGTTCTCGGGCAGTGACGTTTGCTCTCCCTCGATCTGGTACACATACGTCACCGGAAAGGTCGTGCGGTCTTCCGACTGAAACTGCCAAGTTTTGCCGGAGTCGAAAGGAGCGGGCTAGTGCTCGACTTGACTTGGGCATCGACAACAGCTCCCCGCTCAACGGTTACTTGGATTTCCACTGTGCCATTGACGTGCGCGGTCCGGGCCACGGGCGGATACAAGGGAAGATCGGCCCGGATCAAATTTGGATAGTGCGCTGCCTCGGAAGGCGGAGGCTTTAAGGAAGCTCCGTTCGTGCGGTCTGTTGGTGCAGGCTTCACTTCACGGATCGCATGAACAACCAACTTGGTCTTGAATGCTGCAAGATGGCCCCAGCCAGGATGGTAGTCCTTCTTGATGGCGTCGGGTAGCTTCGGATCGGGCAAGGGTGGACCATAAAACTCGCCCTCCACCACAACGTAAGCTCGCCGGGAATCGTCGAGCATCTTGCGCAATTTGTCCTTGTTCTCCTGCGAACGCAAAGCAAGTTCGACCCATGTGGAATCACTCGGACACTCGGCATCCTCCAGAACTATTTGGTCTAGGCCAGGTCCGTACACGCCGGAAACGCGTACCGTCTCGTGCTCCCCCTGAGCGACTGTCTTTTGCAGGACGCATAGGGACGTTGCCTTTGGACCCGTTTGTGGCGCTGCTGTTTGGGCCAGGGATTCCGCAGCACACAAGCACATCGCGAACAAAACTGCCAGGGAGAAGGTCTTTGCTCCGGTAAAGGGGCGAGTTGGCCAGGATGCGATCTATCGTGTCTGTGAGTTGTCCAGGCATTGTTAAACCTCTACCGAGAATGCAGTCGCTTAGCCCGCAGGCAAAGTGGTTGGTTTCATTCTGTGATCGCAAGATCGAATCTGTGACAGCATAAGCACGCTGTTCCGACTGGTATCGAGTGATGTCCATTCCGATGGTGAAGTACGGCGCGGTGTTGGTAGTAGCGATGGAGCTAACGACATCCTGAGCATCGGCCACATGGCTCCCCTCGTGGCCGACGGCTGCGTCGAGTGCGCTTCCAGAGAGCTTCGAGTTAATGGTCACATCCGATTGCGCAAATAGATTCCCTTTGTCGTCTGCTCCGAGCGTCGAGGTTGTAACCCCGCCCTCGCCCTTTTTGTCCAAATCGGCGAAACCGACACTCACGTGGTTGTCCTTCGTCGGGTCTCCATAAGCGTTCGCAGCGCGCACGACATCTGCGTCTTTCGATTTCAGGTCTTGTTGGCGGGCTTTCTCGAAAGCTATGTCCTGTTTGCTCTTGCACTGGTTGTTGTCGTCTTTGCACGTGTACAACCCGCTCGGGTCGGTCAGGTTGACTGGGTTGTTTTGCACGTAGCTGTATTTGTTCAAGGTCTGGGGGTCGACCTTCAGCCCGCCTAGCGGATCGGGACTCATGAAGCGCCCCATGGACGACGAATCGTACCTAGCTCCAAAGTTATCAAGGCCCGACTCACTATCCCGTTCTTTGCCGGTAGAATTCGATTCTCTTGACGCTGTATGGATTTGACTCATTCAAAATCAGAAAGTGCTAGCGCGAATTAGAAACCAGAGTCCAAACATTGGTAGGGTTAGAATTGCGTCGATGAGCGGATTC
>QHYM01000226.1 GCA_003223295.1 Acidobacteriota bacterium | reverse complement strand
TCCACTGGCACGGTGACTCTCAGCGGAGCCGCTCCAAGCGGCGGTGCCACGGTAAATCTCTCGAGCAACAGCACCTCGGCGACCGTTCCGTCGAGCGTGACGGTCGCTGCCGGATCTACGAGCGCCACGTTTTCTGTGAACACGAGCGCGGTGTCGGCTTCCACTCCTGTCACCATCTCCGCCTCCTATGCCGGCGTAACTATGACGGCTTCCCTCTCCGTAAGGCCCCCGGGCACTCCCGCCGGCACTTACACGCTGACGATTACAGGAACGTCAGGCAACCTCAGCCACTCCACAACGGTCCAAGTCACTGTAAATTAGGAGTACAAACCACGAGATGAGACTCGGGCAATCCGGTTCCCTGTTCTGCCCGTGTCGGCGCCACTCAGCGAAGCGATTCCGATCCCTATGACGCCAACGAGTCCGCTGATTTCTGTCGGCCCACACTGGATGATCCCGTGGCCGTTCGATACGAAGAAGGGGCTGTCCACCAGACACAAGACTACTGACGCATACATCATGTAGGCAGGATCGCCCCACGCGCATGTCCATATCATGGGACGTCTAAAGGTTTAGACTGCCCACAATGAACTGTTTTTGGGCAACCCAACTTGCCAGGCACTAAACACAGTTACCGCCAACGCGACTTCCCAGAACCCGGAGTCGACACATAGCCGCGAGGATTCTCGCTACTGCCCCGCGTCATCGACCCAATACTCGCGCCGAAATTTCATCACAAATTGTGGGTGGTCCTTTGTGGTCACATGCAGCGCGTGCAGGCCGGGTATGGGATTTGGCGGCCGAAAACTTAGGACATAATAATTGGGTATATCATTCGACAACGCGATGAGGCCCGACTTGAGGTCCTTAGCGTCGTGGAATTGGTGGAACTCGCCGCCAGTGAGTCGCGCCATTGATTGAGCACTGTTCGTACGCAAACCATTGCGAGCAGCTAGAAAGGACATAGTGGCCAGTCGAAGAGGCGGAGCAAGCTGACTGATGCAATCGAGCACCTGCTTGCTGTAGTGACCGTCATACTCCGGGTCGGCCCCCGTACGGCTGAAACAGCCATGCGCTGGCCCAGGGTCTTTTCCGCTGAACTTCGATGCCTCGTGCGAGACTGCTGACCGCGCGCTTGAAAAACCGAAGCTGTAGATTGCTGTATTTGTATCGCTCACAAGCCGGAGAGCGTCGTTCAGCGAAGTCTTGCTGCCTTGGTCAATCGTTTCGCTAAAGAGCACAATCGCACGTCTGTAGCGCGTCGGCTGGTCCCGTAGTTTCCCGACGGCGAACGCAACAGCGTCTAATATGGCTGCATCACGGTCGCCAGCGGAAAGGGTTGCAAGAGCGTGTGAAACGTCTTCTGTTTTTTGCGTAAAGGTGATAATCAGGTGGGGCGTGCTATCAAAGCCGACTACCGCAACTATGTGCTCGACATCGCCAATTAGCGCGTCAAGGATGGACTCTAGTCCTTGATAATCGCTGAGATGGTTTACACCAGCACCGCCCGTCTCAACGACGACTGCCAATGCCAGCGGCTCCGAATCAGTATCTTTTTCAAGTGTGAGAGTTTGTTGCACTCCGTTGTCGGTGAGCCGAAAGTCATCAGCCTCTAGGTCAAATACTGGTTGTCCTTTCTTAGTGTTCACAAACACCGGGACCATAACCAGAGTTGAACGCACTGTGATTGCAGGCTGCGCAGAAACGCTCTCTTGCGCGATGCACGCATCGTTTAGACAAAGCAGAAGAAGCAAGCTACAGAGAGACCGCATTTGCTCCGCTCAATCCGGGCACCCAGATAAGGCGACTAATACGAAGTAGTTTCAGGGCAGTACCCCTTCGAATCGGACAGTGAGACGGAGAAGACACTGCAAAAGGTTGCTTGCGCCGCGGTTACCGGTAAAGTAGCCACTAACCGCCTGTTGTGGCCCCACGCCAGAATGCTTAGGATAACGTCTCGCCCTAATCGCCTCCCGCTTAGTCGAAGACAAATGGACCAAACCGCGATTCGCCCCAACTGTGAAAACTACCAGTTCCTTCGAATTGCGGCGAAAACCATGCTGTTAGCAATCGAGGCACAAAAATGCCGGTGCTCCTAATATTGGTCGTAGTCGGCGTGCTTGTATTCTTGTGCTTCTCACCGAGAGTGATTGGTGCCGCTCGCAGAGGGAAGCGCTGGCGTGGTTAGCCCGCCTCTGGTGCATTTCAATCCGCGAGCGTGACGGTCTGCGCCTTGTAATCAATCACTGGTAATTCTGCCAGTGGGGCGGGAATCGAGGTTTGGTGCATTGTGTTTGTCGTCCGAGAGCGGTATTCGGGGAGGCCACCCCTCGAGCCCTTTCTAATGTCCTCCCCGGATACTACGCTCTAAGCCAATTAGGAAAAGATGTCAGCAACTTCCGACGACCGAAAGATTGGACTTGAAGAATTGAAAGCCAGGCGGAATCTGCTGTTCAAGCAGTTCATTCAAAATCCGGGCGACGTTCGTATGTCATTGGAGATCAGGAAAATTGACGATCAGATCGCAGCGTTCACCGAGCGCAGGGACGCGCCTTAGTGATCAATCCTAGCCGCCACTGGTAATTCTCCCAGTTTGCTGGGAATCGTGGTGGGTCTAGTTAATCCCAGGCGGCCCTCAGCCCTCAGAACTGAACGGGCCGGACCGGTATTCGGGGAGGCCTCCAGATTGGAGTTGCCTCCCCGGATGCGCTGCTAGTAATTCTGCCAGTTGGGCGGGAATCGCGGTTTTGGTCTACTAGTCACACCTCATCACCCCACAGGAGAAGTATTCGGGGAGGCTACCCCTGGCAGTCCACTCAATTGCCTCCCCGGATACCAAGGGAGAATTCGATGGTGAAACACCTTCTAATCATTGCAGCGTTTTGCCTTGCAACACCTCTTCTGGCCCAATCCCCGCCAGCAAAACAATCCGGTGCCGCATCTTCCCCTGCTAAGAGTATTGGTGTGTATGCATATCCGAAGAACCAGCAGAGCGCAGAACAGCAGCTGAAGGATGAAAACGAGTGCTTCGCTTCAGCCAAACAACAATCGGGAATTGACCCCCAGGCTCCGCCTCCCGTCACCAAGACCGAGGAGCAAAAGAAAGCAGAGCAACAGGCCGCTGCGGACAATGCCAAGCAGGCAAAAGGGGTCGAGTAAAGGGTGCTGCCAGGGGCGCCGCTGGAGGTGCCGCGATTGGAGCGATCGCTGACGATGAAGCAGGTAAGGGAGCAAGCACTGGAGCCGTGGCCGGGACTATGGCGGGTGGAGCAAAGCAAAGGAAAGCTAACAAAGCATCCAAAGAGCAAGCGGCGCAGGCCACTGCCCAACAACAACAGCAGCAGGAAGCCCAAGCAAAGGCCACGCACCAACAGGGTATCGACGCATTCAAGCGACCCTTCTCTGCGTGTATGGAAGCTCGCGGATACTCGATTAAGTGACAAATCTTGGTCTAGGTCCTTCCATCTGACAGGCGGCCATACGGACCCAATCTGTCTGCTCACGTTCATCTCGTCGCTCAAAAGTTCACCGGCAAACATATCAATCGGCAGGGTGTTACAAGGCCAGCCGCTGGAAGACGGCGCGGTCACGATTTCGCGCGCGGCAATCTCCGTGACGTTTCCTTCGCGGTTCACGTTTGCGGCAGCGATGAATCCGTGTCCCTGCGGATATTTCGGCGATCCCACGCGCGAATGCCACTGCACGCCGCCGATGATCCAGCGCTACGTATCGAAAATCTCTGGCCCGTTGCTCGACCGCATCGATATTCACATCGAGGTTCCAGCAGTGAAGTACAAAGAGTTACACGCGCCCTCGTCGGCCGAGGAATCCGCAGCAGTCCGGCAGCGCGTGATCGCCGCCCGGGAACGGCAGACCGAACGATTCCGGGGAGAGAAAAAGATTTACGCCAACGCGCAGATGGCGCCGAAAATGCTTCGCAAACACTGCGGGATTTCAGTAGAAGGAGAGAAGCTGCTGGAAAACGCCATCACGCGGCTGGGACTCTCCGCCCGCGCGCATGACTGCAATCCTGAAAGTTGCGCGAACGATTGCCGATCTGGATGGAGGCGAGAACATTGAACCTCGCCCCTTGAGCGAGGTCCTTCAATACAGGACGCCGGATCGTTCCTATTGGGCGTAGCCTGTTCTAGCCGCTTCGTCCATTGACTCTCTTTCCTCCGCTGTGTTACCCATTAGTCGTTCCCCCTGTGGGGCCCCAGGGCGATAGCAACGCCAAATATGGCGCCAGAAACCAAGCACCTTGAAATCACGCTGGAGACGCAGGTCGAAAGCGTCAATCTGGCCGAAGAGATGTGTCTGCGCGTCGCGGAAGCGGCTGGCTTCGGCGAAGATGACTGCTACCGCATCGGGATGAGCGTGCGCGAGGGCGTCATCAACGCGTTTCACTACGGGAATCAGGAGCGCCCGGACAGGAAAATCCATCTCGCTCTGGACATTACCCCTGAAAAGATGATCATTCACGTGCTGGATGAAGGGACCGGGTTCACGCTGGCCGACGTGCCCGACCCGCTGGCGGAAGAGAATCTGCTGAGCACTTCGGGGCGAGGGATATTTTTGATGCGTGCCTTCATGGACGAGTTCGACGTGGTCCAGGGGCGGAACGGCGGCGCGGAAATCGTAATGTCGAAGAAACTGCCCGAGCCGGGCAGCAGCTCGCCAAATGGCGAGCGCGGGCAAGATACAGCGCCTCGGCAGGGGGCTTAAAGGAAAGATGTCATTACGAGCCACGCATCGCGACGCTGGCCCCGTTACGGTTGTGGATTTGAGCGGCCGCATTACGCTTGGCGACGGCAGCGCGTTGCTGCGCAAGACGATTCGTGGGCTTCTCGAAGACCAGCGAAAGAAAATCCTGCTGAACCTTGCCGACGTCGATTACATCGACAGCTCCGGGATTGGCGAACTCGTCAGCGGCTTCACGGCGGTAAAAAATCAAGGTGGCGATTTGAAACTTTTGCAACTGACCAAGAAAGTCCGCGATCTTCTGCAGATCACGAAACTCTATACCGTATTTGATGTGTTTACCGACGAGAGCTCGGCGATTCGCAGTTTTAACTAACCTCAAAAAGAATCGTTTGGCTGTACACCTGCTCCGCGCCGCCTTTGATCTGACGCTCGCCTTCAACGCACCGCCTGCGGCACAATCTTCTGGATGACGGAAACGGGCGACACAGTGTGGATTGTGGAACACGCAAAGGGTCTCGGTTTCGACCTATGCGGAGTCGTGCGCGCCGAGAAATTCCCGGAACTGGAAAACACTCCGGATTGGCTGGAGCGCGGCTACGCCGGCGAAATGAAGTATCTTCTCGATCCTCGCCGCTCTGATCCACGCGCGGCCATGCCCGCGGTGCGCAGCGTCATCGTCTGTTTGCTCAACTACAACACCGAACACGCTCTTTCGACGGATGCCACCTTCGTCCCTCAGGATGGCGAACCGAGAGGATGGGTTTCCCGCTACGCGTGGGGAGACGACTATCACAACGTGCTAGGTGAGCGTCTTGACGCGCTGGTGGCGCTTCTTCGAGGACGGTTTCTTGAGCCGTTTGAGGCTCTCGCCTACGCGGATACGGGGCCAGTTCAGGAGCGCGTGCTTGCGAAATATGCAGGCTTAGGTTGGCTGGGCAAAAACACGCTGCTGCTCAATCAAACGCTCGGCTCTTACTTTTTCCTCGGAGTCATTCTCACGGCGCTGGATTTGGAACCGACGCTCGGCGCCGGAGAGCTGCCGCCAGCGGACCTGTGCGGAAGTTGCCGGCGATGTCTCGATGCTTGCCCCACGCAAGCGTTTGTCGAGCCTTATGTCATGGATGCCCGCAAATGCATTTCCTACCTGACTATCGAATTGCGCGGCAGCATTCCCGAGGAACTTCGCGAGCCCATGGGCAATCATGTTTTCGGTTGCGACATTTGTCAGGACGTTTGCCCGTGGAACCGCCGCGCTCCCGTCTCCCCGATTGCCCAATTCCAGCCGAGAGCTTTGCCCTCGGCGAAGGACGCATCCGAAACGCCCTCGAGCGCCCAGGACAATTCGCTATTTCTCCCCCGTCTCGAACGGCTTCTCACCCTAAGGGGAGCGGATTTCGCTGAACTCTTTCGCGGAAGTCCTCTCAAACGCGCCAAATGGCGAGGCCTGGTGCGCAACGCCTGCATCGCAGCGGGAAATTCAAACATCCAGCGCGGAAGCGGGGGGTATGCTCGCGTCTGCGATTCCCTAAAGAGACTGGCTGCCTGCAGCGATTCCATCGTCGCCGAATCTGCCCACTGGGCGCTCTCGCGCATCCAATAAGTGCGCAGTGGAGGAAGTGATAGAAAAGCACCGGCCACCCCTTCGGGGTGGTTGTATGAGCCAGAAACTCGATGTCGAGGTCTACTGATTCCAAAGGACTTAAAATCGAGTCTCTGGAGGGATCACGGAAACTCTCGCGCTGCGAGGAGAGTTGGTTTTGGGTTTGTACAGGGGCTGCATTACCATCCCGGCGGCGCTAGGGGTATAATCGCAGCCGCTGGCCAAGTAGCTCTCCGCGCCACCGAGGTTTCCATGAATCGCCGCAAATTCTTGTTCAATACGAGTATCGTCGGCGCAGGATTGCTCGGTACAGGAAAAGCTGCACCGGATCTTCTGCGCGCCGGCTGCGTGACCACTTCGGACTCAAATCTCACTCTGGAGGAAAAACCCGTGGCATTTAGCGTGCCCCCGCTCTCTTATCCCTTCGACGCACTGGAACCCTACATCGACGCCAAAACGATGGAGATTCATCACGACAAACATCATGGCGCTTATGTCACTAATCTGAACAAGGCCCTGGAAGGCCAATCGGCTCTCCAGTCCAAGTCGATTGATGATTTGCTGAAAGGGCTCGATTCCGTTCCCGAGAACATCCGCACCGCTGTCCGCAATAACGGCGGCGGCCACTGGAACCACACGCTATTTTGGACGTTGATGAAAAAGGGCGGCGGTGGCGAGCCCAAGGGAGACTTGGCTGCTGCCATCAGCTCATCGTTTGGGTCATTTGCCGGTTTTCAGGAAAAGTTCGCGGCCGCGGGCCTCGGCCGCTTCG